>JAHYJR010000004.1:65420-77599 GCA_019429005.1 Nanobdellati archaeon | reverse complement strand
AGTTATTGTTAGTTATTGTTAGTTATTGTTAGTTATTGTTAGTTATTGTTAGTTATTGTTAGTTATTGTTAGTTATTGTTAGTTATTGTTAGTTATTGTTAGTTATTGTTAGTTATTGTTAGTTATTGTTAGTTATTATTATTATTATTATTATTATTGGTGAACCTACTAAAAGTTATTCTAAAAATATCTCTATTAAAGAATCTGTTAAAAAATGTAATAATCTTTATGTTTTAGATAAGGGTAAGACTGCAATATATATTGATAGTGGTCCTTCTTTAGATAAAGTTAATCATTTATCTGGGCTTGTTAAAGCTGATAAGTATATATTATCTGATTTAGATTTTAATCATGAATATCTTGAACATGATGTTGATGGTATGTCTGTTATTACAACAAATCGTGATGGTTTTGATATATTGAAAGATGATAAATCAATTGGTTTTATTTTGGTTGATCAGGCAGTTAGTCATTTGTTTAAAGCTGACTATGGTAATATCTCAAAAGATTGTGTTTTTTATTTTCCTGAGTTTATTCCTAGTGTTAATTTACTTAATAATCCCTTAGCTAGTAAACGTGTAGGTCTTGAACTTATTAGCCGTACTAGGTTATATAAAAAAGTTAAAGAGGCTTCAAAAAAAGATTTGATATCTGTGATGATATTGATACTATATTAGCGTCTCTTTAAAATTATGTAGGTATTGATGATGGTGGTCTTTCAGAAGATGGTTCTATTTCTGTTTATTATGAAATGGATAGTTATCCTGGTGAAGGTTTTATAAACGAATCTAAAGATACTGTAAATATGATTAATAATATATTTTCACATTTGACTTCTGAAGAAAATGCTTTGATAAAAGCTTATGTTGAAAAAGTATATACTTATACTAAAGATAATTCTTCAAAAAAAAATGATGGAATCCCTAAACACATAGCCTCTTGCAAAAAACGTTTCAAATAATCCTACTTGAGTACCTTTTCAAGTGCACTTGCAACCTTTAACATCTTATCTTCTTTAAGATGGTCTGCAAGTATATGTATCCCAACAGGCATACCTTTCACAGTTCCGCATGGGATTGATATCATTGGTATTCCTGCAAGATTTGGTCCAACTGTGAGGTTGTCCATTGCATATGTTTCAATTGGGCTCAATTTATCAATGTCTTTGAATTTAGGTGCGATGTTTGGCATTGTTGGTGCGACAATAGCATCAAATGTGTTAAATGTTTTCTTGAAATCGTTTATTATCATTGTTCTAACTTTCATAGCTTTCAGGTAATATTGGTCTCTATAGCCTGCCATTCTTGTATATGTTCCAAGGAGTATTCTTCTTTTAGCTTCATCTGAAAAATATTTTCCTCTAACAGTCGAAAAATAACCATTGAATTTTCCTTTGATTTCTTCAGTTGCACCATACCTCATACCGCAATATCTTGCAAGGTTTGTTGACGCTTCTGCTGTTGCGATAACGTAGTATGTTGGAAGTACGTATTCTGTTGTTTTAAGTGAAATCTCTTGACTTTTTGCACCCAATTCGGAAAATCGATCTATTGCTTTACGAATTACTTTTTCAACATCTTTATCAATTCCATTGAAATATTCTTTTGGTATCCCAATTTTCAGACCTTTTATAGATTGACCTATATTTTTTGTATAGTCTGTAGGTTTTGTATTAATTGTTGTTGGTTCTTTTGGGTCTGGACCTGCAATTGTTGATAACATGAGTGCTGTATCATATACACTTTTACCTAGTGTGCCTATTTTATCTAGGCTGTTTGCATAATCTATATGTCCATATCTTGATACTAATCCGTATGTTGGTGTCAATCCTACTACTCCACAATATGCTGCAGGGCAGCTTATAGATCCACCTGTGGATTCACCTATAGCAATATGTGGTATATTGATTGCTGTAGTTAGACCTCCCGCACCACCAGAACTACCACCGCAGCATCTATCTATTTCAATCGGATTTTTAGGTATGCCATAAGCTGAATTTGTACAGAATGTTCCAAAACCAAATTCGTCCATGACTGTTTTACCTATGATTATACCATTATCATCTTTTATATTTTTTATTACGGTTGCGTCATATGGTGGTATGTAACCTTTCAATATTTTTGATCCTGCTGTTGTTTCAATACCCTTTGTGCAAAGGCAATCTTTAGATGATACTGCTAATCCTGCTAATTTATCTTTTGTTTTGTTTTTATTCATAGCTTTAGCTTGCTTTAAACTTTCTCTTTTTGGTATTGTAACAAAATAATTATATTTTTTCTGTATTTTTTCAATACTTTCAAAGATTTTTGCATGATAATCCTCAATATCTATATTACCTTTTGAAGATTCTTCAATAAATTGTTTAACTTGCATATCTTTGTAGTTCATATTAAAACCTGTATTGTAATTATTATTGTACTTATTATAGTTTATTTATATTGTTGTAATTTAAAACTTACATTGATTGAGGGCCTTTAAAATAACCATTTTCTTTATTTTCAGTATTAGAAAGTGCAAGTTCTTGTTCAAGGCTTGGTTCTACTATATCCTCTCTAGTCACATTTTTGGTTTCTATCGGTTGGAATGTGGGTTCTATATCTTTTGTAACTTTGATTTTATCTAAATCTTTAAGCCATAAAAGTACATCTTCAAGATCTTTTGAAAAGTTTTCTTTTTCTTTTTCAGAAAGTGTAATCCTTGCAATTTTTGAGATCTTGTCTATATCTATCATTTGAATCACTTGATTTTAATTTTGGTTATAATTTATTTAAATATTCGTATTTTTTGTTTTAATTTAGTGTTTATAGTATTTATTTAATATTCTCCTATAGTTCATTTTTTTAGATTTGTACTTATTATTTTTTTAGATTTGTACTTATTATTCTGATACAGTTATTTATAATTATTAAATATATTATTTATGAATAATAATGGCTTCTAAGAATTCGTTTTATTTTGAATTTGTTTGTTTTGAATTATAATGGGTACTTAATTTTAGGGTTTAATCAAATCATTTCTAAATCTTATATATTAAGATATCTATTTACTTGAATAATAATCTATATATAAGATATAAACAAAATAAAAACTAGTAGAACTTAAACTTAAATTTCGTTTAAACATAAAATAATTGATTATTGGGGAATAATCATTATTGGGCTAATGTTTAAATATTGAACTTAATTTGTGTGTGTGTATTGTACTCATTCTTTTAGTATTTATAATATTACTTTTCCAAGATATTGGGCAAACATCTCGTAATAAATGAATTGCCCGACTATACAATTATATGTTTCGGTAGTGGAATATATATAATGTATATTATATATTGGTGGATATATAACTATATAAATATAATTTTATACAATTGTATATAACTATTCGCGTAATTCGCAAAAATTATAATGGAGGAATGATTTAATTGAAACATATTTTTGAAAATGTTGCTATGGAATCCGCTCAAATGGGCGGTTCTATAAAAAATCCTGAAGCAATCCAAGGAGATTTTCAGGGGACAATAGATAATTGTGATTTTGTAGATGTAAAAGATGCAAAAATCTGTGTTATCGGCTGTGGTGGTGCTGGTAATAATGGCGTGAATAGGTTACAGCAGATGGGTATTGATGGTGCTACAACAATCGTAATAAATACTGATAAAGTACATCTTAATTCAGTTAATGCTGATAAGAAGATACTTTTAGGTCGTGATATAACACGAGGTCTTGGTGCTGGTGGTTATCCTACTGTTGGTAAAGATGCTGCAGAAGAATCTTCAAACGAATTAAAAAGTGCATTATCTGGAAATGATCTCGTATTTATAGTTGCTGGATTGGGTGGTGGAACTGGAACTGGCTCTGCTCCTGTTGTTGCAAAGCTTGCAAAAGCTCAAGGTTCTATCGTTATTGCTGTTGTTACAATGCCTTTCAAAATAGAAGGTGGCCGTATATCAAAAGCTGAAGAAGGGCTTGCTAAATTAAAACAAAATTGTGATACTGTTATAGTTATTGAAAATGATAAACTTCTTGAAATTGCAGGAGAACTTCCTCTTAATCAGGCATTTGCTGTTGCAGATGAGATTGTAATGACAATGATAAAAGGTATTACTGAGACAATATCAACACCTTCTCTTGTAAATCTTGATTATGCTGATGTGCAATCTATCATGTGTAATGGTGGTCTTGCTGTAGTTGGTGTAGGTGAATCTAAAAGTGCTTCAAGAGCTAGGGAAGCTGTTGAGGAAGCTATGTCTAATCCCCTTTTAGATGTTGATTTTAAAGGTGCAACTGGTGCACTTATACATATAACTGGTGGACCTGATATGAAATTGAATGAGATCAATGAGATTGGTGAATTTGTATCAAAACATTTAGATTCTAATGCACAGACAATTTGGGGTGCCAGAATTGATAATACGCTTCAAGGTATGATTAGGGTTATCACGATAATAACTGGTGTCACTTCAGAGTATATTGTTGGTCCTTCTATAGATAAATCTAGTAGGGCAGAAGTTACAAGTTTGAGAGATACTCTTGGTATCAAAGTTATGCGTTGATTTGGGCTTTTGCCCAATTCCTCCTTTTTTCATTTTTCTTTAAAAAACCGAAATATTTATAAGCTATATTGTGCTATTATTTAATATAGATATAGTATATATCTGTTACGGTTTATTTATATTAAAAATTATTATTATGTGATCTATATGGAATCTTTTTTGAAAAATGCGATTGAGCGGATAGGACAATCTGATATTGTTAATAATGAGAGAAATAGTATGTCTAATACTATGGCTAATATGGTCGAAAAAAATGTTGTAACTGCAAAACCTTCATTATTTTCACCTTCCTCAGAATCTGATAATAATCAATTTGATAATAATAATAATAATAATAATAATAATAATAGAAGTTTAGAACAAGATAATAATAACAATACTTATGATAATTCTTCAAATCAGACATTTCAACCTAGATCTCATGTATCTGAACAGCCACAACAATATAATTCACAACCTGTTCAACAAGAACAACCAAAGCAGATGCCTCCTCAAGAATCAATAGATACAGGTTTTGAGGATCTTAACGATGCAAAAATAGTTGTAGTAGGTTGTGGTGGTGCAGGTAATAATAGTGTAAGTAGATTACATAAGATGGGTGTGGCTGGTGCTATAACTATTGCTGTAAATACTGATAAGAAACATCTTGAAACTGTTTATGCTAATAAAAGGATATTGATTGGAAAAGAAATAACACGAGGTCTTGGTGCTGGTGGTTATCCATCTAAAGGTAAGCAAGCTGCAGAAGAATCTGGACAAGAAATCAAGAAATCTATTGAAGGCTGTGATATGATGTTTGTTATAGCTGGGATGGGTGGTGGAACTGGTACTGGTGCTGCTCCTGTTGTTGCAAAAATAGCAAAATCTTTAAACTCTATAGTTATAGGTGTTGTTACAATGCCTTTTAAAATCGAAGGTAGTAGGATTTCTAAAGCAGAAGAAGGTCTTGCAAAATTACGTCAAGTATGCGATACTGTTATAGTTATTGAGAATGATAAACTTCTTGAGATTGCAGGTGAAATGCCACTTCAACAAGCATTTGCTGTTGCAGATGAAATTATAGTTACTATGATAAAAGGTATCAGTGAAACAATATCAACACCATCTCTTGTAAATCTTGATTATGCTGATGTTAAAGCGGTTATGAGTAATGGCGGTGTTGCTGTTGTCGGTGTCGGTGAATCATCAACTGCTGCAAGGGCAAGAGAAGCAGTTGAGGAAGCTATGTCAAATCCACTTTTAGATGTTGATTTCCATGGTGCTACAGGTGCACTTGTACATATAACTGGTGGACCTGATCTTAAATTGAATGAAATTAATGAAATTGGTCAATTTGTATCAAAACATTTAGATTCTGATGCACAGACAATTTGGGGTGCAAGGATTGATGAAAATCTTAGAGGACGAATCCGTGTTATAACAATTATAACTGGTGTTCATTCACAATATATTCTTGGTCCACAGGAAATGGTTGATGATAAAGATTTAGGTAATTCTCTTGGTATACGGATGGTCTAATAAATAGACTATCCATTTTTTAAATATTTTTTTTGTAAATCACTAATTTCACAATAATTTATATTTATTCCTCATAAAATACTTATTATGAAATATCTTAAACTTGCAGAATGTTATGATTCTCTTGAATCAACAACATTAAAAATAAAAAAAGCTGAGATACTTTCAGATTTATTAGAATCTTCTAATTATGATGACCTTGATATTTTAACACTTCTTTCTATGGGTCGTGTTTTTCCCGAATGGTCAAATGAAGAACTTGGTGTTGCATCCCAGATTATTGTAAAAGCTATATCTAAAGCTTATGGTATATCTTCAGATTTAATTGTTGAAGATTGGAAACAGTTAGGTGATCTTGGACTTGTTGCTGAAAAATTATGTAGTGAAAATAAGCAAAAAACGTTGTTTGGTCGTATTTCGCTTTCAATGGATAAGGTCTTTTCAAATTTTAAAAACATACCTAAATTTAGTGGAAATCGTTCACAAGAAAAAAAAATACTTCAAATTTCAGAACTTTTAGTGTCTGCAAAACCTATTGAAGCACGTTATATTGTGCGTACGGTTATAGGTGAACTGCGTATAGGTGTTGCTGAAGGTATAATGCGTGATGCTATCGCAAAAGCATTCTTTTCCTCTGTGTTATGGTATGCTTTACTTCAACAAAATGGTGGAACTGAAAAACGTATTAATACTTTTTTAGAAAACACTACAGGTAAACACATTGTAGTTGATGCTAAATTTCAAAAAATCCTCACTGAAAAATATGATAAATTATTTTCTATTTTTGAGGGTTCAAATACTGTATATGTTCTTGAAAAAGATAAAATAGAATCCTTATCTTTATGGAAAAAAGAATCTGGAATTGATTTTGTACTTGTTTATAATCCCCTTTTTGGAAATGATTTGAAAAATAATATTATTAGTGTTATTGAACGTGCACATAGTATTACTAATGATTTTTCAAAAGTCTGTACTGTTTCTGCAATGGAAGGTCTCATCGGACTTAAAAACTTAAATATTGATCCTTTACGACCTATTAAAGTAATGCTTTATACGAAAGCAAAAGGTTTTGATGATGCGTTTAATACTGTTGGAAAACCTGCCGCTTTAGAGTATAAATATGATGGTTTTAGGATGCAGCTTCATTGTCATGATGGTGTAATAAAGCTTTTTACAAGACGTTTAGATGATGTTACTGAACAATTTCCTGATGTTGTTGAAGCTATTATGTCTGCAACTTCTTGTAAAAATTATATTTTAGATGCAGAAGTAATTGGTTTTGATCCTAATACGGGTAAATGGCTTTCGTTTCAAAATGTTTCAAGACGGATACGGCGGAAATATGATATTGTTGCGATGTCTAAAGAAATCCCTGTTATTGTTAACATATTTGATGCTTTGAAGATTGGCAATGTAAGTTTGTTAGATATGCCTTTTATGAATCGTAGGAAACTGATTGAATCTATTATAACTGAAATTCCAAATAAGGTACTTTTTGCAACTCAAATGATTACATCTTCTGTTGATGAAACTAATAAATTTTATGAGAACGCACTTGCACTTGGTAATGAAGGGATTATGATGAAAAATCTTGAGGCACCATACAAACCAGGAAGCCGTATTGGTTATGGTGTTAAAATAAAGCCTATAATGGAAACACTTGATCTTGTAATTATTAGTGCGGAATATGGTGAAGGTAAAAGGTCTGCATGGTTTAGTAGTTTTGAGCTTGCATGTCATGATGTAGATACAGGTGAATTCTTATCAATTGGAAAGATGGGTACTGGTATAAATGAAAAACTTGAAACTGATAAAACATCTTTCAAAGAACTGACAGAATTGTTAACACCTTTAGTTCTAAAGGAGGAAGGAAAAAAAGTTACATTTAAACCATCTGTTGTTGTAGAAGTTGCATATGAAGAGGTACAAAAATCAACAACATATACATCTGGTTTTGCACTTAGGTTTCCACGGCTTGTAGTATTGAGATCTGATAGATCTCCTGAAGATATCTCTGATATTAATAAAGTCTCATCTTTATTTATCGAGCAACGTGGAAATCGTTAAATATTCAATTGCAATAGAAATCTTTATATAATTAAATGTCACAAAATATAAACTCAGTTAAATTATAAATGTTGTAATTTGTATCTATTTTTTACTGTCTTGCGGTAAAATCTAAGAGTTTATAGAAACCTATTTATACTACTCTGAATAAGTATAATATATATATATATATCGTGATTATTATGATTAGCCAAGAAGCATTTGATGGTTTAAAGTCTATTGGCTTAAATCTTTATGAGCGTAAACTTTATGTTTCTCTTATAGCAAGAAGTACAGCAACAGTAGGTGAATTAAGTGAACTTGCGTCTGTTCCAAGATCCCGTGCATATGATGTTCTTGAAAGTCTTTCAGAAAAAGGATTTGTTATAATACAAAATTCAAAACCTCTTAAATACATTGCAGTTGCACCATCTGAAGCACTTAATAAATCAAAAAATGTGCTTAAAAACACTTTTAGTTTAGATTTATTAAGAATAGACAAATTTAGTAAAAGTAATTCCTTGGGAGAACTTGATAATCTTTATAGTAAAGGTATGTCTCTTGTGAATTTATCGGATCTTTCAGGTTCATTTAAAGGAGAACATTCTGTAAATCTTCATATTTCAAATTTATTTAAGGGTGCTTCAAAAACGATTGATTTAGTTACAACAGAAACTGGTGTAAAAGATCTTTTTTCAAAACATGCATCTATTTTAAGAAAAGCTAAAGATAATGGAATAAAAATAAGACTTCTTGCACCTCATAGCGAATCAAATAAAGATGAGATTAAATCTTTGAAAGAATTTGTTGATTTAAAAGATTTGAATGTTTCTGACGGTTCACCTATTGGTAAAATGGCAATTATTGATGGTAATCATGTTGTTTTAGGTCTTACAGATGATTCTGTAACACATCCAAGTCAAGAAGTATCTTTCTGGAGTGCATCACCACATTTTGCAAATAATTTTGCAAATAGTACATTTAATATGATGTGGGAATCTTAAGAATCTATATATACTTAATCTGGTTGTATTTAATATTATTATCGTAAGATAATAACTATTTTTTTTAAGAATCTTAACATGATCTTAAAATTTAGTTAAATAAAAAATTACTATTAAGATTATTTTTTATAAAAAATTAAATTAGGCTTTTAATTTAGCCCATAACTTATTATAGAATGCAATTATATCTTCTTTGTTTCTGTAATCAATGAGGATTACATTTTCGGGTTTATTTTCGTTTTCTTGCATTGCTTTTATTTTTTCACCAGTTAATCTTCTTGATACTATTATAATGTATAATTTATCGACTTTAAGATTATATTTTTTATAAACCCAAAGACTTTTTATAACAGAATCGTAATATGTTGCCCTAATATTTATACCAATATTATTTGTACCAATAACATCTTTTGTTATTATTAAGTATTTTTCTTTTGTAACTGGGAATTTATAATCTGGATAATATTCAGATACTAGTTCACCTAATCTGCTAAATAAAATGTCTTGAACTCTTATTTCGTTCTCATCAAAATTTAAATTAAGTTCAAGGAATTTATCTCCTAAACTACTTTTTAAGAAATCATATACTTCAGTATCAAGTGCTTTACATTTTCGTGCTATATCTTCAATTGCATATCCTTGTTGTCTCATTTTTAAACAAAGGTCCTTATCAAACATACTTATTTTTATTAGCACAGTTTTAAATCTCTATTGCTTAATAATTGTTAAGAATTAATGTATTATAGTATTTTTAATTATATTTTACAGATTATTTTGTATTATTAAAAACCTATTTTTACGTTTTTATTTAAATTGTGATTCTATTTTTTTTCTTTAAATAATACTGATATTATATTTTTTTTTGTTTTTTTCGTGTTTTTTATCTCAGATGATTGTTGTGGCGTTTTTTTAATTATTTTTATATTATCCGTTTTAGGTTTATCATTTAATTTAGTTTTGAGCTCTTTATCCGTATTTTTATTTTCAATCGTTTTTAATTCTTTTTGATTAATCTCTTTAATATCCATTTTATTAATTTTATTAATATCTTTTTTTTCATTGAGATCTTTTTCAAGAGTATTGATAATGATATCAATTTCTGATGTGAGTTGTTTGATGTCCTTTACCTCATTTTCTCTTTTATTTTGATTTTCATCAATATTTTCACAAGATGTTTTATTTAAACTTTCTAAAGTATCTTGTTCTGTATTTACTTTTTTCTTACGAAATAAATCAAATAAATTATATGTCATAATTATAACCTTAATAGAGTTTGGTTCTGGTTTATATATATAAATTACGTTATCTAAATATAATTGAGAGTGTGGCAATTAAAATGAAATATTCTGAATTAGATATTCTTCTTGAGCATGGTTTTATTGATATTATACCAAAAACTCAGTATGAAGAGCGTCGTCTTAGGGGTTTTTGTACTGTTGTGCTTTATTCATCAGGAAAATGTCTTATTCAGGGAGAAAATCGAGATTCTGAACTTATACATAATTTGATTTCAAAAAACATAGTTTCAAATAATAAAATTTTAGATATTGATAAAAATAAATATACAAATGGGGATATTAATATGAATCAAAATATGAGTTTGAATAAATTTATGAAAAAATCTGTTTTAAAAATAAGTAATGTTGAAACTAAACCACTTATTAAGGATTCTGATTGTGTGCGCGTAGGTTCAGATGAAAGTCTTAAAGGTGATACGTTTGGAGGACTTATTGTTGCATCTGTTAAAGCTGATAACGTTTTACGTTCTAAACTTAAATATCTCGGCGTAAAAGATTCAAAAAAACTTTCAACTATTCAAATAATGTCACTTGCAAAAGAGATTATGGAATTACTTGGAACTGATAATTTTTCAGTTGAAGAACGTACACCCGTTATGTATAATCTGTATTCTAGTCAGACAATTCTTTTAAATCAGATGCATACAAAAGTGTTATCAACTCTTTTACCTGCAGATTCGATTGTTATAGATAAATATCCTGGTTGTAACATTAAGTTAAAAGGTATTATATCAATAACTCGTGCCGAATCTGTATATATTGAAGTTGCAGCAGCATCAATTATTGCAAGATATTTTGCATTGATGCAAATTGAGTCTCTTTCAAAAGAAATTGGTTTTAAGCTTCCTTTGGGAAGTACACATGTAAAGCATGCACTGAAGATGTGTAAAGATAAAGGTATTGATTTTAATCAATTTGCAAAAACAAAATTTAGAAATGTAAAAGAATTTCTTTAGATTAATCTATTTTCTTTTATTTACTTCAATAGGTGGTCTTTCAAATTAAATTTATTACTGACGGTGTTTAAGTGTCTATTTCATATCAATTATTAAATATTATCTTATGTCAAAACAGGATTTTCAAAAGGTTAAGTGTTTTAGTATAAAGATGACGCCTTCAACATATCTTGATATTGTTGATACATATTCGAGCAAATATGTTGACTCATATAATTTTAGTGCAGGTGTTAAAGCTTTTAAATTAGAATATAATAAATCAAAAATTTATTCTGATCTTTTTGGAAAACCACAACTTAAATTAGATTATGATGACCTTAAAAACATTCTTTTTATATCATCTAATTCTGAAGAATATTTAGATAATTTTATTGATTGTATTCCTGAATCTGTTAAGATAAATGTTATCCCTAAAAGTATGTCATCTCTTTTTTTAGGAATTAATAAACGTCTTGAGAACTTATCATCTGTATCAAACGATATTCTTAATTCAAATATCAATTTAAATCCTCTTTTAAACGATTCTGATATTTCAGAAATATCTAAGTTATATGATACTTTACTTCATTTTATTGATTTTTCATTAAGTAAAAAATTGTTAGTACATGAACAGGAATATGTAAGAGATGTTTCAAATGAACTTGAAAAAGAACTTTTAAAGACGATGACAAATCAAAAAGAAATCTTATCTAGTTATAATAATTCAGTTGAGTCATTAACCGCAATTGAAAGGATGTCAATGTTAGGTTTATAATATTATTTTGTGTCTTGGGTTGGATTTATCAGTAATTTAGATATTTATGAA
>JAHYJR010000004.1:0-65320 GCA_019429005.1 Nanobdellati archaeon | reverse complement strand
TTATGTATTTATGAATTATGTATTTATGAATTATGTATTTATGAATTATGTATTTATGAATTATGTATTTATGAATTATGTATTTATGAATTATGTATTTATGAATTATGTATTTATGAATTATGTATTTATGAATTATGTAGTGTCTGTGGTGTTTATGTCTCTTATAAAATATCTTAAACGATTATTATCTATTAATGATATTACAGATATTACATATGATGATATTATTTATAATTTTGATTTAGAACGAAAACGTTATCAAAATGCAACATTTATTACTTCAAAGCTGTGCGTACGTCTTGAAAACAGTATTCAAAATGCTGAAAAAAAGAGATTAAATTTTATTGAATATGCAGATGTCTTAGATTCAAAATATATTAGATCTTCAAATATATGCGATAATACGACTAGAAAATCAAATTTTATTTATGGTGCTATAGAACAAGAAAATCTTGTCAAATCTTTATCAAAAAAACATGATTATTATGAACAATTATCGATAACATATTCAGGTGTTGCACAGTATCTATATGTTTGTTTGAAAGAACTTGAAGATAAAAGATCTATTGGGTCGGTAATGAACTCGAAACGAGTTAATTGTATGTTAAAATCTCTTGACAATCTAAAAAGCAATAATTTGGATCTTTTTATAAACGGGTATACTTTAGATAACTTAATATCAAAGGAATTAAAAAAGCAAGATGATATTTTAGATTATGTAACTAGTTTATCAAAACATGATATAAAAAATAAATTCAGTTAATTCTTATTTGAATCTTGAATTGTTATAAATAGGATTTTTAAAATCCTTTTTAATACAATTTTAATTTTTGACAAGTCCATATCCTATAAGACGCCATCTATTATTGATTTGCATTGAAAGTGCAATTTTATCATCTTTTATAACGCAGAGGGGTCTTCTTAATTTAAATATTGATGGATTTCCACTTTTTTTACAAATACCAACTGTTCTTTGTGAACCTACATTCATAAGTACAACATCATTATCTTTAATTGGTTTTGATTCAAGTTCGTCTTGTTGTGTTCCGACAATCCTTTTCATCTGATGAACTTCAACTTTTATCTCATCCTTTGCTTCTGGTAACTGTTCATTATAACCAGCTATACTTCCAGCAAGACTATCTGATTTTGTTAAGTATGAATCTAAATCTGTACCAATTGCTATAAGACCACCTGGTACACCTTCTTCAACATTGATACCACCTTGATTTATAGTTTTTATTTTTGTATGTATCGGTGTCCATCTATTGTTATCTTTACTTACACCTGGTAATATCTCAATTTCGTCACCTTTCTTTAATACGCCTTCAAGGATACTTCCACCGATAATACCTCCAGAAAGTTTATTTATTTTTGTTCCTGGTTTATTGATATCAAAACTTCGAACAATAAGCATCCTAGGTGTTTTGTTTGTATCTCTTTCAGGTTTTTTAATAAAATCATTTATTGCATCCATTAATATACTTATATTAGATCCATGTATAGCTGATATTGGTATAATTGGTGCATTTTCTGCAACACTGCCTTTAATTAATTTTTGAATCTCGTTATAATTCTTTTTTGCTTCTTCTTCATTTACAAGATCAATCTTATTTTGTATAATAATTATGTTTTTTATGCCTGAAATATTAAGTGCCTCAAGATGTTCTTCAGTTTGTGGTTGTGGGCATGGTTCATTTGCAGCAATTACAAGTATTGCACCATCCATTAAGGATGCTCCTGTTAAAACTGTTGCCATAAGCGTTTCATGACCTGGTACATCTACAAAAGATACTGTTCTTATATATTCTGTATCGCTACCACAAAAGAAACATTTTTTGAAACGTGTTGTTGCAAGGTGTGGTTCACATTTTGGACATTTTCTAATTTCTATATCAGCGTATCCTAGTCTGATTGTGATACCTCTTTTTAATTCTTCAGAATGTTCATCTGTAAATTTTCCTGTAAGTGTGCTTGTAAGTGTTGTTTTTCCATGATCAACATGTCCTACGACACCTATATTGACTTCAGGTATTTTATTTTCATTCTGATTTTTTTCTTTGACCATTATTACACCTATATTTCTTGAATCGTTATAATCTTTTATTATTATGCTTAAATTATGATTGGACTATCAGATTAAAATAAATTTGTAGCAGAAGTTTTTAATATGTATTGAATATTTACAGTTAAACTTTGTTAATCTGATATTTTATGCAATTGATAACTGATATATATAAATAGTTTTAGGGTGAATAAAGTCTTTATAAATAAATAGTATACGTGATTATATGGATGATAAAAGACCTCTTGATAATCTTGTTGTATTTGATAACAAGAAAGTTGAGATTCAAATGAAAAATGGAACAACTATAATAGGTGTTTTGAAAGCCTTTGATTATAACTTAAATCTTCTTTTAGAAGAGACTGAAGAAATTAGTACAGATAAGACTGTAAAATTAGGGTCTATTCTTTTAAGGGGTAATAATCTTGTAAATATATATGAATCAAAAGAATAATTATTATATATAGTTTTATTGATAAATCTGTTATTATACTTAATGATATTAAATGGTGTTAAAATGGCTGATAATACAAACCTCAATCTTAAAAAAAAGTTAGATGAAAATGAGATAAATATAAGAAATGTTGTTGTTTCTTGTGATACACACACAAAATTTGCTCTTGAAACACTTGCATCAGAGCTTTCTGAAGCAGAATATTCTCCGGAATCATTCCCTGGACTTGTTTATCGTGTTAAAGAACCAAAAGCAAGTAATCTGATATTTAGTACAGGTAAAATAATCTGTTCTGGAACAAGATCTAAAGAAGATGCAAAAAAAGCAATTGAGATTGCTCTACAGAATTTTAGAGATATTGGTGTAGATGTTTCTGATCGTCTTGATATGGAAATCGTAAACATTGTAGCATCCGGAAATCTTAAATCACATTTAGAACTTAACACTATTGTATTTAAGCTTAGTGACTGTGAATATGAGCCTGAACAATTTCCAGGTGTTGTTCATAGAATCTTTGATCCAAAAGTTGTATTCTTAATATTTAGTTCTGGAAAAATTGTCATAACAGGTGCAAGATCAATTGAACAGGTTGTAGCTGGTGTTGAGAAACTCAAAGAAGAACTAAGAGAACTTGGCGTCATGAAATAGGGTTTGGATTAGTTGATGTGCTTTTAGCACCTTTTCAGAAACCTCGTGAGAAATATTATGAAGTTGGTATCGGGTTAAATCAATATCTCAAAAATCATCCCGAATCTGTAGAAACTTTAATAGCTTCAGAAGCATTTTATTCTAACGTATCAGATACTTTTTTTAAGTAATTTATAAAATTGGTACGGCAACCGGGATTTGAACCCGGGTTATAGGCTATTTCCAAACGCATAATCATTTTAAACATTAATCAATTATCACGTTGTGATAAGAGTTGGTGACTGTGCCAAAGGTACAGTCGCCCTAAGCGTCAACCGATTATGCGGTTGTGGGAAGCCCATGTCATAGCCAGACTAAACCACTGCCGTATATTTTGTTTTTACTTTAGCCTTAATTAAAAGTTAGAGACAAAAATTTAAATAAGTTGATTTTAGAAATCTAACAAAAAAATAAAAAAAGATGAATCCTTTAAGATTCATCCTTTAAGTTCCAACACAAGATTTCTAAGTTCTGGCGATATCTCAACAACATATTTTAGGATTTCTTATTGTCTTATATTCAGCAGTCAGTCTTGAAAGTTCAGTCTGTAATGTATTCTGTATTGTTTTTAGTTCGGGTATTTCAGATATGTTATGACCTTTATCCATCACCTTTACAAGCAAAGGTCTTGCATTGTCATACATCTCATTCACATCTTCATATTCAAGAGCCATTTACATCTTTAACATATATACTGTCTGCATACACCCCACATATCGGACAATTTTTATGAGCCATTTACATCTTTAACATATATACTGTCTGCATCTTCAATCCTAAACACCTGTTTTTTACATGGGTATGTTATCTTGCCCTCACTCAACTTAATCTTAGGCACTGGATTACCCTTTTATTATCCACATCTTCGACAAGCTTATACACACCGCTTAATTCTGGCACATCTTTTGACACCATCATGTCTGTTCCAACACCAAAGCTATCAATTGGAGTGCCTTCATTTAACAGCTGATTAATCTTATATTAATTAAGATCATTACTTGCAGTTATTATCGCATGACTTGCACCATTTGAATCAAGTATTTTTCTTACTTTTTTTGAGAGTTTTACAAAGTCTCCACTATCAAGTCTTACATCCTTTAATTTTTCACCGAGCTTTGACGCATTTAGTGCACCTATTTCAGGATCATATGTATCAATGAGTGCTATTGTGTTGTCTGGATATGTTTTAGCATATTTTTGAAAAGATTCAAGCTCACTATCAAAACTAATTACCCATGAATGTGCCATAGTTCCAGAGAGTGGTATGCCGAATTCACCTGCTGTAAACATGTTTGATGTTGCTTGACATCCGCTATATATGCTACCCTTGAACCTAAAACACTACTATAGGGTCCATGAGCTCGCCTTAAACCAAAATCAACTACCACTTTATTATCTGCAGTCTGAACAATCCTTGACGTTTTTGAAGCAATCATAGTTTGGTGATTTATCGTTGTAAGTAGATAGGATTCTACAAGTTGTGCATCTATTCTTGGTGCAGTAATTCTAAGTATTGGTTCTTGACCAAAGACTAAGTTTCCTTCACCTATTGCATAGACATCGCCTTTGAATTCAAATTTTTCAAGATAATCAAGGAAATCATCTTTAAAATCATAATTTGGAAGATCTTTTAATTGTTCTATCGCGTCTTCACAAAACGTCATGTTTTCAAGATAGGATAATGCCTGTTCAAGTCCAGCTGAGACAAGGTATCCTCTGTTTTTAGGAAGATTCCTCACAAAAAGATCAAATGTAACAGTATCTTCATGCATATTTTCTTGGAAATATCCATTTGACATTGTTATTTCATAAAAGTCAACAACACGTGACATATTTTATTTAGTTATAAAACCTAATTTTGTGTCTCTCAATCAAATCACCTAAAATACAAATAGGTGTTTAGTAATAAAACAGCATCTTTTAAGGCATTTAACTGTATTGTTTTTAGAATTCTAGTGGTTTTTTCAATAAATTTGGCAATGTTTGCAAAATATAATAGTTTGTTGGCAGAAAAAGTATTTTTTTGATTAAATTACGATTTAATTATAATATAGTTATAATTTCTAGGAATATATTATAATCAAAATTAGTTTCAGGTATATCTAACAGTTCTATATCGAAAGGAATATTATTGTATTTTAAAACTGCACTGACAATTGCACTAGCTACTGTTTCTTCATTAAAATTATTTTTTACAAGATATGGTAACTTATAGATTTTAAGCCAATTTATAGTTTCATCTATTTTTTCACCAATTGTATTATTTTCTGAAATGATTTCTGAATATATATTAGCAAGTTTTTTAATTTTATTAATCCTTTTTGAGCTATAAAATAACAGTATTGAATTTGAGCGAATTTTAGTTGATGTTTTACAGATTCTATATTTCTGTTCCAAAAGATGTCTTAAAGAGTTATCATAATCTGTATTTTCCTTAAGTAATATTTCAGCTGCATGAAGTGCTCCAGCGGCATAGCTTTCACTACTTTTTTTTGTGTTTGTTAAGAATTCTTTGTAATCATAGTCTTTTTTTAGATAATCTATCAATTCTAAAGCTTTATCTCTAATAGCTGTGTTAATTTCCAAAATAGTACTATACTGATTAATAAATATGTTTATCTTGCTGACTCTGTCATCAACAGTTTCAGCTTTATAATTAAATCTCATATTTATCACAATTTTTGCGAATTAATGTACTATAAGAATCATTTTAAATAATAATATTGTATTATATCTTTTTTTTATGATTTTTTTCATTTTAAATATGCAAAAAGGTTTTTCTGTTCTTTTGACTCTTTTAAGACTTTACTTTTTTTAACAAATACATCAATTGGTGTTTTCAATCTTGTTTTTAAGTATGTTTTTACACCCTCAAAAGATTGGAATCTAAGAGGTTTTCCTTTTAATGCATCTCTAACTGTTTCACGTATTATCCATACTCCAAGAGGTGTGTGGTAATCATCATATATTTCTCTTAATACAAGAACTGAAGCTTGTCTTTTGACCTTTGATAGTTTTTCAAGAACGGCAAGTCTTGCAGAATAATATGCACCTGTCACATTAGAGGCATACGTTTTTCGACCGGTATAATTCTCATAATCTGCATAGATTACAATGTCATTCGTTGGGTTCCAGAAACTTTTTGAATATGTAACTTCAATGTTTTCAAATTGCCATATAGAAGGTATTAAAATAATCTCAAAATGGTTTCCAAGATATTCAGCTGAATAAACATAGAAATCATCAACAATCTCAAATTTTTTCACATCTTCTATAAGTTTTTTCCCTAAAATATCATCAACAGCAGTTATTGCCCATCTTGTAGGTACAAGTTTTCTTTCTTTTTGTACGCCAAGCGTTCCTGAAGAAAAGAGTTTTGTAATTATGTTTTCGTCAATTTTTTTCTTGTATAGTTCATTTATCGAATAGATTGATTTAAGGTCTGTATCAGATATGATTTTATCAATTTTCCCAGATATGCTGATATTTTGGCAAACTGTGAATTTCTCAAGATCACCAATTGGACCAACTGGTGCCGTTCTTTCATACAAATTTATTGTTACATTAAGCGGTTTTTTATAGCTTGCCTCAATTTCAATTGGTTTGTTTGATGCTGCAATTTCTTGCATATCATTTTTGAATCTATTTGTATTTTTAACATTTACTTTTGCTCTTGAATTTATCATTTGGCTTCTTATGTTTACGATATCATCAATATTTATATTATTTTTAAACCAGCCTTTGACATCATCACAAATATTTATGTATTTCTCATCAACAGGTGCAAGTGTTCCCATAAACACATCTGGGTATCCTATTCTTCCAACAAAAATAGATGGTGGTGATACACCAGAAAAATCTTTTTTTATGTGTGCTGTAATTGTCTTTAAGGCTTTAGTTTTTTCAAGTATCTGACAGTTGTTTCTACCACAGAGCCCTTTTCCTTTACACCTTACACACATCATTCCTTGCATTATAAGATATTGTGCTGATAAAGTTAAAAATTGTTATTTTGTTTTCATGGTTCAATTCCTATCTGATATATTTTAGATGGTTTAATAATTTCCATTTTTTTAGTATAACCTAGTTTCGAAAGCACATCATCAAAATCAGTTTTTGCAATTGTAACATGTCCCAACGACTCAACAATACCATTATTACCACGTTTTCTCATATTTTTTTCAATAATCATAAGAGCTTCTCTATCACGGTATGTCACATTTTCGCAGATTTTATAATCATAGTTCAAAAGGTCATAAGCACATCTACGTGGCTCATTATTAAATTCAAACATTTCAAGGTATTTTGATACTAAAAGTTCAAATTCGTAATAATCAAGCATTATTGCATTTTTACCATTTTTGATACTAATAAAATCTCCATATTTTTTTTCAATTATAATGTTTTAATACCCTTTAAATTTATATACCTAAAGCTACCTTTTGAAAGCACAAGAAATTTCAGAAAAATATTATATTTTTGTTATGTACAGAAATATGTAACGAATTCTTGTGCGAATTACAGCACCAGAATAACTACTAGCATTATTAGAAATAGAGAAACGATTCCAGAATAAATCATATTTGCATCTGTAGTGTTTTCCATACATTAATTTAGAACCGTAACGTATATATATCTTTTGTAAAAACACCTTTATATCCTTATAAAAGACTAAATTTTTATATTTAATACAACCTGTTAAGTTTCGTCTTCTTTATCATATCAATAAGAACTTCATCTTTCGGACTGAAATGTACAAGTTTAGATCTTAAAAGTAGGTTATGGTCTTTTGAATATATATTTTTTTCTTGTTCTCCTGTTACTTGTTTGTATATTAATTCACCTTTTTTAACCGTTTTTGGTGGTGTTGGTAGGAAAACAAAAGCTTTATTTTTTGAGAAAAGTGATCGTTTATCTTCTTTTTTGAAATAATATAGGCTTTTCATAATTTCATATTGAGTTATACAGCCAATTGTGGTTAGTGTACTTAATATTGAATTTTTGATAACTTCATAGTCTTCAGGGTTTACAAAATAAGGGTTTCCAAGTTCATAGGTTGTACACCACGTGCCATTTTCATTACATATATATCTGAGACAATTTTTTGGTGAATTGTTACTTATCTCAATGTATTTCATACCCATATTTTTTGTTATATCATCTATTTTTGTATTAATGCTATATATAACAGATTTCCACACGTTCATATTGTGGAGATCAAATACATAGTCTGCATCGTGAAACATGTCATTGAGTGCGAAACAAAGTCTTTCAACAATATCGCCTCTTTTGTTTCCTGGAAATCCCCGATTCCAATTTTTCATAGTTTCAATATCATGACGACCTATATTTTGTCCAAGATGTTTTTTCCCAAGACTAAGTGGGTTTGCAAAAGGTACGATTGTAATTGTCCCTTTAATATCTTTAACTTTTTTAAGTTCCGTAATAAGTTTTTCAAGGACGATAGAACCAATAGTTTCATTGCTATGTATTGCTGCCTGTATATAGACTTTTGGTCTGCCATGGCCAAAGGTATAGCTTACAATTTTCTTATATTCACTTGGAATTTCGTGGTATTCTATTTTTGGCTCGATTTATATCACATTTTAACTATTTTTTTGTATTAATTACTTTACTTCCATCCATAAGATTTTTCACATTAGAACTTAATATTTTGCCATCGTATGCATCAATTTTAATTATGTGTGCATTAAGATTTAGACCTAATAAGCTTATAGTCCAACATTCTCGAGTATGGTCTTGATTATTATGTAGTGTAATAAATATTTTGCTATTTTGAATTTTACCATTGACTTTTTCATTTTCAGCGATTGCAAGTTCAATTGCTTTTTCACAAGTTATCAAGATCTTATCAATATCAATTGATTCAATTTCACTAAGATTTGCAACTGGTGATGGTTCTTTAATATCAATTGTATCATATGATACATGTATACTTGTTATATTTTTTGTTTCTTTATCAAACAAATTGATAATCCAACTATCTATTGAGTTTATGTTTGTATCAATTGTTGTGAATGCAGAACTTAAGAATTTATTATCATCTGCAATAAGACTTTTTACTTTATCATCAGCAAGTGCTTTTTTAATTGCATTATTTGTATCAATTTGTATATTTATTTTCATTTATCATCACTATTTTAGAAATATCTAGCACTATTAAGATACTGATGTTTTAAATTTTAAAATGTTTGTTATGTTTGATAAAATGTGATGTTTAAAATTATGTATAAAATGTCTTTTTTAAATTGTCTTAATCTATAATCAAACTATCTGGGCTTAATGTAGGTATCTGTTTTACAATATCAAATCCAGGTCCATATGTATGAATATGTCCTTCGAAATAACCTGTATCTTTAAGTACTGTTTTAACTCTGTCGCTTAATATAGGACTAGCTTGTTCTAATTCAGACAGTATGTATTTACGAACATAAACAAGTTCATCTATATCGTTTCCAGCTTGATTTAATTTTTGTATATTTTCAAGATTTTTCGTCATTGCGATTAAATCTTGATCTATTATTTTTTCAATCTCATATGTAGGTATATTGATATTACTGAATTCAAAATCAAAGAAAAACGTTGTGTGTTTTTTATCATCTTGAAAAATCAATTCTTCTTTATCATTATATTCAATAGAATTCAAAGATGTAATCATATCTAGAAAATTGTATGGTCTATATGTTTCAATAGCTTGCATATATTCATTAGTATATGTTATTGTATTTATTATCTTGTTTAAAACATTTTTTTGTTTTAATATTTTTTGAGTCATATCTTGAAATTGTGGTTTTAATTGTTCAAACGTAATTTGTGGCCTATTTTCATATTTGAAAAAGCCAGTTCGTATTTTATCATTAGCATAATATCCAATTGGTTTTTCAAATTCAATTGTAGTTATGTCATCTTCGAAGCTTATTAGTTTAGATAAGATTCTTTCTATACAAATTTCAATAAGTGTCATATTATATTGATTAAATTGTGGGTATCCAAAGCATTGCCTAACTTCTGTAGTATCATCCCTTTCAATCTTTGCAATATAATGTGATTCTGTTTCCGGATTAATGAAATATGTATTTCTTGAAGATGTATTTGTATTCGGTTTTATTAACGCTGTATCCATAAGTGTCTCTTCAAGATGTCCATATTCTGGAAATAAATACAATACTCCGTCTCTTTGAGGTCTTTTTATCATACCTAATATCTCTAAAACGTCTGAATGCATGCGTGTAATACTAAGGAAATCTTTTATAAATCTTACTATTTATCAATATGTAATACCTAATTTCATTAAAAGTCTATGGTTTATCCCAAACCTTTATAAAATTGTTATTATAACAAATAATAGTTATTCTCAAATTTCTGAGAAGCTCCTAGTATGTGGCATGGCTTATAGCCGCCTTTAAAAAGGTTTGCTGAACGGGATTAGATTCGTAAAAATGGAGGCGAATTTGATGGGACTTTATAAATATATAAATGAAACATGGAAACAACCAAAAAAAAATCTTGGTGCTTTATGGCAGCAGAGATTAATTAAATTTAGGCGTGAGCCTGCTGTTCTAAGGGTGGAAAAACCAACTAGGATAGATAAAGCTAGAACTCTTGGATACAAAGCTAAACAAGGTATTGTTATGGCAAGAGTGCGTGTGCCTAAAGGTGGTCGAGAGCGAGCTCATGATCTAGCAGGTAGAAGACCTAAAAGATCTGGTCTTAAGAGATTTACACCTAAGAAATCAAGACAATTAATTGCAGAAGAACGTGTAGCAAAAAAATATCCAAATCTTGAACTTTTAAATTCATATTTTGTTTCTGAAGATGGACAACATCTATGGTATGAAGCAATTCTTCTTGATAAGAATCACCCAGCTATACAGTCTGATCGTACGTTAGGATGGATTTGTGGACCTGCAAACACTGGAAGAGTGTTTAGAGGGCTTACATCTGCAGGTAAGAAATCAAGAGGTCTTGTAAGGTCTAAAGGTATTGGTGTTGAAAAGATGAGACCAAGTCTTAGAGCAAACAAGAATAGGGGTAAATAAAATTAAGTGATTGTTATGGTTTTTAAATTTGTTATTAATAATCCAAAGACAGGAAAGTCTTATCAAAAAGAAATTG
This sequence comes from Nanobdellati archaeon, assembly GCA_019429005.1. Classification (GTDB taxonomy): domain Archaea; phylum EX4484-52; class EX4484-52; order EX4484-52; family GLR71; genus JAHYJR01. The sequence continues at coordinate 53,975 of JAHYJR010000004.1, read as the reverse complement.
AAGATAAAGTTGTTTTTAAACCTTTTATTGGTAAAAAAATTGATGATACTATTGATGGTGCTTTACTTGGACTTATAGGTTATACTCTTGTTATAAGAGGTGGTTCAGATAACGCAGGAACACCTATGCGTAAAGATGTTATGGGCTCTGTAAGAAAAAGAATTTATCTTGCAGGCGGTCTTGGATATAAACCTATAGGTAAAGGTGTTAAAAGACGAAAGATGATAAGGGGTAACACAATTTCTGAAGATGTTGCTCAAGTTAATGTGTCTATTTCAAAAGCAGGTACAAAATCTTTGGAAGAACTTTTAGGTATTGCTCCTGAAGAAACTAAAGATGAATCTGCTGATTCAAAATCTGAAGCAAAAGAGTGATTTAAATATCACTTCTTTTTTATTTTTTTAAAATTTTTTTAAGATTGTACTCAACATATAAAAAAGCTTCTACACATAATAGCTCAATATGGTTGAAAATGTTGAGAAAATCAAAGTTCTTGGAAAAGAAGTAATTCTTGTAGGTACTGCACATATATCTCAAAAAAGTGTTGATCTAGTAAAAGAAACAATTATTTCAGAAACTCCAGAACATGTCTGTGTTGAATTGTGTGAAGATAGATATCATTCTATTTTTAACAAGGATAAATGGGAAAATTCTAAAATAACAAAAATAATTAAAGATGGTAAAAGTTGGTTATTTTTATCAAATATGATTTTATCTAGTTTTGAGCGAAAATTGGGAAAAAATGTAAATGTAGCTCCAGGTTCTGAAATGGTAGAAGCTATTAATATTGCACGAAAAAATAATATTCCTTTTGAACTTATAGACCGTGACGTACAAGTAACTTTGAAACGAACTTGGGGTCTCTTATCATTAACAGAAAAAGCTAAACTTTTTGCTGGTATTTTTGCAGGTATCTTTGAGTCTGATTCACTTGATGAGGAATTTATTGAGAAACTTAAAGGTAGTGATATGCTTTCTGAAGTTATGAATGAAGTTTCAAAACAAGCACCAACAATCAAAAGAGTGCTTATTGATGAACGGGATCAGTATATGGCAAACCAGATACTTTTACTTGATGCTAAAAAAATCGTTGTAGTGGTTGGTGCGGGACATATTAATGGAATAAAGTCAATACTTTTGAAATCAAAAAAAACAAAAAAAGTAATCAATATACCTAAAGACTATTTAGTTATACCTAAAAAAAGTATTTTAACAAAATATATAGGTTATTTAATACCTATTATTTTTATAATTTTATTGGGTTTATCTATATCATCTGGTAATTCAACTATGGTGTATGCTGTTATTGAAAAATGGTTTATAATAAATGCCTTTTTTGCAGGTCTTGGTGCTGTTATTGCTATGGCACATCCTTTCACAATCATTGCAGCTATGGTGGTTTCACCATTTACAAGTCTTAACCCTGCAATTGGTGCAGGTTGGATTGCTGGATTAGTTGAAGTAAAATATCGTGAACCTAAAGTCAAAGATTTCAATAATCTTAAAAAGATTGATTCAATTAAAGCATTTTGGGGTAACGGTATATCTAGAATTGTTTTAGTTGCAGCTCTTGTAAATCTTGGTTCATCTATAGGTAGTTTTGTTGCATTACCATATATTATAGCTTTGTTGAATTGATGTATAATCTTAATCAATAGATAACTAATTAGCTATTTATAAGATTACAATCAATATTTTATCATGTCCTCTTTTATATCTAAATTTAAGAAACTTATACCACCTAAATCTAAGAAGACTGGCTTAACAATAACTGTGTCTGGTCTTTCTGGTTCTGGAAAGACAACAGTATCCAAGTTTCTTGCCGAAAAATTAAATCTTAATTATTTTTCACCCGGAACTATCATACGTGATGAGGCTAAAAAAAGTAATAAGTCGCTTCTTAATTTTACTTTAAGTAAACATGATGAACTTCAGCTAATGGTTGATACGAAAGTTCTTCTACTTGCTTCAAAAGGTGGTTGTATCTTAGATGGTAGGGTGACAAGTTGGGTGGCAGGGTCTTATGCTGATATAAGGATATTTATAACCGCTCCTGATGATGAACGTTATTTACGGATTTCTGGTAGGGAAAATATCTCTATAGATAAATCAAAATTATTAACTATAAAACGTGATCGTAATGATGCTAAAACATACAAAAATCTTTACAATATAAATCTGTTTGATCTATCAATATACACATTGATTGTAGATACTACAGGTCTTAAGCCTAGTGAATGTAATAAAATAGTTTTTGATGCCTTAAAAAACTATATTGATTTTAAGAAATTAAAGATTTAATTTTGTATACTTTTTTTAAGATTAATCTTCTGCTACAAATTCAACATCTTCTATTTTAATTGTCTTTCGACCTGCATGTTTTGCGACTTTCACAATATCTCTGGCTAGGTCTTCAGCAATATCTTCTGCGACCTCAGCAAGAGCCTTCGCGGCATCATCTGAGACCCTTTCAGCATTAGCATTTCGTAATATACGTTCAAACGGTGCAATTGGAAGTTCAGCCATAATATAACCTTATTCTATTTAATATTGGATGTATTTGTATATAAATATAATTTTTTTTATTTTTTAAATCAAATCTCAGTTAACTTTTTAAGATTAGAACTCTATTTAATTTTATGCGCGATGACATAATCTATATTCTTGATAGTACCGTTTTCATTGAAAACTATGCATCTCAGTTTATGGATTATGCTTGTGTAACTGTTTATGATGTTATTGAAGAACTTATAAATCCAAATGCAAAAATTATGCTTGATATGTTTGTTAAAGCAGGTCTCACAGTTATTGAACCTGATATATCTCATATAACTAAAATAAAAGAAACAGTTAAAAAAACAGGGGATAAATTATCTGTTACGGATATTAAAGTTATTGCTCTTGCTCTTCAATTTAAGTCAAAAGACAAGAATTGTAGTGTTGTGAGTGATGATTATGGTATACAGAATGTTGCAAAATTGCTTGATATCGATTTTCTTCCAGTGTCTCAAGAAGGTATAAAAAAGACTCTTATCTGGAAAAAACGTTGTACGGCATGCGGAAAAATAAACGATAGAGATATTTGCGGTTTTTGTGGTTCAGAAACTAAATTTTATTCAAAAAAAGCAAAGAAATAGAAACACATATAAAGATTAATCAAGTTATACAAATATATTGTTTCTATCTTTGAATCTAGTAATTCAGGTGAATTTATGGAAAAAGTTAAAACAGGTACAACAACTTTATCATTATTAGGCAAGGATTTTGTCGTAATTGGTGCAGACCAAAAATCAAGTATGGGTTATCTCATTTCTTCAAAAAATATGAAGAAAGTGTTTCAGGTTTCAGATACTATCGCAATGACAATTGCTGGTACTGCTGCTGACGGACAAGCGCTTGCAAGATTACTTTCTGCAGAACTTAAGATTTATAAGATGCAAGAAGGTGAAGTTACATTAAGAACAGCTACAATGCTTTTATCAACAATTTTGAGATCAGCTTATAAAAGTTATGCTCCTGAAATGGTACAACTAATTGTATCTGGGTATGATAAGAGAGGTCCTCATACATATTCAATTGATTTGGCTGGAGGTCTAGAAGAATCTGGAGATTATACATTTACCGGATCTGGATCTTTGGTTGCAGTTGGTGTTCTTGAAGATAATTATAATAAAAATATGACACAAGATGAGTCTGTTGATCTTATAATACGTGCACTTATGGCTGCACGAGAAAGAGATATGGCATCTGGTGGCGAACTATTCAATATTGCAATTATTTCAAAAGATAAATTTGAATGGTTAACTGAAGATGTTATTAGATCAATAGTTTCAAAAAAATTAGCAAGCAAGAAACAGTTTAAGTAAATTATCTATATAATCTACTTAACTTTTTTTTAATATTTTATAGTTCTTTTAATATTGTAAGGTATGTGTATACATTATAAATTTTTAGTGATTGCATGGCATTAGATTTGAAAAGTAAATTGCCTCCGGGTTCAATGATTACAGGGGAGTTTTTTGAAGGCTCTGATATCATCTTTTATACTAAAAGTAAAAGTTTTTTTATAAATGGTGCAGATGCAGTAAAACCTCTTGTAAAAGAGTACAAAAAAAGAATAGAAATAAGACCAGATAAACAAATTCGCTTAGATGAAGAATCTGCTAAAAAGTTAATTTTAGAAATAATACCTAAAGAAGCTGGTGTTGAAGATATCAGGTTTGAGCCAGAATTTAGTAAAGTTATAATTTATGCAAAAAAACCAGGACTGGTTATAGGTAAATATGGTGTAACACTTAATAAGATAAAAGAAGATGTTTGTTGGGTACCTGAAACAAAACGAGTGCCTATGTTTGAATCTAAACTAGTTGATAAGATTCGTGATATCATTCATTCTGAAACAAAATATCGGCATAATTTTTTAAATCGTATAGGTGAACAGATACAATTAAATAAAGGCAGTAAAGATGGTTGGGTGCGTATGTCTTTTTTGGGTTCTGCAAGAGAAGTAGGTCGTTCAGCATTACTTTTACAGACTAAAAAAACAAGAGTGCTCCTTGATTGTGGTATAAATCCAAGTTCGTCTCAGAAAAATGCATACCTTGAAGCACCTGAGTTTAATATTGAAGACCTTGATGCTATTGTTATAAGTCATGCTCATATGGATCATATGGGTTTCTTACCATATCTTTATGAATATGGTTATGAGGGTCCAATTTACTTAACTCCCCCTACAAGAGATATTATGGTTTTACAACAACTTGAATATATCAAGTTAATGCAGAATGAAACTGGTGGTGCACCTTATACAAGTCGTGGTGTAAAGAGTGCAATAAAACATACAATAACTCTCAATTATGGTTCTGTTTGTGATATTACACCAGATATGAGACTAACTCTTCAGAATGCAGGTCATATCTTAGGTTCGTCTCTTGTACATCTTCATGTTGGTGAAGGTTTACATAATATTCTTTATACTGGTGATTTCAAGTATGGTAAAAGTAGACTTTTTGATGTTGCAAGCACAAATTTCCAAAGAGTTGAGACTTTAGTTATGGAAAGTACCTATTGTGGTTCAAAAGATATGACACCAAACAAATTTGATGCTGAAAAGGTTCTTATTAATACTATAACTAAAGTAATGAAAAGACGCGGTAAAGTTATAATACCTTCTTTTGCAGTTGGACGTGCACAAGAATTGATGGTTTTCTTTGCAGAGAAAGCAAGGAGTGGTGAACTTAATGTCCCTATTTATCTTGATGGTATGATTTGGGATGCTACAGCGATACATACAACTTATCCCGAATTTTTAAGTGAATCTTTACAAAAACAAATATTTCATCATATGAATAATCCGTTTGTTTCTGAGATCTTTAAGCGCATTGGTGGTGCTCAAGAACGTAAAAATGTTATAGATGGAGAACCTTGTGTGATTTTAACCACATCTGGTATGCTTAATGGTGGTCCTGTAATTGAATACTTGAGACATCTTGCAGCAGATCCACTTAATGCACTTATATTTGTTGGTTATCAAGCAGAGGGTACTCTTGGACGACATATTCAGATGGGTTGGAAAGAAATACCTCTTAGTTCAACACAAGATGATAAACGTGTTAACACACACATAAATTTAGAGATTGCAAATGCTTTAGGTTTTGGTGCTCATTCAGATCGTTCACAATTGATGAGCTATATAAATCATCTTAAGACAAGACCTGAAAGAATTATTTTAAATCATGGTGAAGCAAAAAAGATAGTTGATTTTACACGATATCTTCATAAGACTCTAAAATGTGAAACTATTGCACCACATAATCTTGACGCTATAAGCCTTACAAAGACATAAAATTCTATGTTTTTGTATATTTTTTATTTATACTTAATCTTAAAAATAATCAATTAAAATATTGGGTTTTTAAAGCTTTTTAAATTATTTTGATTAAAGAAGTAAAGATGTGGTTGAGTGGAAAGCTTCGCAATCCACCCACCTAATCCAGGTAGGTATTCATGTGTTTTCCAAGTTTATATAGTTTTCGGTAATACTATATATATATTATTATAGTGATATGTATTAATTCAAATAGATATCAATTTGTATATATTTTAATATTATATTTATAATTATTGTTTTAAATTACGTTTTTTTTATGATTTTGTTTTTAAAAACTTATTTTTTGCTGAATTAATTGTTCCTGTAAGTCCTACAGTTTTTATAACAATTGGGTGTTCTTCAATTGTTTTTATGTTTGCAATAATAAGTCTAACTTTTTCTACAGATTCATTATTACATTTTAAAATACCCATCTTTTTTTCTTTATTATATAGGTTTGATAAGAATGCCATTGATAACTCTGAAGTGCCTATATCTCCAAAAAGCTGAAGACTTGAGTTCCATACTGCATGAAATATATTTGATGCTTCAAATGTGTTTTCTGATAATATTTCAAATACTATATATCTTGTTCGCTCATTGTTTGATGGCATTTTTTTAATTCTCATCTTTATCTTTACCTTCAATATTATTTTGATTATTTTCTTTTAATTTAAGTCCAGGCATTATAAATTCTTTACTTCTAACTTTTTTGTTATGTTCAATAATCCTCTCAGGTATTGTTGAGACACAATCTAGTGATTCTATAAGATTTAAATCTAGGATTACACCAAGGGCTGAAAGTTCTCTTGCTGGTCTCATATCATTGATATTTTTGGAACCACTTGATAATAGTATTGGTGCACCGTATTTTTTTGCTAACTTAACATTTAGTCTCATATTACTTACAATTTTTGCTCTAACTCTTTTATATGAATAAAGGAAATCTCTAAAATTAATTTCAATTGCAACATTATTTTCAGCAGCATATTTTGCCATAATGTGGTCAAAACCTGAATCAGTACGCTCATGCTCAGGGTATGCAAGTATATCAACTCGAGGGTCCTCAACTGCAGCTCTATTGATATCAATTAAGCCTCCATGTACTAGTACTATATCAACCAGATCTCGAACATTATTAAGTTGTTTATTCATAGATGTTTTATCTTTTGCATGTATGCTTGCTCCAATAAGTACTTCAATGTTTGTTTCGACTTTGTTTATTTCATCTTTAATAGTTTTCAAATTTGTTTTTTTATCTATGTAATCTACAAGCACAATTCTGTTTAATTCGAGTTTTTCTGCAAATCTTATAATCTCTTCAACTGAGCTTGTTCCAGTTGATAAATTTGATTGTATATGCATATCTGTAAATTTTCGTAACATTTTAATCTATAATATTATTATATTTTACTTTTTATATCTTTATTTAACACTTTTTGTAGGTAATTACGTTTAATTAAGATATTTTGTATCTATTTTTTAATCTTTTTTTTTATCTATTTTAAATATGATTTAACAACATTGGTTGTAAATAAATAATTAATATCTATAAATTAAATAAGAAGTATTTGGGTCTTTAGGGGTATTATTGAGCTAACCCAAGATAATATCCCCTTAAGATATCAAAAAACATAAGTTTTTTGTAAAATCAATTTACGTAAATAAATACGTATTAATTATTTTAGTATGGCTCTATATAATCTTTTATGTATTATAAAATAGTTTTTCGAGTATATACTTTAAATTAGTGTTATTAATGTTATTGGTTTTAAAATATACCTTTTGATGCAATTAATGTTATTAAATGAAAAATTATAAATAGCATCATTAATAATATTATATTATGGCCAATACAGATGATATTATCACTATAGATATGAACAATATCAATTATCGGGGTATCTTAAAAAAACGTGAATCTGAAGGTTGGGTTTTTTCTGAAAAAGTTGGTAAAACAATATATCTTAAAAAAGCAGATGATCCACTAGTCTCTGTAAATGATTCACTGATGCTTATCGGTTTATTTATGTTTGTAATTTTATTTATCTTGATTATTTTGTTGCTTTTTTAGGGTTTATTATTGGTAAATTACATAAGATATCCGCCATATTTTGGAATATCAAAGACTTATGGATTGAAAAGTCTTGAAAACTATTGAGGTTGATTTTTTTATGGTATCCTCAAAAAATAAAGCTAATCTCTACCTTGTCTGTGGTTATATGGCTTCAGGAAAAAGTACAGTCTCAAATGAATTAAAAAATACAATAGATGCTAAATTGATAACGACAGATGACTTGCGAAAAGATATGTTTCCTCTTGAGTTTGATTATAAATCAATTGGTTTTGTTGATTCATCAATAATACCAATAGTAAATGAATGGTTCAATTCAAATGATCTTGAGTTAATTGATTTCCAGCAAGTTCTAATCCTGTTAAGGACAATTGGTAGTGATAAATCTAAAGCGATTGTTGGTATGTGTTTGGATCAGATAAAAATTCAAAAAGCTAAAGTTTATGATTCTGCTTTCAATTTACTTGATACTTATTTATCCTGTGGATATAGTGTCATATTTGATGCGATATTTTCAAATAAGTCTCTTAGGGATAGAGCATATTCTATCGCATCAAGTAATGGTTTGGATGAGATTTATCTGCTTCAGGTTGTCTGTGGTGAAGACACTGTAAAAGCTAGTCTTGAAGCGCGGATTTATAATCCTAATCTGACAACATCAAATGCAAAACAGCTTGAAATATATCATCTCCAGAAATCTGAGTTTGACAAAAGTCATATCGAATTGGATAATCCTAAAGACCTTGACTTAAAACGTCTAGTGTATCATACAGATACGAATGAGATTGAATCTTATGGCTGCGAAGATTCAATAGTGTTAGGGCTTAAGAGTGTATTTAAAGGCCTTACTGGGATGGTTTGAGTGTGGTATATCAAGTATTGTCAATATCTTTGAATAATCTTTTTATATTATATTTTAAAATCTATGATTTTATATTTAAAAATTTAAAAAAAAGTAGTGCCGAAGGCGGGATTTGGACCCGCGGCTTCTAGATTTCTTAGCGCAAACATATCATCCTACAATTGTAGTCATCACTCATACGCATATGAGTCTAGCGCTCTAACCAGGCTGAGCCACTTCGGCATTTTAAAAAAACATTAACCCTAAATATTTATAAATGTATAGCTTTTAAGCTAAATGTAATTTTATAATATAAAATATATTTAGTATTATAATCAAAAATAATGCTTGTATAAAAAAAAATAATGCCCAATAAATTGGGCATTTTAAATCAAAAGAATATATCTAAAAATTAAGAAATTAAACCTTCTTTACATTTTCAGCTTTTTTGCCTCTATCGCCATCAGCTGACTCAAAAGACACTTTATCATTCTCGTTTAAGTTTACTCCTTCTTCTAATGCGCTGTGATGTACAAAATAATCTTCGCCATCTTCGCCCTCGATAAAGCCAAAGCCTTTATCTCTATTAAACCATTTTACTGTTCCTTCCATTTTAATCTACTCCTAAATTTTTAATAGAAAAATAAATTTCTATTTTTTTATTTAGTATATTTTATAAGAATGTATATCTTTTCTTTTTAAATGTTTGGGTAATAAATGTGTTTTTGACGTTAATTTATGATTTTTATGTATCTAAATTTGAGATATTTATTAAAAAAATGCAATTTTTGGTATAAATTAATATCAATAATTCAAAATATCCAAACCTCAACACCCGGATTATCCTTTATAACGAGTTCTTTGAATTTTTCAGGATCTCCCTTTGTTCCTTCGACTGTACCGTAATGCATTGGTATTACGATTTTAGGACATATATCAGATACAGCTTTTGATGCTTCAACCTCATCCATTGTAAATGTACCGCCTATTGGAAGTATTGCAATATCAATGTTTCCAATATTTTGCATTTCAGGTATCCTGTCAGTATCACCTGCTTGATAGATTTTTGTGCCGTTTATATCTATTATAAATCCAACCCATTCATTTTCTTTAGGGTGATATGATTTTGAAATATTATAAGCGGGAATGCTTGTTATTTTAATATTTTCTATTTTTTTTTCTTCGCCATTACTAATAGGTTTAACACTATATCCTGATTTGAGGCATGGTGTAGGTCCTATTATAGTGGTTCCTTCCTTTACTATAACATTCATACTTTCTCTTTCAGCATGATCATAATGATCATGTGTTATAAGAATTATATCGGCCTGTTCACCATTTTTTATGTTAAAAGGATCTGTATAGATTACAAGACCTCTTTCGGTATTTATTTTAAATGTAGCATGACCGAGCCATTCAATATTAATGTTCTTGTATTTCATAGAATCATCTTAAGTATTGCTATCGTTAGATTAAATTACATAATTATATTGTGCCCTATATTTAAAAATATTTACAACTTATAAGGTGTGTATTAATATTTTTTGTAACTAAATATATCTATGAAAGAATCATTTGAAGCTAAAAAAAAACGTTTAAAATCCATATTATCTAGTTTAAAACAAGAATATGGTCTAACTAAAACAGCACTTACACATTCTAATGTTTTTGAACTTCTTGTTGCAACAATGCTTTCAGCTCAATGTACAGACAAAAGAGTCAATATTGTGACAAAAGACCTTTTTAATAAATATAGTTCTATTAAGGATTTTATAGATGTTGATTTGAATGAGCTTGAACAGGGTATAAAATCAACTGGCTTTTATCGAACTAAAGCAAAAAACATAAAAGCAACATCTATAATGATATATACTGATTTTGATTCTTGTGTACCAAAACATATGAACGACTTGTTGAAACTTCCAGGTGTTGCACGAAAGACTGCAAACATAGTTCTTTCAGAAGGTTATGGTATTATTGAAGGGGTTGCTGTAGATACACATGTAAGGCGGATTTCAATACGTTTAGGTCTTACAGTATATGATGATCCAGTAAAGATTGAGACTGATCTGTTATTGCTTGTGCCAAAGAATGAATGGAAAAATATCTCAAATCTTTTGATTTTACATGGAAGGACAATCTGTACAGCAAGGAAGCCTAAATGTGTGCTATGTAAATTAAATGCTATTTGTCCTTCAGCGTTTACATTTAATATTTAATATAATTTTTATATGACTATAAAAATAATATGGTGGATTATGGTGGTTTTTAATAATTCAAAGAATCCTATGACTTCAAAAAGTTTGGTTAAACAAGATATTTCTGACGTTTTTTAATATAAAACATCCAATTTTTGTAGTGCATGAGCACAAAGCAACGCACGTGCATTATGATTTTAGACTTGAGCTTAATAGTTTACTCAAAAGCAGGGCTATTCCTAAAGAACCTCCAACAAATAGTGGTATTAAACGTCTTGCAATAGGGGGGTCTAAGACCATCAATTTGAATATGCATCTTTTGAGGGTACAATCCCTGAAGGTCAATATGGTGCGGGTAGTGTGGTAATTTGGGATAACGGCACATTTGTATTAGAAAAGTTTGAAGATAAAGAGATTTTGTTTAATTTAAGTGGTCAAAAATTAAAAGGTCCTTATGCTCTGATAAAAACTAAATTTGGAAAACAAAATAGTTGGCTTTTTTTTTAAGAGAAATTGATTTTGTTATTTTTAGAACTGGTACAAAAACCTTAAATACATAAATATCTTATCTTATTTATGGAAAATACTCAAGATATTATAAAAAAGTTTAATGATGAGCGTGATTGTAACACACCAGGTTCTATCAAAGATTTGCTTTTAAATATGAATTAGGAAATTGGCGAGTTTTGGAACATAATTAAATGGGTTGATGTTGAAACACAACAGAAGCTGATTGCAGAAAATCATGATGATGTTAAAAATTTCATAGGTGATATGATGTACCTTATAATGAAAGTATCATATCTTTGTGATGTTAATTCAAAAGAAGCAATTGATGAGGTCATGGCTGAGTATGGGAAAAGATTTCCGCATGATTTGACAAAAGGCAATCATGCAAATAAATTAGCAGGTGGCATTGATCTTAAAGATGAAGTAGAAAATTAGTATAATCACAGATTATAATTTTTATTAAATAAGTAATCTTTCAAACAAAATCATTCAAAAAAATAATATTATAATATAAAATCATAAAAAATATGTATTATTTACCATGCATTTTCTAAGATTGGTTTTTGTTAAACACTCATTTTATTACGAATCAAACACCCTTAAAACCAAAAACTTTATATATAACTCAAAACACTAAGGGTAACCTTTATATCCTCAAAAAGCAAATATAAATACAGTGCAGTGCATTTTACGTGTCTGCATAGTTTTTGGAGGTAGTTAAAAAATGGTAAAATCTGGAAAAAGATATTTTGCATTTAGGGAGAAAGGCAAAGAAGTTGCTGTGTTCTCAGGTAGACAGCCAAGACAAGCTGCATTAAAAGCTGCAAATAGAGGGTATACTGATATTCAGCTTAGAGAAAGAGGCACTAAAAAGATACACTATTTTAAAGGTGGAAGAAAACAAGTAGATGCACCTGCTAATAGACCTGATTGGATGGCAGCAAAAATATGGAAACCCGTTGTTAAGAAAATCAAAATAGAAAAGATAGCTAAACTTTAAGTTTTTTTTATATTTAAGGTCTTTTAATTAAGACCTTATTTTTCTTTATATATTTTTGAACTAAAATTGTATTCTTCTTATATAATTAATATATATTAATCTTGCACAAATTTATTCTATGGTAAACAGATTATCAATTATTATTAAAAAATATATTATATTGTTCTCAATATTTGCATTTATTCTTATATCAAATTTGGCGGTAGCAGATACAGATCAATACAAAGATTATCGATTTTCAGAAAGCCGTACGGGCTATATTAATGCATCTTTCGATAATTATTCCGAAAATTTATATTTGGTATGGAAATTAAATATAGGTCGTCAGATTGATTCATCAGTAACACTATCTGATTTTGATGATGATAGTGTTTATGAGATGGTTGTCGGTTCGCATGATAATTCATTATATGTTTTAAAACCTAACAGAACCATATTTTGGAGTTACAATACAGCAGGTAGAGTTATAGGTTCAGCAGCACTTTATGATATTGATAATGATGGAGTTGATGATGTAATTTTTGGTTCTGATGATGCGTACCTTTATGCTGTTAGTGGTATTGATGGAACACTTCTTTGGAACTTTCAAACTGGAAACATAATACATTCATCACCAATTGTTATTACAAATAATGCATCCTCTATTGAAATTATTTTTGCATCAAGTGATGGTTTAGTTTATGCACTCAATAAAGATGGTAATCTTTTATGGAATTTTACGACAGGTCCTGTATTTTTCTCATCTCCAACAATTTTTAGTGTTGGTGTATCAGATTATATGGTTATAGGTTCTGAAAATAATACAGTTTTTGCAATAGATATCTTGAACGGTGACCTTTTATGGCAATTTTATACAGATGAAATAATATTTAATACGGCTGCATATAAGGATAATGTAGTATATATAGGTTCAGATGATAGCAATCTATATGCATTAAATGCATCAGATGGGATAAAGATCTGGAACTATACAACAGGTTCAAGGATTCTTTCATCTCCAGCAGTGCATGATATAAATAAGGATGGTTTTGATGAGATCATTTTTGGTTCAAATGACTATAGTGTATATGCTCTTGACATAAATGGTTCTTTAATATGGAACTTTAGCACTTTAGATGAAGTTATATCTTCACCTACAATAGTTGATATAAATTCAGACAATTTTTCAGAAATTGTGATAGGTTCATCAGATAAAAATCTGTATGTTCTTGATAGATTTGGTAATAAGTTAATGTCTTATTTATCATCAGATAGGATTATCTCATCGCCAGTAGTTGTAGATATTGATAATGATACTTATCCAGATATTTTATTTGGAACCTATGCTGGCGATATGTATTTCTTATCAACAAATCCTATATATGAGAATTATACTTTTGAAGAGCCTAGCTCTGGTAATAATTCTGTAATCTCAGGGGGTGAAAGCATATCATCACAATCAGATTCAATCATATTATCAGAAGATATAGATGATGCAGCTACAGATAATAGTAGCCTATCAGATAATACCGGTGCTAAAGAAGATGATAAAGTAGTTGAAAACTATCTTGATAACAGAGAAAAAGTATCTTTCAAAGATTTTAATATTGCAATTGAAAAATATACAGGATTTGATTTTATATCAATCATTGTTTTATTCTTAATAATATCCATAATATATTTTATATATAGAATCAATAAAAATTAAGAATTCTGAGTCTAATAAACAATACTCTCAAGACCCCATAGATCCACATGTTTCTGATCAAGCCTAAACCAACTTCTTTTAGAATATCCAGTACATTTGTCAGTCACACCCATTATACTATAAGTAGTATCTGTTTGTGTTTCATCAAAATATATGAAATCAATATCAGAACGAATTTCTTGTAACTCAGCTGGAAGTGTGCTTACATCTATAAAACTACCAATACCACTAACTAAAGTTGAATTATATTTTTGACTTGTGTTGAAATTACCTTCAAGCCTATCAAGAAATGTCGGACCATATATATCTTTAAAATAGCATCCTTCTATAAGCTCATCAAGAATATTGTTTATCCAGATTTCGCTGTTATTAATGACAACAAGCGAATTATTAGTAATATTTGTTAGTGCATCATAAGCACCATATACATATGTTCCTGTTATATTATTGTCAGTTGCATTCTCACTAATTATTCCAGAAAAATCAGATATTTCAGGTGGTGTCGGTTCAGGTATATCGCTTAAAATAAGTATTTTATTACTTCTGTCAGTGATAAGATTTAGATTTGTTCCATCTGAGATGTATGCCGTACCGCTTGTCCATGTTCCATTATAGTTTGTACCATTCAATATGTTTTTTGCATGGTATGGATATTTTGTTGTATTACATGAAACTATAAGTTTTCTCAGATAACCATAACTATTGATTGTTACAAAAGGATCTTCAAGTTTTTGAAAATTTATAAATGTTGATACATTTTTTGTTCTTTTAAGACGTATTTTACCATTATTTCCAAACACAGTTATATCTAAAGAAACATTGAATTGAAGTTTATCATATGAATAAGAATTGATATCTACATTTGTAAAATTAATAATACTTTCAAAATTTTTTTTATTTCCAATAGATATTATTGTTTGGTTACACGATGATAATGTTGAATTTTCCATAAGGTAAAGAACGCTACCATTATAGAAACCATTACTGATAAACGATTCAATATTGGTCTTTGAATCATTAGAATAATTTCCTTCTGCTGCAATTATATCAATTAATGATATAACACCTCGTTTTGCAGATATATAAGAACTTCTTTCAAAGTCTTCAATAGTTCCTTCAATAAAATAATACATATTGTCTACTGTCATCCTATCTAATGATTCATCTACAGTTGTGTTTCGGGTTGTAATATTGAAATTGATAAATGCAATGATGGTGGTCATAACAATAACTACAAACATTGTATAAACCATACCTTTTTTTCTTGAAAACATATCTTGCACCTATTCCCATATTTCTATATTTATTATTGCAGGACCCCACATAAAAGGTACCTGTGACATACTAATCATATTATTTTCAATTGATGTTGCTTCGGCATAACCGCTTAAAAGATCCATCAGTCGTTGACTTGCATCTGTTTTTGCCTCTAATTCCGTTGGGAAATTAGCACCATAACCAACTTGTGCTGGAAGCATTATACTATATTCTATACTAGATTCTGGCAAAAGTAAATTTTCAGCACTTCCACCACCAAAACCATCTCTTAATTTAACATAATTTTTATTACCTTTTTGAACCCTATCAAGAGGTACGTATATAGTTGAAGGAACTTCTCTCCCAGCTGTTGAAAGATAAATTTCATATGAATCCCATTTATTTCCAAGCCATACTGGTTCATTTTCACCTTCTTTCCATGCAACTACTGCAATCATCCAACTGTAATATTGGACTGGGTGAATAAATACCTTTGTAATTTCATAATTGTGTATAGTATAATTTGTTTTTTTTGTTAGTTCAGCCACTCCCCCAAAAGGTTCAATTTTTGTGACTTCAAGCATACCATATTTTAATGTACCTTTTGGAAGTGTATAATTTAATTCAATATAAGAATCATTTGAAATCTCAGCATTTCCTACACCACCTACAACAGGGCTATCTCCAAGAGGATTAATATCAAAATATATTGAAATTGTATTTGTTTCTCCTGTGCTAATATATGTTCCATCTGTATATATCGCATTAAGATTTGGCAAAATATCATTTTCAGATATATTATACTCAACAGGGTTTGAAGGGCCATTTTGAGATATTATTTGTTGTCCATTAATCCAAACATAAGCTTTTTTATCAATATCAAAAGCTTTGATATATGCACTTGCATTTGTTATATTTGACCCTTTTGGTATATGGAATTCTAATATTTGAAAAACGGCTTTATTCCCTTTTACATAATCAAAATGTATCTTCTTTTTAATTGGTGTATAAGCATTTTCAGATTTATATTTTAGTTTTATAAGCATTCCTGGATGTGTGTGTGCACTATCTTCTGAATTACTGTAAGTAATTTTTATTTGATTTGTTCCATTTTTAAATGCGTTTAAAAATCGGCTGTTATTTAAGTAACCATAAGCACCATATCCATCACCTGCACTATATATAAGATAGTTCCAAGTGATATCACTTTCATTAAAAAAATCATCATTTACCCATAGACCCGCTATGTCCGGATAATAGTGTATAGAAATTCTAAAATCACTTTCATAGATTATTGTATTTTCCGGAAGTACAATTGTTTTTATAATTGTTATATTCTCAGAATTCCATGCAGCTCCTGCTATTGGAAATGATATGACTTCTGTAATATTAACATTCATCTCTTTAGCCCAAGCAGATGCAACATAACTTTCAGATGGCATATTTTCTTCATAGCCTGAGACGATTCTATATGATGATGCAATCATTTTACTTGTATTTTTCAAGTTTTGTGGATCATCGGATTCTGTAATTATTGTTAGATTACCAAAAGTGCCTGATATTGTTACTGAATATCCTTTATCATTATCAATAACATCATATATGAAATAATCTAGCAAGTATTTAGCATAAGGTTGCTCATTATAAGACCATAATTTCCCAACAATTTCAATAATACTTTTATCGTTATCGTTTATAGTTATATTTGTGTTATTTAATATAGTCTCTTTAATTGTAATATTTTGTATATCTTTGAATTTCATGTTTGAAAGGGATGCAATCAAATCTTCTGCATTTAGATGTAATTGTTCATAATTTGTTTCAGTAAATATGTTTGTATCTGTAATCTGCATTGATACAATGTATAGTCCGATGATTAAAGTTAATGCAATAAGTGCATCTGTAGAAAATATATATCCTTTATATCTTCTTTTTGACTTTATTTGAATCATTTTAAACACCTATCAATTTTTCCAAAATATAAATTTGAATAGACCTTTATCAGTATAATTTTCATAAGCTATATTAATAATCCTTGTAAATGGCAATACAATTGTTGCATTGTATGGTGTGATTTTTCCATACGATGTTATGATTTCAGTTGAATTCCAAAATGTCATGTTAAAACCAAAACTATTGATATCCCACATTTCAATTATATCATCATAGCTTATATTGTCAAGCATATTAATTTTTTCAATACCAATCATATGATTTTTACCTGTGGACAATCCGATAAGTTCAACTGTTGTGCTATTCCAATTTTCAGGATATCCTTTTGTTTTAATCAGTATGTCCGTAATATAGAATGCTTTTTGTTGCATATATGTTACTGTATCTATATTTCTTGTTTTTTCTGTGATATTGTCCCATATGCTTATACTAAGCGAAACAATCATAAGGAAAATTAAGAGGCTTAAAATGAAATCTTGAGTAAATAATTGTCCTTTCTTTTTTGTATAAGTCCTTTTGTTCATCATATCGCCCCGACTGTTATTATGCCTTTTGAATTTTCAACATAATTCCAATTTGCACTTAGATTACCTATTATATTAGTAGTAATTATTCTTGAAGTCATACTTGTAGGGTTCAAAGGTATTGGTTCCCATGTAACAAATATATAATTATTAATAATCGAAATATTGTATGTCTTGTCATAAATCGTATTTTTAAGGTAAAATTCTTTATAATAACCATCACCTTGAGCGGCGGCAATATTGATTTCATATGCTGCCTTATCTGAGATTTGTCTTGCGATTATGTTAATTTTATTTTCATATGCAATTTTGTTTGTATGTGATATATTATAATAAAAAACTAGAAATAATCCTATTGCAAAAACAAGAAGCATTATGAACTCCATTCCAGATTGTCCCTTTAATTTTTTCTTCAATTTATGCATATAACTACTTTGTTTAAGTTATATATAATAGTATTTGGACTAGAGTTTTGAGATTACTTTTGGTTTAATCTAAGTTTTTTTTATAAAAGTTATATAAGCAACAATTTCTAAATGTTTCTTGAGTCATTATGAGAAAATCAATACAAATCATAGCAATAGGAAAAAATCAAGAGATGTTTAAGTCTTCTGAAAGTGAATATATATCACGAATCGAACGATACAGTACTTTTAATCTTATTGAATTGAAAGAACATAATGATAAGAATCCATCTGAAACAGTTAAAAAAGAAGGTCAAGAAATTCTAAAAAAACTGGACTCAAAAACGCAATCTAAAATATATGCATTTGATGTTTCAGGAGATAAAATTGATTCAGTTGGTCTTTCAAAGCTGTTAGATTCTGATGATGACTTGACTTTCCTTATTGGTGGTTCTGACGGTTTTAGTGATGACGTTAAGAAAAAAGCAGATAAATTGATATCAATATCATCTATGACTTTTACACACCAACTTGCAAGGGTATTGATTCTAGAACAGATATATCGAGGTTTTACGATTTTAAATAATGAGAAATATCATAAGTAAATAATTCTAAGTATTCCTCCAACAATAAACCTTTAATATTTTAATCATTAATTCTTTAACATGATAAATCCGTCTGAACTTACGCCTATGATGAAGCAGATTCTTTCAATAAAAAAGAAATATCCAGATTCAATCCTTATGACGCGTATGGGCGACTTTTATGAGATGTTTTTTGATGATGCAAAAATCGCATCAAGACTTCTTGACATAACACTGACATCTCGTGGTGGGAAACATAGAGAAGTACCTCTTGCCGGAATTCCATATCATGCGATAGATACTTACATTTCAAGACTTGTCAGAAAAGGATATAATGTAACAATCTGTGATCAGCTTGAAGATCCTAAAAAAGCGAAAGGTCTAGTAAAGCGTGATGTTGTACGTACGATAACACCCGGAACATTAATTGATGATAACATGCTCGATAACAAAGTGAACAATTATATTGCAGCAATATCAACAAAAGATGATCAATACGGTATTGCGATAGCAGATATATCAACAGGGCAATTTATGACGTCACATGTCAAAGGTAAAGATAAGCTTCTTTCAGAAATCTCTAAATTTTCACCTAAAGAATGTATCGTTCCAAGGTCAATATCAAAAGATGGTTTTAAATTATCTTTTAAAGGTCATGTTGATTTTTTTATTAATGATTATCCAGATGAATATTTTATTTATGATATCGCAAAAGATAAACTCATATCTCATTTTAATATCAATTCTCTTGACGGTTTTGGGTTGAGCGACCTTCCTTTATCAGTCATGGCCTGTGGTGCTCTTGTAGGTTATCTTGAAGACACACAAAAACGCGGTCTTAATCATATCAATAAGATACAGGTTTATTCAACAGATGAATTTATGATGCTTGACCGAAGCACGCAAAAAAATCTTGAATTAATCACAAACATATCTGACAATACCTCAAAAGGCACGCTTCTTGAATGTCTTGATATGACGGTAACCTCAATGGGTGCAAGATTACTTAGAAACTGGATAGTCAGACCACTTATAAATTCAGATTCAATAAATACAAGACTTTCTGCAGTAGAAGTATTTTTTAAAAATATGATTGTTCTTGAAGATTTACGGATAACCTTATCTGATTGTCATGATATTGAGCGTATCATATCACGAGTTTCATATGGTAACGCAAATCCAAGAGATATTGTTTCTTTGAAAACATCACTTTTACTTGTTCCAAAATTAAAAAGATTATTAGTACCATTTAAAGAATCTTCATCCTTTATTTCAGACATTTCATCAATGGATAGTCTTAGTGATCTTGTAACTCTAATTGATGATGCCATATCTGAAAACCCACCAATTCTTATAAGGGATGGTGGTATAATAAAAGTAGGTTATAATAAAGAGCTTGATGAACTACGAGAAATTTCAAGCAACGGTAAAAAATACATATCCTTAATTGAGGATAAAGAGCGAGAACAGACAGGTATTAAATATTTGAAAATTCGTTTCAATAAAGTCTTTGGTTATTATATTGAAATCACAAACAAGAATTCTGATGATGTGCCGAATCATTATATCCGAAAACAAACGCTTGTAAATGCTGAAAGATTCATAACAGAAGAGCTTAAAGAACTAGAATCAAAAATACTTGGAGCAGAAGAAAAAATTAATGGTATTGAATATAATCTTTTTCAAGAGGTTATCGGTAAGGTTTCAGATTTTACTGTACAGATTCAAGACATTTCACAAAAAATATCTCGCCTTGATGTGATATCATCTTTCTCAAAAATATCTGTTCTAAATAATTATGTCAGGCCAACTCTCAATGAAACTGAGGCAATTGAGATTATAGATGGAAGACATCCTGTTGTTGAATTGATGCAATCATCTTTATCTTTCATACCAAATAATACAATTCTTGATAATGACAATGAATGTTTTGTCGTGCTTACAGGACCTAACATGGCCGGAAAATCAACATATATGCGTCAAGTTGCATTGATTGTTCTTATGTCACAAGTTGGTTGTTTTGTCCCTGCAAAATCTGCAAAAATCAGTGTGGTTGATAGGATCTTTACACGAGTTGGTGCACATGACGATCTTGCATCAGGTCAAAGTACATTTATGATTGAGATGAATGAGACTGCAAACATATTGAACAATGCGACATCAAAAAGTTTAATTATCTTTGATGAAATTGGTCGAGGTACAAGTACGTTTGATGGTTTGAGTATTGCATGGTCTGTTGCAGAATATGTGTTGAACAATATCAAGGCAAAAACAATCTTTGCAACACATTATCATGTCATGTCTCGGATATCAGAGTTTTATCCGCAGTCTGCAAATTACCACATATCTGTAAAAGAGATTGCAGAAGAAATCATATTCTTAAGAAAAGTTGTCAAAGGCTCAGCTGATAAGAGTTATGGTATTCAGGTTGCAAAGCTTGCAGGTCTTCCAGAAGAAGTGACTAACCGTGCTTTAGAAGTCCAGGATATGTTAGAGTCAAACACCTTTTTAGGTGAAGGTACTGGAAATGAATCTATTCCTTCAAAAGAAAAAGTAAAAGACATAGGTTTCAAAATCATCTCAAAGAAAAAGATCTCAAGACAGAAGACCTTGTTTAGTTGAAGTCCTTATTTTCTTTTTTGAATCCTTTATGAAAAACAATATAATTCTGTTACAAAACAAATTGATTTATAAACAAATTGATTTATAAACAAATTGATTTATAAACAAATTGATTTATAAACATATAATTAAATACTTACGGTATGGTAACATTTATTAAACGTTCTGATGATTCAAAACTAGGTAAAGCTACAGATCAAATTGTAAAACTAGATGGGCGACGTATTGAAAAAATGACAGTCTACGTTATTCCAGAAGACGATGCTATTGAATCTGATGATATTATCCAAAAATTACTTGGTAAAAATTCATATACAATAATCTATGATGCTAACGAAAATGAAAGCATACCGCATATATCATATTCACAGACATTTGAACTTACTTGAAATTCACTTTTTTCAAAATATTTAATGAAAACTAGGAAATATGAACCAAATAAAGAAGATGAAATGGTAATAAAAAAAGGAGTACAATATGCATATCATATTGAAGAGTTTAATGAGGATCTTAGTAAACTAAAAATGGTATTTTTAAGTTATAGCCAGTAAGCAATTGATAAAATGGTTTCAAAAATAACTGAAAATATAGAAGATGCAAATAAAACTCTAGCACTTTCAAAAGAAAATTACCCTTAAACGAATTTTATAATCTTTTTTTATTTGATTATTATTAGTGTATTACCTTTTTCACAAAAAATAAAAATACATAAATTCTTAAATCTTAATCTATAATTTCAAGTTATGCCTATAATTAAACGCCTAGATGATGCTTTAATATCAAAGATTGCTGCAGGAGAAGTAATCGAATCACCTTCATCTGTCGTAAAAGAACTGATTGAGAACGCAATAGACTCCGGCGCAAAAAACATAAGCATAGCACTTGAAGATGGTGGCAAAAAAGCAATATCTGTTACAGATGATGGTTGCGGTATGTATTATGATGACGCTTTAACTTCATTTGAGAGGCATGCAACAAGTAAGATTAAAGATATGGATGATCTCTATTCAATTCATACATTAGGTTTTAGGGGTGAAGCACTTCCAAGTATTGCTTCAGTATCAAAGACTGAAATGGTTACAAATCCTGGAGATATAGATGGTACTAGATTACTTGTTCATTTTTCTAAATTCATTGAATCAAAACCAATCGGTGCACCTAAAGGTACAAAAATAACCGTATCTGAGCTTTTCTCAAATGTTCCAGTCAGAAAGAAATTCTTGAAATCAGAATCAATTGAGCTTGGAAAAATCATTGACATTGTCACACGTTATTCTCTCTTGAATAATCAAATTGATTTTAGGCTATCAAATCATAGTCGAGTTATTCTTGTATCACCTAAGACAGATGATATATTATCAAATATAATGTCAGTTTATGGTAAAGAAATTTCATCTAATATGATAAAGATTGATAACGAGATTGATGGGATATCAATATCTGGATATGTATCACTTCCATCCATTACAAGGTCATCTAAAGATTACCAATCACTGTTCATAAACAAAAGATACATAAAAGATCGTATGATTCAAGATGCAATTTACAGTTCATATAAGACACTTCTACCAAAACATAGGCATCCTATATTTGTCATATCAATTGAGATAGATCCAAAAATTATTGATGTTAATGTGCATCCTAATAAGATGGAAATAAGGTTTGTAAAAACAAGAGAAGATATAATATCTCAAGCTGTTAAAGATTCAGTTACTCAGGCATTAAAAAATGCTGTGCTTGTACCTTCAGTTGGTTTCAGTCCGACCAAATCTGTAGCTAAAAATAAATATGAATTATCATCATCAACACAAGCTGTTCTTGATATACAAGAACCAAAGGTTGAAGTAGAAGCCAAAAATATTGCTGTTAATAATATTGATAAGTCTATTGAATTAAATAATAAAATCAACGAAAATATTACTGATGATACAAAAGATAATGCGGTCTTATCTAATTTTCCCATTATGAAAGTTCTTGGAATTGTAAATAAGACCTATGTCTTAGCATCATATTCCGGCGGTTTCTATATAATAGATCAGCATGCTGCACATGAAAGAATCTTATATGAAAAAGTAATAAAACAGCTTGATATGGAAAAACCTAAATCTCAAAATTTATTAGAGACTAAGATACTCGAATTTAATGCTAAAGAATCCGAGATCTTGAAATTTAGTTTATCTGTTTTTCAAAAACTGGGTTTTGACATTGAAGAGTTTGGTACAAACGCATTTGCAGTTCGTGCAATACCTGCTTTTTCAAACTCAAAAGACGTCTCAAATCTTGTGCATGATATCTTAGGAGAATTAATTGACTCTGGGAAAATTAAATCAATACTTGAATCAAAAGAAAGAATTGCAAGAAGTGTTGCTTGTCGCTCTGCAATTAAAGGTGGTGATGAGGTAACATTACCATATCTTGATAAGATGCTTCAAGACCTTTCTAAAGCAGATAATCCATATACCTGTCCTCACGGCAGACCTACCTTGATTGAAATGACTGTATCAGAGTTAGAGCGTAAGTTTAAGCGGGTTGTTTGATTACATCATGTAATCTGTTTATTTTATGAGAGAGGGTTTAAAGCTATTTTTAATCCGTAAACAAAATCATTTAAAGTTAATTTTTAAAATTATATTTATAGCAAATACAAATGATTTATTAGAAATTCTTGAAAAAGAATATTCTAAAGTTTATAATTGGGCTGAGCGTGAAAATTGAGAAATAAAAATAGAGTTTGATAACGGTATAAAAATTAATATCATACATGAAGCAGATTGTCCTTTTAGTTTTACACCTAAAAGATTTTGTAATGATTATCTAAATCTATGTGATTCCAAAATTAAAACTTTGCAGATAATTGGAACTGTAAATTTTGCTAGGTATTTGGAAGAAAAACCTAATTTAACTAAATATTTAGATGATAAACTTAGTGAAACTGATTATGCGATTCAAAAAGATATACATGAACCGCAAACAATTCCAGGACACGTATTTAAACTAATTGATTGTAATAAATTAGAAGAAGAGGGATATTTACTTAAACAGATATTAGATTTTACGGATTTTGAAGAAACAATTTTAGACGAGTTGAAAATATCTCGTAACTACTTAGATTAAAGTGGGTCGTTCGAACTATTATTAAATTTTGTTGTTTAAAAATTTTGTTTTTTTAAAACCAAAATGATTTAAAGTTAATTTTTATATATGAATTTATGACAAGTACATTTGAATTATTAAGACTTCTTGAGAAAAACTACTCAAATATATATGATTGGTCTGAGGATGGTTTAATTATAAAGTTAAATATTAATAATCATATTATTTTTGAAATTATACCTGATCAAAAATATATTAATAGATCAAAGTTTGTTAATTCTTATGCAAAAGCGTGTGATTTAAATATCAAACATTTGGAGATGCATGGAACTAAAGATTTTTCAAAATATTCAAAAAATCATGATCTTGAATATTTCATGAAACAAATTAATGGAACTGGTTATGGTATTAAAAGTGTTATACAAAATCCAAAAAGACTTCCAAAAGAAATATTTGGAGTTCTTGATGTTGACAAATTAGATGAACCCGGTTATTTAACTTCAGAAATATCACGTTTATTAGGCTTAGAAGGAAATCTTATATATGATTTAGAAAAATAATATTAAATCAAGGTATTTAAAATAGCATATTTTTATGATACAATTAAAGAAGCGTATGGTTTTGATAAAGTCGGTTTGATAGATTTATCTAAAATAGGTAATCTTGAGATACACAGTTTAAATCCTCGAAATGTGTTATAGACTATGAATAATATCTTAGATGCAGCATGTAAAAAAATAGATATTCCTCAAAAAGATTTTAGTTGTAAGTATGGCAATGTTAATTTAAAATTTAATTTTTATCATCCTTTAATTGAAAGAGGTGGATATAGTTTTAAAGGCCGGACTTTAGATGAGATTGAAACTGATTTAAATAAATTCGTTGAAGGTATGTTTTTTTTTGATAAGAGAGTTACGATTAATTTGGGATCTTGTAAGGATGGTGATTGGTCAAGAGATACTGATTTGACTGCAGTTAAAGAATATGATGATATTGAATCCGTTTTATATGAATTGAAACCAAAGTGGATTTATGCTGATATAACTAATTTTTTTGAGAATCCTAAAGATTATTTACTTGAAGATTCCAAACATTTAGTTTTCTTCAATTTAAATCTTAATTTAGAAAAATTAACTGAAAATAAAGGTTATAAGTTATCTACAGAAATATTAAAAAATTTGTTTTTAAAGGCAATTAAATATTAAGGTTTGGAATGTTAAGATACTGTTTTTTATGGTTCATTCAATCTGATTCTTAAATGAATCATTTAATAGATAGTTTTAAAAATATCAATGAAAAAAGATTGCATTAAGCTCCTGTAGTGTAGACCGGCCAATCATACAAGCCTCTCACGTTTGTGACTCGGGTTCAAATCCCGGCGGGAGCACCAATTCTTAAAACATCAGTTGATGACCAAATAAGTAAAAAGATTAATTAATTTTAAATAATCAATTAATTCTATGAGAATCTTACTTTATTCTTTTGAAATATTCGGAAAATTAAAGAGCAATCCTTCATATGATGTTGGGTCTAGTATATATAATCTGTTTGATTCTGAATCTGTTGATTTGATTCAATTGCCTGTGACTTTTGATTGTTGGACTATTCTAAAAGAAAAGATTGACAAATTCAAACCCGATTTTATTATTGGTTTTGGTTTTGAGTTAGGAATAAATATGATTAAGATTGAGAAAATTGGATTGAATTTCAAACATACAAAAATGCCAGATAATAATGGAAATCTAATGGTAATGTAAAAGATTGATTCCTCAAAAGAGATTGCATATGAGACTGAAATAGATATAATCAATATTGTTGAAAACTTGAAAAATAAAGGTGTTCCTGCAAAGATTTCTTTCAATCCTGGTACATACATATGTAATTACACATATTTTAATTGTCTTCAAAATATTAAAGATAAGGATATAGAAACCGTTTTTATTCATGTTCCCTCTTCACCTAAAGAAGTGATTGAATTGGATATAGATATACCTACATTCCCAACATACCTGATTGCAGAGGGTCTTTTTGATTATCTTAAGAATCTAAAATAGATTAAAATATTATCTTAAAATTGAATCCTATTATCATTGTTCAATTTTAAATTTAGGATTTTTCTTTTCAGAAATATATTCTTTATATCTCACTATAGCCCGTGTCATAAGATTATTGACAGATGTAAATTTATCATTATCAATCAGGAATATTAGGATTGAAGTTACAAGAACACTAGAAAATATTCCTCCAATAACTATGTTTGTAAATATAATATCTGTCTGTATCACCGCAAGCATAACAGTTGGTGTAAGTCCTTTGGCACACATGGCATCAAGCATATATATTTCTTTTTTATCAAGGTCTCTGTTTGTTATTTTTCTCCTTACAATAGATCTTGTAATATATGCGATTATGAAGAAAACAAATCCATATAATAAATATATCCATTGACTTAAATCAACAAGTATTCCAAGGTATACGAAAAGGAATGTACGTATCAGAAAGCTTATATCCTTAAAGAAATGTCTTGTTTCAATATTTAATAGGGTAACATTTTCTTTCTGTTCCTTGTAGAGAAGTTTGCTCCATATTGTTACATTTCCAAGCATTATCGAAAAGAAGAATACTGTAATTACACCGTTCGCATTTACATATTCTGCAAAAGCATAAAGTATTACAAGAATTGCCATGGTTCCAATAGGTGCACTACTATAGTTGCCAACATGTTTAAGTACAAATGCCCATATAATAGCAACGACTATTCCTATACCTAAACTTAAGAAAAGATAGCTTGTAAGGTTTTGCATAATCTCGCTGAACATCATAGTTGAGAAATTCATTATAGAAAGCACACCAACTATTACAAGTATGTCAATTATTGCACTTTCAGTCTGAATCTGAGCTTCAGCTTTTGTGCTAAGCTTTATTGTCTCAAGTATACTGTTTATAATAGACCCATCAAGCACACAGAATAGGGCACCAAGTGATAGTGCTAGTACCCATCCAAATCCAAGCAAATAATACGAAATAATACCTATTATTGTTGTTATTAATATTAGATTCATAATAGATGAGATAAATGCATATTTCATTGTTGAAAAAATTGCTCTGAGCTTTATAGGTAATGCACCATAGAAAACAACATAAATAAGACTGAATATTATTATAAATGTCAGCCCTTCATTACTGGTTTTTAGACCTTCTACTAATTCTAAATAAGATATTATAGATCCTGCACCAATAAGTATAAGGACATCAGGTATCTTAGTCTTCTTGAAATTATATTGTGCAAGAAGGCCTATCATTATTATCATACCGACTATGAATAAATTGCCAGTTGTATTCATTAATATCACTCATTTATACCTATAGATAATGATGTTATTAAAGTTATTATAATTATAGAAAATATAAAATCTTTATTAATTGAGATTCTGTGCTATATTTAATATTTACCCACCCAAATACTTCTCATTCATCTCATGTAAAGCCACAATAAAGAGAGATTCAGACCAACCTAGAGGTGTATTTTTATTGTATTTATCTGTGTTTGAAAAGTAAAGTTCTGGTACGCCTCGTTTAGTTACAGATTTAAGCATATGGTCAATAAAAAATTCAGCTTTCTTCTTCTTACCCATCCTTTCATAGATTATCGCAAGCCAACTTAAACCAAAAGTCCATTCAGCCTCTTCAGAATATCCATCTGTATTTTTATTGTAATAATAATCATTCTTATATCTTATCACACCTTTTTCTTTCAAAAGATGATACTCAATATTTTCTAAAATTGTATCTCTTTGTTTTTTTGTAACAACTTCATATGGGTATATCAGAGAAAGTAAAGCAAGATCAACAAATTTATGTCTTGATTCTCGTGGAAGTAATTCTTTAAGGGTTTTTCGTCCTTTAGAGATAAGTATTTTTGGGACCTTGATATGTTCAAGACGCCTTATAGATTTGAGTCCAGCAACACAGGCACCAACAGACGATGCATGAACCTCTTCATTTTCTTCCCACATACCACTATCTTCATCATGCCAATATTCGATAGCATTGAGATATTTTACAAGCTTGTTGACTATTCGTATATGGTTTTTATTTTTAAGTATAGTCCTTTTATGATGATGTTCAAGTTCACCAATTCTAAAAAGTATAGCACCTATTGAATCATTTTGTTTATTTCCCCAATTATCCCAGAATTCATCAAAAGTTTTTGAATCAAATCTAGCATGGATATATTGAAATTTATGTTCAGGTTTTTTTATGATTGCATGATCTATTTTATCTTCAAATTTAAGAAATATATTTAGTAATGCATCATATGTTTTTTCAACAGTTTCCCAATCACCTAAAGCTTCAAATGCAAAGCATTCATAAAAATTATCCCTAAGCCAAGATTTATCATATCCTGTAACTTTACCGCCAGATGACGCGATAAAGAGTCCAGAGGGTTCCTGCATTTTCTTAAGGATTTTGATATGCTGTTTTATCAATTTATTATATGTAATTTTTGTAGATTTCACATCCATAGATTAAATTGGATTTTACAATATAAATATATTATAGTTGACAGCACCAAAAGCAAACATTTAAAATATTATTTTTTTGTATTAAGGTGATGGCTTCAAATGATGAATGGATAAATTTAAACGAAACATCTTTTTTGAAAGCGTTTAATCCTCTAACAGATCTTATAAAAAAACGTGTGGGTTCAAACGGTACTAATTATATTTTTAAGAATTCTAAAGTTCAATTAAGTCAAGGTATAGATCATTATGGTCGTATAAAATATTCAAATGAGGTACCAACCAAATTAAAAGATGATTTGGTTCAAAATAATTATGATATAGTTTTTTTACATCAAAACAAGTCACCTAAAGAGAATTATATTATTAAATTAAAACAAAGTGATATTGAACAAAAAATCTCTAAAAAGATGGGCCAAAAAGAAGTAGGTCCTGTATTTAAAAAAACATTACCATCCCCTTTTAACAATAAGAACGATATGTTTTTAGTTGAAGAATTTTTAGCATATTCAGATGGGTGGCATCCTATCTACTCTATGCAGAAACATATAAGAAAACATTATAGTAGTTTTGCTGATTCTTTTGGAGAGATGATGAGTGTAATTAATAATGCAGGAATAATGTATGGTGATGATTTTTGGAAACATCTCTATTACAATACAATGGATCAAGAATGCCGTCTTATAGATTTTGGTAGTTCATTTTTTTCAAATAATCCTGATGATACGAATTATGAATTAGATAAGGTATATCAATTTATTGATATGATGTTTCATAAAAGAAGTGCAGATTCAAAAAAAATATTTGATTCTGCATATGGTCTTGATTGATTTTAATCTTAATCAATCTCAACTATATTTATTAAGATATTCACGTCCGAGTTTAACTGCGAGTTTAACAGCTTCTTTTGCTGTTTTAACTCCATATATCTTCCGTCTTTTTCTATCATCAATAAAGACATCTGATAATTTCTCACTCCAACCACCAGTGTTATTTACAACAATCATAGGTATATCGCCCTGATATGCAATTGCAAGTTCGGTTAAAGTGCCACTTCCACCACCTACAGCAATAACCACATCACAGCTAAGTACAAGAACAAGTTCTCGACCACCACCACGATCTAAACCAGTTGATATAATAATGTCTGCATCTTTTTGAAAAATATTTTTACCTTTATTGTATGTTACGCCAACAGTAATACCGCCTTCTTTTTTAGCACCTCGGCATGCTGCAGTTGAAAGAGAATCATAATCTTTTTCAGCTCCAAAGAATAGTATTGAACCACTTTTTGCAACTTCAGAACCTAATTCTTCAGCAATTTCTTCAATATTTGCCTCATATTTAAGATCTGCTGCAGATCCCATAACACCAATTTGTAATTTTCGCATTGTCATTT
This sequence comes from Nanobdellati archaeon, assembly GCA_019429005.1. Taxonomy (GTDB): domain Archaea; phylum EX4484-52; class EX4484-52; order EX4484-52; family GLR71; genus JAHYJR01. Next base: position 23,437 of record JAHYJR010000004.1, on the reverse strand, counting down.
AAGTCACATTAATTAAATATACGTCCTAACAATTTTATTATTTTGAAATATTTAAAGACCAAATACCGAATTGATCTTTTGCAACCTTATTCATATCTACATTGAATCCATCATCTATTAGAATCTTTTGTAATTCACCAAATGTTGATTTTGATAATTCAATTGCTTGATCTTTATATTCAGGTTCAACTGTTGCCCATTTAACTGGATTCTCCCAATAAGGCGCAAAAAGCTTATCTGCTTTTTTAAATTCCTGTTGTGATGTTATAGCATTTGATGGTACTTCTGTTTTATTTATTTTACGTCCATCTATACCGAAAAGATCTCTAAGTTCAATCCAATCATCAAAATTATATATTTTATGTGAATATATATCTAAATTAGTTTCATTATTTATGCGATTTATCGCATCTATGTTTGATACTGATAATACAATATTTTCAACAGTGATGTTTCTATCGTTCAAGATACTAACTGTGTCAAGTATGCTATCTCCACCGAATGCACCTATATCAAGCAATGTAATCTTTTTACCAGAATATTTTTGTTCAAGTACATTTAGTTGTGTTTTGAGAGGTATATTACCTGGTCGTTCTCCCAATTTATAATTTGAAGGGTTGCCTGGGTCTGTTATTCTCGTAATACTTAAATAATCATCTGCGATTCCATTTGGGAAATATACCTCATCACAAGAAATAATATTATCTGAACTGTGTTTTTTTAATAAGTCTATTGCACCATTTGTAAGTTCGCTATGGTTTAAGTGTACATTTGTATTACCTTTGTTGGTATAATCAAAAAATTGGTTTATAAATTGATTTTCTAATCTTTCGATTTTGGCTTCAGAACCTACAGATATAGGAACATTCAATCTGTATTTCAATGTTGGCACAATATCTTTTGTAAGTAGATATGTTTTTTCGTCCGGATTAACAATTTCTGAATCTTTCATAACAAAATCACTTTTTTAAAAAAATATTTAATATTTTTAATAAAGTATAGAATAAAAATACATATAAAGTATTGTATGTACGATTTTGTTTTTTTTCACAAAATTAATTATATATTTTCTATATATATAAACTTTTTTATCTTTGTTTATATATCCTTTTTGATTACAACTATTTGTATCATAATATTGGAATTATGATCAAAAATATATACGGTTTTATTATGGATAAATTATCTAAAATTCTTGATGAAGAAGGTATCGAAATTGTAATTGGTTTTTCAGGTGGCTCAGATGAAAAAGAATTAGAAGTAAAGCAAGTTCTTGAAGAATCTTTTGATATATTAAAGAACCATACGAATATAGCAATTTTAACAGGTGGTACTGAGTGGGGTATACCAAATTATGCTACAAGAATGGCTAAAGAACATGATATTTTTACAATTGGTATTTTACCAGAAACGGGTTTAAAATATAAGTTATCTGATGATCTGCTTGATTATAGTATAGTTGTTCCTTCTAGAATGGGTGAAAGTAATTATGGTGATGAATCTGAACTTTTTGCAAAAAATATTAATGGAATGATTATAATTGGTGGAAGTTCTGGTACTATGATTGAAGCATCACATACAATCAAGATAAATGAAAGAAATATTAAATATAAGATGCCTTTAATATATATGGCACCTGTTAGCGGTTTTGCGGGATTTGGTGATGAATTAGCATCTAAACCATCTTATATAAAACAAGATGTATTAGATGAATGTTTTCCAGAATATCCAATTGTAGATGGTACTTCTGCAGCGACTTTTTTACTTCAAAAAAATGGTATTTTATAATATATTAATTTATCTTTTTAAGTAAAATGATGGATATTAAATATATTATTTTTGATTTGGATGACGTTTTAATACCATTCAAATCATTTCTGAATGACGCAAATGAATTAGTTTATAATAATTATATCAAGCCCAAAAACATTAAAAAAGAAATTTTTTATCAAGCTTATGATTTTGCATTAAAAAAACTAAGTAAGGAGCCTTATAGTTTATCAAATGTAAATGATGAAGAAATATTCATAGAGCTTTTATTATTTATAAATCTAGATAAAAAACTTGCTATAAATATGAATAATGATTTAAGGCAATATATTTTAGATAATTTGACTATTGATAATGACCAAATCAAATATTTAAGATTATTAAGAAAACGTGGTATTATATTGGGTGTATTAACAAATTCACTTTATGCAAGAGAAAAATTAAATAAGGTTAATTTATTAGACTCTTTTGATTTTATTATATCACCTAATGAAACAGGTACAATAAAACCCGATATTGTTATGTATGAATATTTATTCAAAATGTATAGATTAAGTCCTTCAAATACAGTATTTGTTGGTGACTCATATAAAACAGATTTAGAAGTTGTAAAAAAATTAGGTTTTAAAGTGATATTATTTTCAAAAGAGATAACATCTTGTATATTATCAAATAAAGTTGATTTAGTTATATCAAAATTAGAAGATATTGACAAATTAATACTATAAAAGATAATATTAACCTTTAAAAAGTTAATATTATGTAATATTAAGTAAATAAATTTAAGCAAATAAATTTAAGCAAATAAATTTAAGTAAATAAATTTAAGTAAATAAATTTAAGCAAATAAATTTAAGCAAATAAATTTAAGTAAATAAATTTAAGTAAATAAATTTAAGTAAATAAATTTAAGCAAATAAATTTAAGCAAATAAATTTAAGTAAATAAATTTAAGTAAATAAATTTAAGTAAATAAATTAAAAATTGGTGTTTATTATTAATTTACGTAACAAAAATAATTGGTTATCTGAAGGTTCATTTAATGACCAGGTTGGTTATTATTCAAATATTTCTTCAGAGAATCCTATTTCTGTTATAAATAATCGTAAAAGATTATTAGATTTGTTAGATGGAAATCTTATTTTATCTCAACAGAAAGAATTATTGAAATATGCTCATGATAATGTTGAAGATATTGTTCTTTTTGAATGTGGTGGAACTTTTGGTTATTTTATAAATAATTTTGTTGGTATACTTTATGCCGATGCTCTTTCAAGCGAAATAAAAGATATGGGTAAACCCGCTTTATCAATGGTTGTTTTAGATCCTGTTGATATTTCTCGTTTTGAAAGAACAATTATTGTTGGCGGAAAAAAATTTAGGATACCTTTAACATCTAAAGATATTTCAGATAATAGTTCATCTTCATCGGTGGAAGCACCAACTGAAAACATAATTAATGAATTATTTTCAAACATAAAAAAATCTTTTAATGATGATATGGTGTCATCAGCAGTTTTAACAAAAAAGAAAGATGAAATCTTATTACGATTTGATAAAATGCAAAATGAAGTATTATTATATTCTAATGAATCTAATTCACTTAAAGAATTTAGTGAAAAACTTTTGTCAAATTTGATGTTAAATCTTACACAAAATTCAATTTTTGTGACATTGGATCAATGGGAAAAACCATGGGATTTTAAAGGCTTTTTAGGAAATAAAAATTTTTATACTGCAATTGATTATGTTAACTCAAAATTAGATTCTGTGTTTGAGACCGAAACAAAAATGCTTTCTTTTTCAAAAGATAAATTTGTGTTTCCATTTAGAATTGATGATAGGTCAATATTACATAAGGGTAGCCGTATAACGGTAGATGGTAATAATGATTATCAATTATTGATTTCAGATTTATCTAATAAGAAAGTGATATATCATCTTATGGATCAAAATAAAAAATTAAAAGATATCATTGATTTAAAGCAAATTGATGATGTTACTTTACTTATGCAGGATGGTATTTTATATGGATTAGATTATTTTATGTATAATGCGATACCAATTGCTCCTGATGAACAAAGAGTGCTTTCAGGCTATATTCTTGCAGCTGCTCTAAGATATAATCTTGAAAAAGGATCTAAAGATGTATTCAATATTTCTGATATTGACCTTGAAAATATACCTGATGAATTTATGTTCCCTAAAGTTGTTAAGGAACGAAATATTCCGTTTTATTCAACAGGTCGCTCAAGTAAGAGTTCACCTGGATTAAAGACAAGTAGTGCTATTTCGGCTATATTAGAAAATTTAGATAGTCAATATTTAAAGACTGCTTTTAAAAGTATGGATTTTTCATCTTCAAATTATTGTTTAAAATCACCATTATTCAAAGAATACGGTCAGAAATAAAATATTTTAAAACCTAGCGATTTTTATGAAAGTAGATATACCACCAATTGATAAATTACGAGTTTTACTTACATCTAAATGTAATCTTGATTGTATTTATTGTCATAAGGAAGGTCAATATCAAAAGAGAGCTAATAATCTTGAAATTAATGAACTCATAAAAATTATTAGTTTACTTGTACCTTATGGACTTAATGAGGTTAAGCTTTCAGGTGGTGAACCTTTACTTTATGATGGTATTGAAAAAATAATCAAATCTTGTAAAGAAAGGGGTATCAAAAAAGTAAGTATTTCTACAAATGGTATATTATTAAAGAACAAAATAAATTTATTAAAAGAATCAGGTCTTGATGAAATAAGTATCAGTTTAGATACTTTAAAACCTGAACTGTTTAAACAATTATGTAAGGGTACGGATAAACAGTATTTATTGGTAAAAGATGGGATTATGTCTGCAATAAACAATATCCCTCTAGTTAATCTGAATATGACACTAATAAAAGATAATATTGATGAAGTTAAAGATATGATTAAATTTTCAAAAAAATTAGGTGTTGATTTAAGGTTAATTTCATTAATTGAATTTTCATCTGATATGAAAAAATTAAATTTAAATGTTGATATAAAAGATATTTTAGATTATTTAAATAAAAATTCAATAACTAAAAGTTCAGATATATATCCTGTGTATATGGATTATATTTTTAAAGACAATCAAAAAGTAACTTTTGTAGATAGTAGCTGTTCGGATTGTGATCTATGTGCTAAAAGTTATGCTTTAAGGTTAACATCAGACGGGAAATTAAAACCATGTTTAGTCTCAGAAATTGGCGAAATTGATATATTAACAGCTTTTAGAAAAAACGATTTAGTAACGGTTAAACAAAATATTGAAAAAGCAATATTTTTGAAAAAATTAGGTTTAATTAATTATTTTCCCATTTTTGCAAAGAAATAATTTATAAAAGAATTATTTTATTATTAATCAATAATATTATGTACTATGTCAATTTTGATATTATGATGATTATCTGAAATTCTAAAACAACCGCAAATATTTTGTTCTAACGTTCTATATCCGTCGCTTTTTATTAGATAACTTTCAGGTTTTACTATGTGTTTATTAATCAAACCTGGTATGTAGTTCTGTGGTGTATTATTATCAAAAGAGCTTTCTATAATAATGTCTGCTGGCAAATTTAATCTCTTGAATTGTTGAGTGTCAATGTTTCTTAGGCTAAAAACCTCATTGCAAATAAGTGGTAAAACAGTATATTTACCTATATCTAATGTGGTTAATGATTCAATTGATTCCTTTTGTGCCTTCTCATTTATTAACCTGATTTCATCTCTTATTTCGTTTTCAAATTTGTTTTTTATACTATTTAGACTTAAGTTAGGGTCAATAATATCATAATAAATTTGCATTTTACGTCGTATATGTTTTATTTCACCATTATTGATAATTGGCATTGAAACATGTAGGTATTGGCCCATATCCTCTTCTACACTTCCTGCAAAAATCCAAAATTGATCATATTCTTTACTGAACTCTTTTAATAAATTGATATAATATTCAATAGTTGAGTTTCCTGAAATCGTATTACCATCAATACTAACTTTATTTTCATACAAGTTTGAGAATGCAAATTCATTCATAACCCAAAAAGTGGGTTTATTTTCATAATTTTTTTTAATTCTATTGATTGTAAATTCCATTAAACTGATATCACATAAATCTGAAGCATATTGTGTTAATATTGTATTAATCATGATTTTTCACAAAAAATGTATATTTTACGTTTAATGTGTATGATAATATCTTAGGGGGTGTATATTTATATTAGTATGTATATTTATATTACTTAGAAGTTATAGTATTAGTATCTTCACTAACATTAATTATTTAAGTTGTTTTAAATATAATGAAATATAATACCTATTATTAAAGCAATTAAATAGTATTATAAAAATTAAATAATAAGAATAAATACAAAAATTGTAAATATTAATCTATATTAATAAATTAAAGTGAAGCATATGTCTGTTTTAAAGATTGCAATACCAAATAAAGGAAGAATGTCAGAGTTATCTATAAATCTTCTTGAACAAGCAGGAATAAAGATAAAACAGAAATCAAATAGACTATTATTTGCAGATACTATTATTGATAATATTAAAATTCTTTTTGTGCGGGCTATTGATATACCTTATTATATTTCATCAGGATCAGCAGATTTAGGAATAACGGGGTATGATCTTATTCTTGAAAGACGTGCTGATGTTGGTTTTTTATTAGACCTTAAACTTGCAAAGGCAGAACTTGTAGTTGCTGTACCCAAATCATCTAATATTGAAGATTTAAGTAACATAAAGAATCACTGTATTAAAATTGCAACAAGTTTTACAACAATTGCACGTAAATATATAAGAAAAAAAAGAATAAACGCAAAAATAATTAATATTTCTGGTGCTGTAGAACTTACACCTAAAATAGGTATTTCTGATGCAATTATTGATTTAAGTTCTTCAGGAACTACAATTCGTGAAAATGATCTTGTGATTATTGATAAAATATTAACAACAACTATGCGTTTTATTGTAAATAAGGATAGTTATATAAAAAACAAGGATTTTTGTGATAGGATAACAATGGCCTTAAAAAGTGTGCTTGACGCAAAAAACAAATTAAAAATAACAGCAGTAATTATCGATAAAACAGATAAGGAAATAGATGAGTATTTTAAACATGTTGATGAAAAATTATATTTATATACTTGTAAAAATGGTAATATTGAATTGATAATAGATGAATACGATTCTTTTTTATTTGTAGAAAAATTAAAATGTTTTAAAGCAAAAAGTATTGTTGTAATTGCTATATCGAGATATCTAAAGTGATGTTATGTTTTTAAAACCATTAAAAGGCACTAACGATATTTTCCCAGAGGAAAATGAAAAACGTAATTTTATTATTAAAAAACTAAAAAATATTGTTAGGAATTATGGATTTAGAGAGATTAAAACACCTACAATGGAAAATTTTGAAACATTTTCAAAGAATATAGGTTCACATTTGACAGAAAAAATGTATTTATTTAAAGATAAAAGTAATAGGTCAATTGTATTAAGACCTGAAAGTACAGCTCCAGTTACTCGTTTATATGTCGGTAATAGACATATTTTCAGTAAAACTGTAAAATTATTTTATAGTCAGAATCATTTTAGATATGAACGTCCACAACATGGTCGATTTAGAGAGTTTTGGCAATTTGGTATAGAACTTTTTGGTAGTAATGAACATATTGCAGATGCCGAAGTTCTTGCTGTTGTAAATGATATTATGCGAGATATTGGTTTTGAATCATTTAAAATTAAACTTGGTCATGTTGGTATTTTAAGACAAGTATTTGATGATGAGAATATTCCAAAAGAAATACAATCTGATATATTGTCTAAAATAAATAAAAAAGATTATGATTGTATTATAAAACAACTTGATGGTATAAAATATTCTGATGAATTTGACATTTTTTTAAAAAGTCTGTGTGATTCAAAGAATTCCAATACTATTGATAAGATTGAATCTTATTTAAAATCATATCCTAAAGCTCTTGAGATTTTATTTGAAATTAAAGAATTATTGTCAATTTTAAATATTTTGACAGATACAGTTAATTTAGAAATAGATCTTAGTTTAACAAGGGGTCTTGAGTATTATACTGGTATTGTTTTTGAAGTATTAGTACCTAGTTTAAATCAGCCATTGTGTGGTGGTGGTAGGTATGATAATCTTGTAAAAGAGATGGGTGGACTAAAGACACCTGCAATTGGTATGGCTTTTGGTTTAGAACGTTTGTTAATTTGTGCCGAATCTGAAAAACTTTTAAAAAACATTGAGATACCAATACAAGCTTTAGTTGCTCCTGCTACAAGTGGTTTGCAACACGAAATGCTTGAAATTGCATCAGATTTACGTAAAAATGATATTAGGACCGAGATTGATCTTATTGGAAGATCTCTAAATCAATTAATGGGTTATGCAAAAAAAGAGAAAATACCTTATGTGGTTATTATTGGAAAAAAAGAATTTTTAGATAATATTGTAATTGTAAAAGATTTATTAACTGAAACAGATTTAAAAGTACCAATTGATGAATTAATCTATTTTTTTAGATGATATTATGAACGAATCAAATAAATTAAAAATAAGTATTGATGATTTGTATTTTAAATGGTCAAATCAGTTTGTAATTGGTATTGCACAAGATATAGATTCAAAAGATGTTTTGATGTGTGCATTTATGAATCGTGAAGCTGTTGAAAAAACAATTGAGACTGGATATGCACATTATTATAGTACAAGTAGGAACTGTTTATGGAAAAAGGGTGAAAGTTCAGGTAATTTGCAAAAGGTAATTAAATTAATACCTGATTGTGATAATGATACTTTGCTTATATTGATTAAGCCTAAAGGACCTGCATGTCACACAAATAATAAAACTTGTTTTTATAAAAATTCAATGGTGTAATTATGGATAATATTCTAGATAAAGTTTTTGAAATTATAGAACAGAGAAAATTGAATAAACCTGAAGGTTCTTATGTTTCAGGACTTATGACTGATGATAAAAAGACTGCTGAAGATAAAATTTTAGAAAAAATAGGTGAAGAATCAACTGAAGTAATTATTGCATCAAAAAATAATATTAAAGAAGAGATTATTTACGAATCTACAGATCTCTTATTTCATTTGATGGTTTTGTTATCTTATAAGAATATATCTTTCAAAGATATTGAAAACGAGTTAAAAAGACGATATAAATAAATTATATGTCTTTTATATCATTTATTGATATTTTAGTTTCGTCTCCTGTATCCATATCTTTTAAAGTTATTTTATTATCTTCAAGATCTTCTTTTCCAACAATTATAACTTTTTTTGCATCAGTATAACTTAGTTGTTTACCAAGTTTCCGTCCAATAAGTTCCATCTCAACATTATATTTTTTTCTTAAAATTTGAGTTATTTTTATAGCTTCATCCATAACAGAATCATCTATTAATGCAATAAAGAAATCAATATTGTCATTTAAATCTGGAATCTTATTATGTTCTCTTAAGAATAATTCAAGTACAACGTCACCCATACCATAACCTACGCCAGGACATCTATCACCCTCAAATACAGATACAAGGTCATCATATCGCCCACCGCCAGCAATTGCTCTAAATTTATTTGACTTGTCAAAGACTTCAAAGATTGTGCTTGTATAATAATCAAAACCACGCATTATAGATAAATCCATCTTACAGTATTTTCCAACACCATATAATTCAAGTAAATGCATAAGTTCTTTTAGTTCATTAATACCATCAGTTCCATCTGTATCAAGTTTTATATCAAGTTTATCGATATTTGTAATGTTATCAATTAGGAGCGTTTTTAATAAAATTTGAACTTGTTTATCTGTCATTTTTTGTTCTTTAAGCATTTCAATAAAATCGTTTTCTGTGAGTTTATCTTTTTTATCAATTACACTTGAAATTTTATTTAAATTATTTTCTTCAACACCTATTGCTTTTAATATAGATCGTATCACTTTACGATTACTTATTCTTACATAGAAATATGTTTCATCTAAATCAAATTCTTCCATAATCATTATAGAACTTAATATAATCTCAGCATCAAGTGACATACTATCACTTCCCAGAGCATCCATATTAAACTGCCAGAATTCTCTAAGACGTCCTGATTGTGGATTTTCATATCTCCAACATCTAGGTGACGAAAACCATTTAATTGGTTTCTTAAGTACTTTTTGTCTTTCAGCAACCATTCTTGCAAGTGTTGGTGTAAGTTCAGGTCGTACTGCAAGAAGTCTTCCTGATTTATCATTAAGTGTGTACATTTGTTCTGGGATTTCATCACCAGATTTAACTTTCCATAGTTCTGCATTCTCTAGCATTGGTCCATCAAATTCTTTATAGGCTAGTTTTTCAGCAACTTTTTTCCATTTAGATAAAATCCAATTGTGTAGTTTCATGTCTTCTGGATAAAAATCTCTTGTACCTTTCACTTTTTGGATTTTCATAATAATCATCTTTTATGTTTATTTGTTTCTTATTTTTTTAAATGTTAAGGTAAAACGTAAAACATATATACATATATATTATCAAATCAAACATTGTCTATGGATACTATTAAAGAGGGTGCGATACAGATAGTTAAAAATTGTCTTAAAGTGACAAAAGATGATGTTATCTGTATAATTACAGATAAGGATGCATATAATATTGCAGAAAGTATAAATGATGTCGCGAGTCAAGTCACAGATAATATTAAAATTTTTATAATTGAAGATTTTGGAGAAAGATTGGATGATGGTTCAAATCCAATACAATTTCCAGATGTAATCAAAAAATCTCTTGAAAAATCAGATGTTAGTTTATATATTGCAGGTTCAAAAAAAGGTGAACTTAAGACATTCCGACAACCAATGTTTAGGATTCTTGATGAGAATCATATACGTCATGCACATATGATTGGAATAACTGATGAAATCATGCAAACTGGTATGTGTGTAGATTATACTAAAGTAAAAGAAGTTACATCAAAAGTATATAATGCACTAAAGTCTGCAAAAGTTATACATGTTAAAACACAAGCCGGTACTGATATTATAGCTACGTTTGATATAAATATGGTCTGGGTAGGATTTGATGGAAACATCACAAAAGAGCAATGGACAAATCTTCCTGAAGGCGAAGTTTTTACTTGTCCAAAAGATGTAAATGGTAAAATTATTGTTGATGGTGTTCTTGGAGATTATTTCGATACAAAATATGGTGTTCTTAAAGATAATCCCGTAACAATTGAAATCAAAAATAGTCGAGTTATATCAGTCTCATGTGCAAATAAAGACCTTGAAAATGAATTTAAAGCATATATAAAGCAAGATGAAAATTCAAATCGTGTGGGTGAATTTGCTATTGGAACAAATATTGGTATAAATAATATTATTGGAAATATGCTTCAAGATGAGAAACATCCTGGTGTACATATAGCTTTTGGAGATAGTCATTCGGAATTAACAAAATCAGATTGGAAAAGTTCAACACATATAGATTGTGTTCTTCTAAATTGTACTGTGGTTGTTGACGGTAAAAAAATAATGGAAAATAGTAAATTTTTAATTTGATTTTTAAAACCATCCATTTGTGAAATCCGAACCAGTAAGTTCAACATAGTTAAGATTTATACCGCTAAACGTTTGTCTATATTTATAGACTATATTTTTAACAGAATCATCAGTTTCTGTGCGAAGATCGAGTCGTATACAACCCAGAAGACCTTTTAACTTACCGATATGTTTAATCAAAGAAATCTTTTTTGTGTTTAATATTTGCATCCTGCATCCATAACTACCCTTGATTGGAAATTTCATATCTTTTCTATCAATTAGAACATGATTTTCAATACATTGCTTTTTACAATCATTTTGAAATATGCAATATTCACTTGTTATAATTGGTATATTTCCATGAACAATAATTTCAGTATCAATATCAATATTTTTTGAGATGGTCTCTATCATAGCTTGTGATAATTCTGTTGAAAGGCATAATCGTTTTATGTTATTGTCTGTTTTTTCAAATAATTTTGCAGATAACTTATTGTAAATATTAGTAGGATAATCAATATGTATTTCTGGTTTGTTTTCCTTCATATCAATAAGTCTTTTAAGTAATCCTAAATTAGATACAAGAACATTATCTGGTTCAAGATCTTTTACAACTTTCAATATTTCTTTAATCTCTTTATCTGAAAGTATAGATGGTGTTTGATATGATAAAACCTTTCCAGATTTTTTAACAATATCTTTAACTACAAGATAATCAATTTGGTCTTTTGATTTGAATTCATTGCCTATAATAATTTCATCAGCACCAGAATCCATTGCATTTTTTGCTGAAGTTAATGTGCTAACCTGAACAGATATTTTTGTATCTCTTTTAATCTGAATCTGTTTTTCGCCACTTTCTAAATCAAAGTCTTTTAATCTTTTATTGAACGCCACATCATCAGTTTTACGCAAGATTTCTGTTCTTTTTAATTCTAATTGTTCAATTAAATTTCGTCTAACCTGTCCAATCTCACTTAATGGTATCATAAGTCCATCTGTAAGATCACATTCAAATTTATTAATTACAAACGGTGTATTTCCAAGTCTAGATAATTCGTGCTCTAACAATTCACAAGTTGTCGGATATTTCAATGCTTTCTGAGCATCAATTTTTGTTTCAACTGTGATGTTGTGAACACCATCAGAAACTGATACTGAAAGTGGTTTATCTATTTTTAATCTGATTTTTAGATTTATTTGTATTTTTTTAATCTGTTTATTATTGACAAATGTTTCTTTTGATTTTGTATCTAATTTTTTTTCAAAAGTTTTATAGACTGGACTACCCTCTTTAATATTTCCATAAATTCTAACAGATGCAATTTGTCCAGGTTTTGCAGTTTGAGCTTTTGATTTATTGACTTGCATATATTTGATTTTACAACCATATTCAATTACTCCGCTTTTTTCAAATTCTTCATCAACATCAATCCGGATTCCATCACCCATTGATATTTTTTCGTCAAGTTTGATTTTTACTAACTTTACATTATCATCATATGATATACATTTTCCTACATATTGACCCAGATTATCTTGTTTAGTTTCATTGATGAAATCTTTAGTATCAGAGAAAAGAAAACCGTTTGTGAATCCTCTATTAAACACTTTTGTCAAATCGTTTATATCTGTATCTTTTGAATCAATAAGATTACGATACGTTCTTGTGACTGTTGAAACGTATGTAGGACTTCTCATACGTCCTTCAATTTTTAACGCATCAATATCAGATTCAATTAATTCTGTGATTTTATCTGACGTGTTTAGGTCTTTAGGTGAAATCAAGTAACAAGGCTTTTTTAATATTTCAATATTATCGCCTGAGATTTTTCCAAGCGCATATCTGAGTCTGCAAGGTTGTGCACACACACCAAAATTACCGCTTCTTTGAAACACAAAACTGCTCATAAGACATTGGCCTGAATAAGATAGACATAAAGCTCCATGAATAAATGTTTCGATTTCAATTCCTGCTCTTTTTCTAATAATATTTGTATCTTCAATTGAGACTTCTCTAGAAAGTATAACACGTTTAAAACCAAGATTTTTTAAGAACGAAGCTCCACCTGTGTTATGTATTGTCATCTGTGTGCTTGCATGGATTGCAAGGTCTGGAAATAAATGATGTATTAGGTGTGCAAAACCTATGTCTTGTATTACTATAACATCAATACCTTCATTATATAAGCTTCTAACTGTATCAACTGCATTTCGAAGTTCCCAATCAGCTATAAGTGTATTCATGACGGCATATGCTTTAACGTCCCTGAGGTGACAATAATCTATAGCATCCCTAATTGTGTCAAGACCTATATTTGGTGCATTCAATCTTGCATTGAAATGGTCTGTTCCAAAATATACAGAATCAGCCCCATTTTCAACAGCAGCGATAACAGATTCAATTGAACCTGCAGGCGATAATAATTCCGGTTTCTTTTTATTAATGTTATTTTGATTCATATTTATCATTTGTATATTATAAAAAATAGATTTGATTGTCTTTGACTTAACAGAATATGATTGTATTAATGTATTTAAATTAAATTGTAATATCTGATATCAAATCAAATATTACATTCAGTTACAATCATAATCTTATTGTTGATAATCTCAGTTGATACGACTTCACAATCAGTAGATGTACTAGTAACATTTGTTGTTGGTTTTTCCGTTACTAATTTGTCTTTTTGATCTTCAACATCACCCCATTCAAAAAGCTTGACCTGCTCGGTCTTTGCATCAATCACAGCTACAGCTCTAAGTACCATAGATTCTCTGAAACCTGAATATATTGGTACGACATAGAAATATGCACCATTGATTTCTTTGAAAAGTGGTTGAAGTGGATACCAATCCGAATAAAGACTTACCTGTCCTCGTGCATCATCAAGAGCTCTTTTAGGACCAATTAATTCTAATGCAGTAATGTCATAAATGTTAACATCACCAAATTCACTACCTGCCGCATCAATATTTATATAATGCGTAATTGCTTTTCGTGTAGCTCCTTCTGGTTCAAGTTGCATAAATCCAGATGTTTTCCCATTTGTAGAATCATATTGGAAAAAGAGATTTTGTGCAAGTTCATATACTTGTTCGTGCTGGAAATTATAATTTAGGAAACCTTTCCACTCATTATATTTTGCCCATTTATCAACTCTCATTTCACTATACTGTTGATCAATCAAGATTTGATTATTAAGTAACCATGCTGGAACATTTCCATCTTTAATTTCTTTGTTTGAATAAAATATTGTATTACCCTTATTGTCAAGTGTTATGACACCAACCTGTTCAGTATAGAATTTTGTTATAAATATAGTAGGGAATTCAAATTTAACAGGTGCAAACCATATTGGTTCATTGTTGTCATCATGTGTAAATACTGTATCACCATAGTTAAAGAATGGATATTTAAGCCAATATTTTGTTTTCACATCATAAATTTTTCCAGTTGTTATAAGTGGATATAAAAGTGATACAAGATCATTTCGCTCTTCACTGTATCTAATATCTTCTTTGATTTTTGTCCTGTCTGATGGGTCTTGAGCATTAACAAGTATGTATGCAGGTGACGGGTTTTTAGTATTTACAAGACGTGATGGTTCATATACCATAACCCAATAAAGTGTGTTATTGATTGAATAGACGCCATCCCAATCATAAGATAATGTCCATCCTGTTTCAGTAACCATCGTTTTTGGTATTTGTAATGCATATTCTTCAGATACAAGTCTCATATTTTTGATATTATCCCAAGTAATGTCAGACACTTTAGCAGTTGTTTTGATATCTAGTTTTTCAATATTAACATCATTCATATTGTACCATCCAACTTCCATTGGTGGTGCAAAGATTGATGCGACTATATTTAATATAAATAGTATGCCGATAGCTGTAAGCAATATTTTAAACGAAAATTCTGCATTTTTCTCTTTTTTAATTGTTTTATTTGTCATTGATGAAAGAAGAACGTCCTCAATAGAAAGTGAAAATGAATTCTCTAATGTGTGTTTTAATATTCTAATCATAACGGCGCCAATTATAGATGCGATTGGGCTTATGCTAATAAGCAATATTCCGACAAACCATGCAGGGACAAGTCTCCTAATAGCATGTTTTGCTTCAAATTTAAAGATTGCAATAGAACCAATTATAAGTGCCCATAAAGTGTAATATCCAATAAATCCTAATTGCGTAAATAATTCAACCCACATGTCAATTATATAGAATTTTGATATTTATATGTTTGAATATTGTTAGGTTTTATTTGATGTTGGTATTTTATGGTGTTTTTAGAAACGTTTAAAAAAATACATTAATAAATAATATATAAGTGATTATATGTATAGTGTGCACATGTCTGGAGATTATATCCAAACAAAAAACATATTACCTGAGGGTTATGGTGATGATTTATTGTTGCTTAATGATATTGACCTTTTTGATAAGCCTATGGATAAAATGGGTGTCGGTGTAGGCGAAGCTTTACTTATTTATTGGCCTGAAGCATTTGATCAAAGGGAATTTGAGACCTTATGTAATAATAATCGTTTTAATAAGATTATCGGATGTAATGGTGATAGCCGAAATATAATTAAGTATAAGGGTCCGGGTAACATAATTAAAACTGAAAAAGGTGTTTATTCCTATGACTTACCTAATTACTTTGAAAAACATTTAGATAAATCAAATTTAGATAATATAAAAGTCTGTTTTTTATATGAACGAGATCTTGCAATGGCACCTTTTTATAATGATATTTATAGTAATTTGAATTTAAATAATGCAAACTTAGAATCAGAAATCTCAATATATCAAGATAAACTTATGGATTTTTTATCAGATAATGTTTTTAAAATCTCCGAGAAATTATCAGATTTATTTGATACGCATGGTATTAAATTGGTTGTAATAGAGGACCTTCACGATTTCGTTTATTTTTATAAGGCTCAAGAAACTATTAATTTTGGATATCCTACAATTAATGTTGGTTTAATTGGGTTAAGTGAAGGCAGTATCAAGTCAGATCAAGATAATCTTATAGATGAATCAAAAATACTTCTTGATAGGTTATTCAATACAGCAAAAAAAACCTATGATTCGCCCTTGATAACGGGTGTGACTACTTCAAATCTTTTTGTTAATTTAAGACCTCATATGATTATGAGCAAGCATCTTGACGTTAAAGACTTATTTTAATCTTATATTTTTCCGATATATATCATTTTAGTCTCTGACTCTTTTGAAAATTTAAGAAGTTTTTTTTTGGTTGCCTCATCAATCTCATCTGTATTCATAGATTTTGTAAGTGCAAATGTATCAAGAGTTATGAATTTATCAAGCAGTTTAGATTTTTTTAGGATTGTTTTGACATATTCTTGAGTCACATCATTTTTTCCGGGAAATCTCTGATTGATATATGTCCTAAGTCTTGCGACAAAATTTTTGCTGTAGATATTATCAACATTATACTGTTTAGAATAATCGAAAAGTTCAGTTTTGATTTTTTCTAACTCAACTTCAATTTCATCTTTTTTGTCTTTAAGTTCTGTATACTTATCAACAAGAATGATACCCTCATCCTTTTTTTTGAATGTCTTCTGTGGCTTATCTTCAGTTATAAACAAATGTTTTTTCCTCGGGCATTCATGTTCATATTCGCACCATGAACAGAGTGCAGATTCAGTAGGTTCATATTTATGATTGGTTTCGATTGTATCAATAATTTTTATTATATCATTTTTAAGATTATCAAGTTCTTTTTCAGTTCGACTTGACCTCATTTCTTTATCAAATGCAAGGAAATGCCAAACCAAATCTATTTTTTTAACAAAAGGATACATCTTTTTGATACCTATTGCATATAATGCAAGTTGTCTGTCCTGGTCAAGATAGTCTTGTTCAGGTAAACTTGAATTTGTCTTATAGTCATGGATTTCAATAGTGTCTTCACCTTTCAAGGCAAGGCGGTCTATAAAACCTTGTAGAACGTATTTGTCTTTATCATCTAAATGAATTATGACTTTTTTTTCAAGCGAAAGTGTTTTTGTGCTATTGAATGGCTTATGCTTATTATAATAATCAGTTATGAATTTAATTCCCATTGACTTATAGTTTTCAACTGTATAATCCTGTTTTACAATTGTTACTTTTTTACTCCATGATTTATCCCATTCTGTTGTGTAATATTTTATTAAATCTTGAAGTGAATTTGTCTTATTAAATTTAAGATCTTTGTATAGTTTTTCTAATGTTTCATGAACACGTTTTCCAAGGAAAGCTTCGACAGAATCGTTTCTATCTGTTTGTTTTTTATCAATATATTTGAATTTGAATTTAAGTGAACATTGTTCAAAACAGTTTAATCTTGAATGTGAATATAATGTCATACTATTAGATATGATTTTTATATTTAAATCATTTATCTTTTGATAGTTCCGTTTGGTTCCTGTAAAACTATAAAAAATATGTAGGCAATAAAATCATATGACAAATATCTATGTTACAAAATGTGATAATTATTCTGAAAAACAAGTTGATAAAGCTGTAGCTTATTGCATGAAATCTTTTATGAAAACAGTTAAAACAGGTTCATCAATCCTTCTTAAACCAAACCTGCTTGCTCCAAGGAACGTTGAAGATGCTGTAACAACAAATCCTGCTATAATAGCATCAGTTGCACGGATTCTTAAGGTAAAAAAGTGTAAGGTTTATCTAGGTGACAGTCAAGGTTTTGGAACTTACGAAAATGTGCTTAAGCTTACAGGTATAGGCGATGTCTGTAAATCAGAAGGTATCAAGATTATAGAATTCAAAGATGCAAAAGAGGTTGAAACTGCAGTTGGACCCTTATCAATCTTTAATGGTCTCAAGGATTATGACTATATTATAAATTTACCTAAAGCAAAAACTCACGCATTGACAGGTTTTACAGGTGCACAAAAAAACTTGTTTGGCGTCGTCTGTGGTTTTAGAAAAAGTAAATATCATCTTAAGTTTCCAGATCCTCGAGCTTTTTCAATGATGGTTGTACATCTTTCGAAGTTAGCGAATCCCTCTTTTAATCTGATGGATTGTGTCATTGGTATGGAAGGCGATGGTCCTAATGCAGGCACTCCAAAAGAATTAGGTTTTATTGCTGCATCTGAAAGCGCACCTGGACTTGATCTTTTTGTTACGAATCTTTTAGGTTTTAAGCCAAAAGAGGTTTCAACACTTGTGGTTGAAAGTTCAGAAAATGATTTTGATATTGATTTCTCTAATCTGAAAATTATTTCAGATGTTGATATAGATAAACTTCGCCCTAAACATTTCAAGAAAGCAAATACAAATAAATTTGGACATTTATTGAAACTCGCAGGCAGATATTTATCGCCTTATCCCTTTATAACAGAGAAATGCACAAACTGTAACACTTGTGTCATAAACTGTCCGGCTGAAGCTATATCAAAAGGTGTAAAGTTTCCGAAAATAAATTATTCAAAATGCATTCATTGCTATTGTTGTAGTGAAGCTTGTCCGAAAAAAGCGATTACAGTCAAAAAAAGATTTTTAGGCAAATTGTTTGATGTTTAATAATTTTTGAATGGAAGGTTATGTTTTAATTGTTTAATAATTGCTTCATCTAATTTAGCGTTTATTTCTAATATATTTAAATCACATTTATCATTTATTTCATAAATTCTTGAAAGCCAATTAAATGTTTTATAATAATCTTTTATATCTGAAGAGATATCAATTTCAGGTGTATTGTTCTTGATATATACAGCTTCTCCGTGAGGAC
Source organism: Nanobdellati archaeon (assembly GCA_019429005.1). Lineage (GTDB taxonomy): Archaea > EX4484-52 > EX4484-52 > EX4484-52 > GLR71 > JAHYJR01. Next base: position 4,279 of record JAHYJR010000004.1, on the reverse strand, counting down.
GACCATCCTGTGTTGTATATTGAGCTCTTAAAATTTCGGCATCAACAGGTTTATCATGCCATGTTTCAGGATTAATATATATTAGTGTTTTTTTAATTTGTGGACCCTTCATATTAAAAAGAAGCGGCATTCTTATAATATCTTCTTTTGTTTTAGGTTTTTCTTTTTGGGTTAGTTGTCTATCAAAATCAAGTTTAGAAATTATTTCATATTCTTTTAGGATTTCATCAATATCAACACCTAGATATTGTCCACTCTGTGGTGCTGCTAAGATCCATTGAACATAAGGTTTCATATTAATATTTAGTAGTAGTAATATTAAATAATTATTTATTTTTTAGAAGATAAAGAAATGGTTTAGGTATTATACACAAATACCTAGATATTTAAGTATATTTGACTAGATAGACATTAAATCTGTCCAGTCTCTGCGTATTTTTTCATAAATTGTTCAACCACAGTACTCGCGGTAAATCCTTTACGTGTGCATGTTTTAATAAATGCATCATAAATGACTCTATCAATATTATAGTCAATCTTCATCTTCTTTACTGCTTTTAAGCTTGCTGCCATATAGTATCACATTATAAAATTAACTTAGAACCTTTATATATTACTTAAATATATACCCTAGTATAATCTGATAATAAAATGTAATTATCTCCATAAACTATTATAAATATGCCTTAAAGCCATTTAAACTTTAAATATAAATAATCCGAGAACTAACTAATTAATAGGCGAATAATATGGAAGATGTATGTTGTCCAAAATTTAATCCTAAACCATGGGATGGAAAATCATTTGAATGGAAAAATAAGAGATTCATTAAGGATAAAGTATTCACCCTATTCTATATACCTATAAATTTTGGTAAAGTCATGGTACATCTTAATGACACAGTTGAGAAAGCCAATGGAAAAATGATAGATGGTTTATGTTTATCAGATACCACTTCAATATGGAATCAGGATCTTTATTTAGCGGTTGATAAAGAGATACATAATGCGGAAAATGTTACATTAAGTGGAAAATTCTTAAGCAAAGTTTATGAGGGTCCATATAATGATATGGATAAATGGTGGAAAGACTTTGAAATCTATACAAAAAGCAAAAATGTAAATATTAAAAAACAATATATGTGGTACACTAAATGTCCAAAATGCGCAAAAAAATATGGACAAAACTATGTTGTGATTATTGCTGAAATTAAATGATATATTATTCAAATATAGATATTTTGTTTAATAAAAAATATATTAATGTAAGTCTATTTGTTATATTTAATTATATCAAATCAAATTAAGAATATAAACTTTGAAAATTAAATAAATTCTATGGCTTAAAAACACACTCAAATAGTGTATTTAATAATACTTGCCTAATTTGGTACAACTTTACTTTTTGAATATCTTTTAAAGAAAGTTGGTTTTGAACCGTTCCTTATTTTCATGATAGTTTTAATTATTTTTCTTTTTGCATCTTTTATAACACTTAATGTTACGATTGATAAACGTAAAACTTAATAAATAGAACTACTTATTTAATATTAAGATGCTGAAAGAACTTAATTTTATTGATTTATTCGCAGGAATTGGCGGATTTAGAATTGCTTTAGAAAAGCATGGTGCTAATTGTGTATTTTCATCAGAATGGGATAAATATGCTCAAATAACTTATAAAGAAAATTTTGGAGATATTCCGCAAGGCGATATAACTAAAATTAAAGAAACTGATATACCTAAACATGATATTCTATGTGGTGGATTTCCTTGTCAGGCATTTAGTATATCTGGAAAGCAAAGAGGTTTTAAAGATACAAGGGGAACTTTATTTTTTGATATAGCTAGAATAGTTGAACATCATCAACCAAAAGTATTGTTTCTTGAAAATGTAAAAAATTTAACTAAACATTATCATGGTAATACATTAAAAATAATATTGAGAACTTTAGAAGAATTGGGTTATAATGTTTTTTATGAAGTTTTAAAGGCAAGTTATTATGATGTGCCTCAAGCTAGAGAAAGAATTTATATTGTTTGTTTTAGAAAAGACTTAGAAATAACTAACTTTAATTTTCCGAAACCTACTAATAAGCAAATTTATGTTAAAGATATTCTTGAGAATGATGAGAATACAAAAGATTGTATTGTTAATAGAACTGATGTGAAATTTTGGAAGAGAGACGAAACACCGTCATTAAATCCAATACAAATTGGTCAAATAAATAATGGGGGTCAAGGTGAGAGAATTTATAGTATTAATGGCCATGCAATAACTCTTTCTGCTTATGGTGGTGGAGTTGCTGGAAAAACGGGTGCATATTTGGTTAATGAAAAAATAAGAAGATTAACTCCTAGAGAATGTGCGAGAGTGCAAGGTTTCCCAGAATGGTTTAAAATACCAGTATCTAAATCACAAGCATATAAACAATTTGGGAATAGTGTATCAGTTCCAGTAATTGATGCTATTTTTGAACAAATTACAAATATTTTGAATAAGGAAAATGAAATATTAACTTAAGTTCAAAATACTAAAAAAGAAAGGACTTATCATATCACGACAATTTGAAATTTTTGCAGAAGAAGAGTTAAAAAGGAATAATATCAAGGTGTAAATATGGCATCAAAAGAACAAGAAAGAGCAGAACTACATAGAACTATTTGGCAAATTGCAAATAATTTAAGAGGTAGTATTGATGGTTGGGATTTTAAACAATATGTTTTAGGTATGCTTTTTTATCGTTTTATTAGCGAGAATCTTACTAATGATCTTAATGATAATGAACATCGTGCTGGTAAAAATGATTTTGAATATTCTCAATTATCAGATAAAGATGCAGAATTTGAACGAGCTAAAACAGTTAACGAAAAAGGATTTTACATGTTACCAAGTGAATTATTCAAAAATGTTACAAAAAAAGCTCGAAATGACCCAAACTTAAATGAAACTTTGTCTGCTGTTTTCAAAAATATTGAAAGTTCTGCTAAAGGAACAGAAAGCGAAGATAACTTAAAGGGCTTATTTGATGATTTAGATGTAAATTCCAATAAATTAGGGAATACTGTAGGCCAAAGAAATAAACAACTTGTCAAGCTTTTAGAATCTATAGGTGAACTTCGTCTTGGAAATTACTCGGATAATACTATTGATGCTTTTGGAGATGCATATGAATTTTTAATGACCATGTATGCAAGCAGTGCTGGAAAATCAGGAGGAGAATTTTATACTCCTCAAGAAGTAAGCGAACTTTTAGCTGAAATTACTATTGTTGGGAAGAAAGATGTAAATAAAGTATATGACCCTGCATGTGGTTCAGGTTCTTTACTTCTTAAATTTGCCAAAGTTCTTGGCAAGGAAAATGTCCGCCTTGGTTTTTTCGGGCAGGAAATTAATTTAACAACTTACAATCTTTGCCGCATCAATATGTTCTTACACGATATTATTTATGATCATTTTGATATTGCTCATGGCAACACACTTACAGACCCAAAACACTGGGATGAAGAGCCTTTTGATGCAATCGTTTCAAATCCTCCTTATTCAATAAGGTGGGAAGGAGATGCTAATCCAATTCTAATAAATGACCCTCGTTTTTCACCAGCAGGAGTTTTAGCACCAAAAAGTAAAGCCGATTTAGCTTTTACTATGCATATGCTTTCGTGGCTTTCTACAAGTGGAACTGCCGCAATTGTTGAGTTTCCAGGTGTTTTATATCGTGGCGGAGCAGAACAAAAAATTAGAAAATATTTAATTGATAATAATTACATTGATTGCGTTATTCAATTGCCTTCTGATTTATTTTTTGGAACAAGTATCGGAACTTGCATAATTGTACTTAAGAAAAGCAAGAGTGATAATAAAACCTTGTTTATTGATGCTTCTGCTGAATTTGTTCGTGGCGGAAATAAGAATAAACTTTCAGATGAGAATCGTAAAAGAATTTTAGATGCTTTTAAAGAAAGAAAAGATATAGAATATTTTGCAAAGTTAGTAGATAACGAAAGAATTGCTGAAAATGATTATAATATTGCAGTATCTAGTTATGTTACAGCAGAAGACAAAAGAGAAATCACAAATATTAAAGAACTAAACAAGAAAATTTCTGAAATTGTTAAAAGGCAAAGTGAACTTAGAACAGCGATTGATGAAATTGTGGGTGATATTGAAGGTGCAAAATAATATGAACAATCATAAACCCAATAGCGAAATAATAATTTATCAAGCTGATGACGGTACGCCAAAGATTGAGGTGCGTATTGAAGATGAAACTATTTGG
>JAHYJR010000013.1 GCA_019429005.1 Nanobdellati archaeon | reverse complement strand
TGATAGTTTAAGTTTGATAGTTTAAGTTTGATAGTTTAAGTTTGATAGTTTAAGTTTGATAGTTTAAGTTTGATAGTTTAAGTTTGATAGTTTAAGTTTGATAGTTTAAGTTTGATAGTTTAAGTTTTATGATTAAAAAATCTAGTTGAGAAACATTTTGGTGTTAATTTGATAATAAAAAATATTGTGCTTCATAATTGGAAAACGCATCTTCATTCAGATATTAAATTTGAGGGCGGTGTGAATGCTTTAATAGGTGTTATGGGGTCTGGAAAATCTTCAGTTCTTGATGCTTTATCATTTGCATTATTTGGCACATTTCCTGCACTTTCACAAAGGAAGCTTAAGCTTGATAATGTTATTATGATGTATCCACAAATCAAAAAAGATGCATATGTATCAGTTATTATTGAGTTAGATGGATTAGAGTATGAGGTCAAAAGGATGGTTGAACGTGGTCGTGGTACGGTTGGTTCTGAATTCAGATGTGATGGTGTTCTTATTGAAGGTTCAAACGGTCAGAGAGTTAATGAAAAAGTGCATGAGATATTAAAGATTGATTTTGAAATATTTTCAAATGTTATATATTGTGAACAGAATCATCTTGATCAGTTTATACAGATACCTCGTGGAAAAAGAGTTGAGAAAATAGATGAGCTTCTTAAAATAGATCGATTTGAGGTTGCACGTTCAAGTTGTGTGAAATTATCAAATAAATTAAAGCAAAGACTTGATATACGAAAAAGTGATTTGGATCGGCTTTCTAAAGAGATGGAATCTAAAGATATTCCTGTTTTGAAAGATGAAATTACAAAAATTATATCTGAATTAGAGGTTTTAGAAAAAACAATTCTTGATCTTGGAGTAAAAAAAGAAAATTTATTTAAAATTCTTGAAATTTTGAACAAAAAGAAAATTGTTTTTGAAAAATATGTTCAAGAAAAACATAGTCTTAAAGGTAAACTTGAACAGATTGAAGCTCGTTTGAAATCATATAATAATCTTGATGAGATTAAGAAATATACTTTGGATTTTGCAGATAAGCAGATTGAGAGGCTTGAAGCTTTTATTTTAAAACAAGAAACTCTTTTTAGAGATATTGCTGTGTTTAAACAGAAAATTTCAGATAATATTACACAATCATCTTCTCTTCAAAAAGATATAGAACTTCTTTTGAAGAATAAAGATGAATATCAAAAGATTTCGGATGTAGAAATTCAAATGAAAGAACTTGAAAATCAAAAATCTGAAAATATAAATCTGATTGCAAAAATTGATGCTGTAATAAGTGAATTAAATGATTCAATAGGCAAATTGATGCAATCTGATGCTAAATGTCCGGTTTGTGATACTGAATTTGTGGGTGATAAAAAATCAGATTTAATTATAATTAAAGAAGAGTCTCTTAAAAAACAAATTATTGATAAAAATAATACTGATGCGATTTTGAAAGATCTTTTATTGAAATTGGATTCTGTTGAGTCTCAAAGGCGTAAGCTTTTATCATTATCTCGGTCTGAAGAGGAATTTAAGGTGGCACAGGAAAAGTTAGATAATTTATCTAAAGTTCATACTGAAACTAAAATAAAATTAGATGACTTTGAAAAACAATATTCTGAAGACAAGATAAAGACAATAAAGGAAGAGATATTAAAATTTAGAGGTATTAAACAGATACTGCAATTTATTTCGGAACGTGACGAGTTGTTAGATAATATTAAACAGAACAGTATTGATATTGATGAACTTGATTTTGATTTGAAATTATTTGAGTTAGAAAATACTAATTATAATTCTTTTGATAGTCAGTTTAAGGTTGAAACACAGCGTTTTAGTTCTTTAAAATTATTACTTGATGAGAAACAGAAACATTTTAATGACATTGAGGCACAATTAAAAATAATTGTATCTTATAAAATTGAAATTGATTCAATTGAATCAGGGATTATTGATGTATCAAAATTTAAGAGGATTCTTGAAGAGACTCAGATTTCTTTAAGGGAACAGTTTATAGAGTCAATAAATCTAACAATATCATTATTTTGGAAAGCTTTGTATCCTTATGATGATTATATTGATATGCGACTTGAAGTTGATAATGATTACCTTTTGCAGATTATGAATTCAGATAATGTGTGGGTAAGTGTTGAAGGTATTGTTAGTGGTGGTGAACGTATGATGGCAGTTTTAGTTTTACGTCTTGCAATGTCTGTAATTCTGGCACCTAATATTAAGTGGATACTTCTTGATGAACCGACACATAATCTTGATACGCAAGCTGTTGATAGGATTGCAAATGCATTCCGGAATAATATATCTAATTTAATGGATCAGATGTTCATTATTACGCATGACGAGGCACTTGAAGTCTCAGTTACGGGTAAGCTTTATAAATTTGAACGTGGAGATAATAAGGAAGATGTAACAAAAGTCGTAGATGTGTGATTTATGGTTAATATTGGTTTTAGTACGGGTTGTTTCTATGGGTGGGATGTATCTATTGATGATGCGATTAGATTGATTAGTAGGTCTGGTGCTAATTCTATTGAGTTATCTTTTCCTAATAAATTTGATTTGGATTATAATATTGATAGTGATTCTTTAAAATTACTTAAAAATTTTGATTATGTTTCAATACATGCGCCGTGGAAGGGTGATATTGATTATAGTATATCTAGAGAATCTCTTGATTTTCTAACAAGAATAATTGATTTGGCATCTAGTGTTGGTGCTGAAAATATTGTGATACATCCTACAAACATTTCAGATTCTGCTGTTTTGGATGTTTATAATGGTCTAGTTGTTGAAAATATGAGTTCAAGCAAATTAATTGGAACTGATTCTAAATATTTTTTAGGTCTTGTTGAAAATACTGAAATTCAGCCACGTTTTGTTTTTGATTTACAGCATGCTTATAGTGTTGATCCATCTATGACGGTTGCAGAAGAACTGTTTAAGCAGTTTTCGGGTAATATTAAGGAATTTCATTTAAGCGGTTTTGATTCTGAATCTAATCATGTACCCATATGTGCTTCTGAAAATCATTTGAAAATAATGGATTCTTTTGTCTCTGTATATAATGGTGAACCAATTATACTTGAAGGTGTGATTAAATATTGTGAACCTCATTTGATTGAAAGAGAATTGGATTATGTTATAGGAATGGCGGATCTTGTATTAAGGTAATCTAAATACTCTTAAATATTATTTTGTATAATTATGTGTATGTCATCTAAGATTCATCCTAAATTAAAGTTCAATAATGTGTCAACATATGATATGATGATACATAAGTGGAAAGGTGTTGAATATGTGCCAGGTACTCATAAAGTTGTAGGAGAATATATGCATTGTTTAGAGTCAGAATGGTCTAAAGTTGAAAGACTTGTTTTTGATACAATGGGTGAAGTAGCAGGTTTAGAATGGCAACAACCTATTATTGACTGTTTTGTTGTTAAAAAAACAATAGCATTTTCAAAACCTCTTACAATTGGAATGGGTCCTGATATAAATCGTAAGATTGAAGTTTTGATACATGAGCTTGTACATAATATTTTATCACAGAATATTAATCTTATTCATTTTGCAGATTATAGTGAAAAATATGGTAAGTTAAACAAAATTATACGTCTTCATATTTTGGTTCATGCAGTGCTTAAAGATACTTTACTTAAAGTATATGGTCAAGAGCAGACTAATATATTAATAAAAAAAAATTACAAATCTCCAGATTATCTTAAGGCTTGGGAGATTGTTGAAGCTGAAGGGACACGGAATATAATTAGGGATTGTATAAAGACAAATTAATTTTAATTATTTTTACTTATGCTTTCGTCGAGATTCAAAACTTAGACTTTTGCTTTCTTCAACATGTGGTTGGTCTGTAGGATTTACATCTCTAAGTATTGCACTGTATAATGTGATGTAATGGAACAGTCCAAGAAGTTCTCCAGTTGATTTTTCGTTTATTGTATCAAGTATTATAGACATAGAAGGTATTCCATTATTTACTGCCGTATCGTATGTGCTTTTGAATTCGAAGCTTAATGCAGTTTCAAGATTGATGTTATCAAGGTCTTTAAGTTTTCCAGTTCTTAGAACAATATTTTTCAGTTCTTTAGGTATTTTTGTTTTTATGCTATTTTCTGGTTTTTCAACTGTTAAGAATATACCAATTATGTTTTTTTTGCCACCAAAAAATCTCTGATTTGTGTGATGTTGTGATTCTGGTGCAGATGCTCCAATAATGGTTTGGCCTTTTTCATCTTTACATATTGATTCATGCATAAGCTGCACAATTATTGGGATAAAGCCATCTAATCTTGAGGAATAAATTGGTAAAAATATTTCATCATATCCTTTCTGTTCAAGCATGTAAAGTTTGAATGCAATTTCAAGTGCAGGGTTAGTATTAGTTAAATTTGCTGATGAGCAAAGATTATACATATTTTTGATTCCTTTATCTATTTCAGAAGTGTTTATACCAATAATTTCAAGAGGTAAATATATCATAGGACTTCTTGCGGCAAATCTGTCAACGAGTATTGGTTGTGTTATTATGTCAAGATTAAGTTGTTTTGATATATTTTCAAGAGCATTATTGCTTTCATTTACTATTGTGATTATTTTGTATTCTATAAAATGAAACATAATTTCAATTGGTGTTATGTTTGTTCCGGAACTACTTACAATAATTACAAGTGTATCTTTTGATTTGTTTTCATTTTTTATTTTTGTGATATAATCTGGATCAACTGTGTTTAAAATTTGTAATTTCTTATATTTTTGTGAATTTATTGAAGTTGAAAGTGATTTATAGAATGCATGTGTTGTAGATATCGCACCACCGTTACCTATAAGGATAACGTTTTTAAATTTAGAATATTTTTTTGCTATTTTTTTAATTATCTCTATGTCTGGTTTATGTGAATAGAATGCTTTTCTCTCATATAATTCAATCTTTTCATTTCGTGTCATAATCCTGGTTTTTTCTTTGATAAGGAGATTATTGCTTTTTATATTTAGATAATTTAGTTTTTCCATAATATAAGACACCAATATGATAGTATTACATATATTTTGTTGTTTGTTATTTATATTATATTTTTATTTTATTTAGATTAAAGGAGTTTATTTTTAAAAAATTGTTTTATTTAGATAAAATGGATTTATTTTGATAAAAATAGGTGAATTTGTATTAAATAAAGAAAAAATAAAAAAAAATAAAATTGATTTAATCTATATTTTTTCTAATATAGAATCAATTTTTGTTTTTAACATACCTTTTGGCATCATACCAACAATTTGTTCGACACGTTTTCCATCTTTCAATATTAATAATGTTGGTATACCTGTTATTTGGTATTTCATTGATGTCCGCGGGTTGTTCTCTGTGTCCAGTTTTGCGAACTTGAGTGTACCTTTATATTCATCAGATAACTCTTCAAATATAGGTCCCATCATCTTACATGGTCCACACCATTCTGCCCAAAAATCAACTATTACTGGTACGTCACTTTCCAATACATCTTTTTCAAATGTATTGTCTGTTGTATGTATTAAATTATCTCCCATTTTAATTCACCTTTATTTTTTTTTAATTATTTTGTATGCAGTTCTTGCAGCAATGCTTCCTTCACTTACAGCTGTTGTTATTTGTCTGAATTTGTCAGAGCCTGTTGTTATGTCACCGGCTGCAAGTACATTTTCTATGTTTGTGGTCTGTTTTTCATCAACTTGTATAAAACCAGTCTCATCTGTTTTAACACCAAGTTCTTTTGCAAGTATACTTACCGGTGTTGAACCAACTTGTATGAATATGCCATCAATTGAAAGGTTTTTGATTTCTTTTGTCAATTTGTTTTCAATGACGATTTCATTTACTTTTTGTTCGCCTTTTATCTCTTTTATGTTTGTGTTAAATAGTATCTCTATTTTTTTGTTATCTGTAATTTGTTTGACTTTTATTGGTTCTGCTATAAATTCATCTCTTCTATGTATGACATAAACTTTGTCTGCAATATCTGCAAGTAGTATTGCTGATGTTAATGCAGAATCACCACCACCTGCAACTGCGACTATTTTTCCTTTGAAAAAGTTTGCATCACATGTGGCACAGTATGAGACACCACGTCCAAGTAATTTACATTCACCTTCAATTTTAAGTTTGTTTATTGAAGTTCCAAGTGCAAGTATGATAACTGTTGCTTGATATGTTGATGAATCTGTTTTTATTTTAAATAGGTTATCTTGTTTTTCAATCCGTAGTACACTTTCCATTTTTATTTCTGCACCCGTTTTTTCAGCTTGTTCTTTCATTTTTTCTCCTAAAGACATACCTGAAATTTGACTGAATCCAGGATAATTTTCGATTAATGGTGACTCTATTACAGTTCCACCTACAAGTTCTGCAAGTACAAGTGTTTTTAAGATTGATCTTGTGCTGTATATTGCTGCACTCAATCCTGCTGGTCCACCACCTATAATTATCACATCATATTTTTCAGACATATTATCACCATATTTGTATATCCATTTTTGGTTATTTTTATAGATATATTCTTTTTGGATTAAGATTTATTAAGATATAGATTATGTTAGTTGTAGTATTTGTATATATTATATTTGATATATTATATTTGATATATTATATTTGATATATTATATTTGATATATTATATTTGATATATTATATTTGATATATTATATTTGATATATTATATTTGATATATTATATTTGA
>JAHYJR010000003.1 GCA_019429005.1 Nanobdellati archaeon | reverse complement strand
TATAATACATTAATGATACATTTTGAGTGGTAAAATTGTATATATAATACGTTTTTAAGAAAAAAATAGTATATTAAGAACTGCGCAGTAGATAAAATAGCTGACTATATGCGTTTTTAGTGTTGTAATTTATTACATCGTTGTTTGTTGTTATATGTATCTATTATAAAAAATATATAAACAAAAAAAATACTAAATATCTATGGGAATTATAAACTTAAAAACGAGTAATATTACTAAAAAATGGGTAATGTCACTCATACAATTTTCTGATAATAATTATTAGATGTTTTCTGCTACTGATTTATCAAAAAAGACAGGTATTCCACAGCAGACACTTTCAAGAGAATTTAATAAACGTCTTGAAACAAATATTATCAATTTATTAGATTGTATTCTTAAGCATATTTAATAGTATATGATATATACGTATTTTGACGAACTTTTTTTGAAAAATGTACATATCTTTAAATGTAAACATAAATCTGTTATATTTAAGAGGAATTGATGTTTTATGAAATCGACAGCTTTAGCAAATGCTAATATAGCTCTTGTGAAATACTGGGGCAAGAGAGATGAAAAATTGATACTTCCACAGAATTCAAATGTGTCTGTAACGCTCAGTGAGCTTAGCACAATTACAACAGTTGAGTTTAGTGATGACTATGATGAGGATATTTTTATTTTAGATGACAAAGTCACATCTGGAAAAGATAAAGAACGGGTTTTGTCGCAGTTAGATATGGTTAGGGAAATTGCTAAATCGTCACAGAAAGCAAAAGTCGTATCAAAAAATAATTTTCCGACAGCCGCAGGTCTTGCTAGTTCTGCATCTGGTTCTGCTGCTCTTGTGATGGCTGCAACAGATGCTATTGGGTTGAACTTAGATAAGAAAGATCTTTCAATTCTTGCAAGGCGTGGTTCTGGGTCTTCGTGCAGATCCATTTATGGTGGTTTTGTTGAATGGAATAAAGGTGAAGCTGGAGATGGAACAGATAGTTATGCAAAAAAGATTGAATCTTATGATTATTGGCCTGAATTAAGGGTTGTTGTTGGGGTTGTTACATTATCTGAAAAGGAAGTAAAAAGTCGCTCTGGAATGAAACAGACAGTTGAGACTTGTCCATTTTATGATGGTTGGCTTAAATCTGTTGATAAGGATATACTTGATGTGAAAGAGGCATTTAAAAATAAAGATTTTTCACTTCTTGGAAAAACATCGGAACATAATGCACTTAAAATGCATGCATTGATGATAGCAACCGTTCCCTCAATAATTTATTGGAATCCATCTACGATAAGGATAATGAATGCTGTTAAGTTATGGAGAGAGAATGGGTTAGAATCCTATTTTACAATTGATGCGGGGCCTCAGGTAAAATTGTTATGTTTAGAAAAGGATGAGCAAGAAATTATCTCAAGATTAAAAGCTGTTGATGGTGTGATTGATGTCATTAGTTGTAAGTTAGGTCGTGACGCGAAAATTATATATGAGCATTTGTTTTAATTATCAAGTTTTAAATGTGGAGTGTATCTGTATGGAATGTACAATATTAAGTCCTGCAAAAATAATCCTTTTTGGTGAGCATGCTGTCGTCTATGATAAGTTAGGTATTGCGTCAGCATGCGGAATTTATTCTAAGGTAAAAATAAAATCTGTTGATGATGATTTTGTTGAGATAATATCAAAAGATTTAGGTTTAACAAAAAAAATGTCTTTAGATGACTTGTCAAAGATTGTAAACATGATTGATGATTTGAGAGCTCAAGAAAATATTGATGAAATAAAGTCTATGGCACAAGAAGATCTGCTTCTTCCATCTTTTGTTGTTGTTGGAAAAATCATGCAAAAATATGGTTTCAAAGGATTGAATATTATTATCAGTTCACATGTACCTAAAAATCTTGGTTCAAGTGCATCGGTTTTTAATGCAATTTCAAAAGGTGTTCTTGAATGTTTAAACGTTACAGATGATACCGCTTTTTTCGCAAATGAGGGTGATAAGGTTGTTCATGGTACGCCATCTGGTATAGATGCATACACTATCGCAAATGGTGGTTGGATATCATATAGGAAATCGATTGGCATTAAAACGCTCAATCTTAATGTTGAGCCTTATATTGTCATTGTAGATAGCGGTGATGTTGCACGAACCGCTGACACAGTTTTATTTGTCAAAAAACGATTGGAAGAAGATTCTGTTTTTGTAAACGGCGTAATGGATAAACTTGATAAGATTTCAAAAGAGGGTCTTCAGGCACTTATGGAAAATGATCTTGAAGGAGTTGGTCAAAAGATGACTGAATTTTATAATATTTTAAGAACTCTTGAGATTTCAACACCGACATTGGACGAAATTGTTAAGATTGCAATAAATGCAGGTGCTTTTGGTGCGAAACCTACGGGGGGATGGGGTGGTGGAACGTGTATTGTTCTTTCTAAAGATAAGAAACATTCTGAAGAGATAACTGACGTTTTTAAAGCCAAGGGATTCAAGGCATTTGTTGCAAAGCTTGGTGTAAATGGTACGAGGGTTGATTGACATGGTTAAAGTTTCAGCACCTGGTAAATTGATGCTTTTTGGTGAGCATTCAGTTGTGTATGATAGGCCGTGTATTGTGACTGCGGTAAATCATAGGATGTCTGTTAAGATTGATGTTCGTCCTGATAATGCTATAATTGTACGAGCTCCTGAAATGAGTGTTAAGAGATATGTTACGGGTATAGAAGATTTAAATTGCGAGCATCCTAAAGCTGTGAGATTTGTGCTTACAGCAGTTCGGAATTTTTTCAGGGAATATGGGATTTCTCAAGGTTTGGAGATTTCAACAAAAAGCGAGTTTTCAAGCAAGTTTGGTTTTGGAAGTTCTTCAGCTGTAACGGTCTCTACATTATATGCATTATCTAAATTGTTTGATATTGCAATGGATAAAAAGATGTTGTTTAATCTTTCATATAAGACTGTTCTTGATATACAGGGTGTTGGTAGTGGTTTTGATGTGGCTGCTGCAATTTATGGCGGTACTTTATATTTTGTTACAGGCGGAAAAGTTATTGAAAATCTTGATTATAATGTGCCGATTGTTGTGGGTTATACAGGGATTAAAGCGGATACTGTACCTCTTATTAATATGGTAAAACAACAGATTTCAGATAATCCAAAAAAGATTGAAGTTATGTTTGATAATATTACAGATATTGTAAATAAGGCAAAAGGTTGTATTGCACAAAGCGATAATGCTTATCTTGGAAAATTGATGAATTTGAATCAAGAGATACTTTCTTCTTTGGGTGTAAGTACTCCTGAATTAAATAATCTTATAGAAAATTCACTTACATCTGGTGCATTTGGTGCCAAATTATCGGGTGCGGGTGGCGGTGATTGCATGATTGCATTAGCTGAAGATAAAGATAAAGTTATGAAATCTATAACTGATAAAGGCGGTATAATTATTCCGGTTGAGACTAATGTTAGGGGTGTCTGCTTAGATTAATCATATAAAGTTTATTATTAAAAGGTACTTATGGAAGATAAAAAATTTTATAGAGGGTTAATAAGAATTGAGCTTAATCCTTGCATTTATTATAAAATGTTTGAAACTAAAGGTTATAATAATCATTTAAGATTAGACGCAATGAACGTTTTTGATAATATGATAACGGAATCGGATAATCTTAAAACCGAATCTTATGATGCTTTTTTTGATATATCTTTGTTTTCAAAACAATTATTAGAGTCTTTTGAAGCAAATCCATTATATACTGACAAAGCGTCTAGTATTGATGGCGTTTTTGATATTTCTTTAATTTATTACGGTGAAAAATCTGAAATGGAAGAGAAATATCAGGAAATTAGAAAGGATTTTGGTTATGAAGGTTCAGAAGAGGGGTATTCTTTTTTAGAACTTGATATTGTTCTTTAATTTTTTTTAATGATTTAAGTTGAATCTGTCTTAAAAATTTAAGACAGAAACTTTTTTCAAATCAAATCTTTTTTGAACCTAGATTGTTTAAATCTAGATTTTCAAAATCCAGATTGTTTAGATCTAACTTTTTTATAAACTCAATATCTAGTGCTTTAAGGTCTGATAGGATAGGCATTTTTGCTTCTATTGACATTACTGATGTTGTGTTCAAATCAAAGTCTGGAAGGTTTTCTATATGGCTTGTTGCTGTTTGGATTTCATTTATAATAGGTTTTAATTCGTCTGTATTTACATTATAGTTTCCTTCAAGAGCTTGCTCTAAATCTATTATATAATCATTTGTCATTTCGATTTTTTTCTTAAGAGCAAGGTGTGCTACTAAATGCTCAATATCTGAATCGCTTGTTTTTGATAATATCTTTTGGATTTTTGCAGGGCTTTTGTTCATATATTTAATGAGATCATCATGTTCTCCGTTTTTAATCTCTTTAATTGTAATATAATCCATCTTGAGTTTTATATTATCAAGGTCATTTAGGGTTGAGATATCAGAAAGTTTAAGGTCAATAGATTCTCTAAGTATTTTATTTCGTTTTGTTAAACCTAAATATTCTGTATTTTTATCATCTAAAACCGTTTTTAGTATATCTCTGCTTCGCTCAATAATTGGTTTAAGCTCAAGTTCTTCGATAGCATAATGTTGAGATGAATTGATTGTTGAAACTATGGAATCGCTGTGTTCAACATAATCTTTAAATATCTCAATTTTATTATTTATAATTTCTATGCATTTTTCAGCTTTAATCTTTTTATCCTTTATATATTTTCTAACATTTTCGCATTCTGTTTTGAATTCATCGCTGTTATTAATTTTTTTTAATTTATAACGATACTCTTCTTTTTTAATATCTAGATCTTTAAAATTATTTTTAAATGTTTTTTCAGTTATTTTCATTTTGTCGATATCTTTTGGTTTTAATCCTTTAGTACATATTTTTTGTATGTTATTATCAAGTTCTCTCATATATCCAATATAAGTATCTTGTAATTCGTTAAGTTTTTTACCCCATTTTATATGTTTTCTGTATAATGGTATTTGTAATCCATTTTGTTCAAGATATTCTGCTGCTGATGTTTTTATGTGGAGTGTACGGTCTGCAAAATGTATAAAATCCTCTTTTGACTCTTCGGGGTAGTCCATTATTTTATGATATTGATGATATAACTTATCAATTTCGTTTTGATTTGTCTCATGTGTGATATATTTACTAATTGCTTCAAATGTGTATTCTGGTTCTGTTTCAGTGCTATCAATAACTTCAGTATATCCAACTACATTTTCAGCATATTCATCTCTTAAGTTTGTTAAAGTCTTAAGCCAAAAAGTGCTTTTTTTATGTAATTCTTCATCATATCCAATTTCAGTATTTTCCATTTTTATCGTCTCTTAATATTTATTATTATGATTAATAACCCAGTCTATAGGTAGTTCTGTTTTTTCAAGTTTCTGTATCATCTGTTTAGCATCGTTTATTTGTTCTATAATATTTCTTGTAGTTTCACAAGGCACATGTTCTATACTATCATTTTCAAGTCTTTTTTCTGTTGTTGTTACACAGTTATTATCCTGTTCAATTGTTTTTCTCAATTTTAAATATGAAGATAAGTATTCAATATTTTCATTTGATAGTTCAGAAAGAATATTTTTTGCCTTTGCAGTTGATTTGTCACCAATTTTGTAGACGTTGTAGTTTTTGATTGATAATAATGTGTTGTAATCTAGGTTAGTATTTGGATCCTGATAATTATGTAGTGCATCTAAATGTTTTTTATCAAGTTCAATATGTGTTATAAGGTTATCAAGACGTTTTGTTTTTTCAGATATTAGATTTTTTTTAGAAGCTATAATTTTTTGTATCTCTGTCATATTAGGTTCAATAATTGTGGCATGTATCTCATTTTCAATTGCAGTCGCATCTGAGTTTCGTAACTCTTCAACTATACAATTATTAATCTGTATTATGTTTTTGATATATTGTATGTTCTTGTGCGTGTTTTCTAATTTTTGTTCAGTTTTTTCTTTTTCAGAAATAATATAATTTTTTAATGTTTCACATTCTTTTAAGAATTCATTACTTTTTTCAATTTTATTTAATTTAGATATTATTTTTTTTCGTTTATTATCTTCAAAATTAAATTCAATCATTATTTTTAAATTTGTTTGTAGATTTTCTGTTTTTGTGCTTTTTTTGGGGTCGCGTGATATCTTTTTTGAGTTTTGTCTTTCCATTGTTTTACTGATTTTTTTGAGTTCAATATCTTTTTGATTTAGTTGTTTATAGGTTTCAATATATGTTTCATATATAGGAAATTCTAAATTATTAGATTTAAGATATGTTAGTGTTGAATTCATAATATCTTCAAAATTAGTTACAACGTTTATTAATTCTTTAGTACTTAGTTTATCTTGATCTATTATTTTTGTAATTATATCGTTATATTCATTAATAGTTTTTTTAGAAATATCTTGTTCAATATTTTCAAAAATATGTGTTATATCTTCTTTTAAGATTAATCTGTATTTGTCTATTTTTGTTGTATAATCTTTTTTGTTTTTTTTGAAATCTGAAAGATATGTAAAACATAATTGATGCTGTGTAGCATCATAACCTTTAAATTGTAAATCTAACATTTTAACTGTTATTACTACTAGGGAAAAACTTTATATATCTTTTCAAATTTCTTCGACGAGAATACCTTTTTTTGCTTCAATAAGAACAGGGTTTTTAGCTTTTAAAAGATATAATGCATGTTTGAGCTTGAATTCCGTTTCGGCATATATATCAAATAATCTATCGCCTTTTTTGATATTTGTATCAAGTTTAGTGTATAGGTAAATTCCAGCACCTTTGTCTTTTGGTGCACCCGCAATTCTTGCTATGCGTGTAATTTGTTTGTTAAAGATTTTTGTGACTTTTCCATTGCTTTTTGCAAATATGGTCTTTTTATATTTTCCAAGAAGTTTGTATAAATCAATATCTTTTTTACCACCTTGCATTACGATTATGTCATTGAATTTTTTTAATGCTTTTTTTGAATCAAGGATATTTTCTGCTGTTTTTATATCGCCTTTTCCAACAAGTCTCAAAAGAATTCCAGCAAGTTCAAGACATTTTTCTCTCAAGTCATCTGGACCTCGACCATTCAATACTTCAATTATATCAATGCATTCAAGGACTGGGCCTATACCGTTTCCAATTGGTTGGTTACCGTGTGTTATAGCACAGTCTACGTTCATATCAAGTTTTTTACCTACCATCTTGAATTTTCCTGCAAGTTTTTCTGCATTTTCAAGGCTGTCTACTTTAGATTCAAAGCCATAAGGGATATCTATTACAACTGCATTTGAACCGATTGCTTTTTTCTTTGCAAGAACTGATGCTATTAATTGCCCTTCAGGGTCAAGAGATAGCGGATATTCTGCTTTGATTATTTTATCATCTGATGGTGCAAGGTCAACTGAACCACCCCAAGCAAAACAAGCACCTGTTTTTTCAACAATTTTTTCAATCTGTTTCATTGTTAAGTTAACATTACAAAATACTTCAAGTGTATCTGCTGTGCCTGCAGGAGAGGTTATTGCACGAGAACTTGTTTTTGGTATTGTGATACCGCATGTAGCAGCAATTGCAATTACAATTGGCGTTGTTCTGTTTCCGGGAACGCCACCTATACAGTGTTTGTCTGCAACAACAGTATTATTTTTCCATTTGAATTGGATTCCTGTTGATACCATTCGTTCTGTGATTGCGACAAGTTCTTTAGGTGTGTAATCATGAACATATATTGCAGATACAAATGCTCCAAGTTCAATATCACTTAATTTGTTTGCATTTATATCATCTATTATTGTGTTACATTCTTTTCTTGAAAGTTCAATTCCTTTGAGCTTTTTCTTTATGTATTCTACACTTTCAGGTGTTTCAGCTGGATCTATAAATACTTTTGTTCCGCTTGTAATACCGTATTTCATAGCTTTTCTGTTTAAGCCTATGTAACCTTTTTTAACAAGTTTTTCTGTGCTATCTACAACTACAATTTTACTTTTGTTTCCGTATGTAACTTCAACACGATCTGTTGTATTTGCAGCGATATCTGCCATATCTTCTTTATTTAATATGACTAGAGGATAATTAGGGTCTATATCAATAAATTTAACTTTTAGTTCTAACAATTTAAAACACCTATTTTTTGTTATTATTATTATTATAATAATTATTATAATTTGATTTTGTTTATTTTGATTTATGTTATTATTTTTGATTTATAAAGATTATTTTGAGTTCTATTATTATTATTATTATTTTGATTTAGCGTATTATTATAATTTTGATAATTTTAATTAGTATATATTCTAATGGGTTCTTGTTTTATTATGTTTTTTCTTGATTGGATTAAAAAATCTAAGGTCTTTTTAAAATTTTTCAAGACTTTTTTTGATTAGTATAAATATTGGAAATATCTCAAGACGGCCAAGAAGCATCATACAGATAAGGGTTATTTTTCCAAAGAGGGGCATATCGTGAATTGGTACGGTATTAAGCCCAACAGTACCTTGTGCAGATGCAGCTTGGAATAGTGAATCTTCAAGAGAATATCCGCTGAAAGATAACATGATTGTTCCAAGCACAAGTATACCAAGATATGTTATTACAAAAATTTGAGTTACTTTTATTGTATCCTCATCAACCACAGTCTTTCCAATTTTGAACGGAATTATTGCGTTTTTTGGGCTGATGAATTTTTGTATTGTCCAAATTGTTGATTTTATAGATACGAAAAATCGTAATTGTTTTATACCACCTGCAGTTGAACCTGCAAAACTACCGACAATCATTGAAATTATCATTATAAGTATAATAGGGGCTCCAAGAAGTGATATGTTAGTGATTGAAAAACCTGTTGCAGTAAGTGTGCTTATCATCTCAAAAATGCTAATTTTAAGCATTCCTGTTGATATGTATGTTAGAGTTATTATGGTCAATAGGAATATTGAAAATGATTTGACTTCTATTGATTCTATAAATTCTTTAAATCTTTTTTTGAATAATTTGTCGTGAAGTATGAAATTGATTGAACCTAGAAGCATAAGGATTGATATGATTCCAAGAATTAGATTATTGTCATAAAATGTATCAACTACGGCAAAGCCTCCGGTTGAGATTGCGGTAAATGTAGTGTTTGTTGCATCAAAAAGATTGAGTCCTGCAAGATAAAGTGCAATGATTCCAAGTATTGTATATGTCAGATATATCTTAAGCATGACTTTTGTTGTTTGGTTGATTGATGGTTCTGTTTTTTCTGGAAGGCCTTGCGCCTGATATAATGCGATTGATGATGTTGGAAGTCCTCTAAGTAAAGATAAGAATATTATAATGATACCCATACCACCAAGCCATTGTGTCATACTTCTCCAAAATAGTATGCTTTTTGGTAGAATTTCAACGCTCTTAAATATGGTAAGTCCGGTTGTTGTGAATCCACTTACACTTTCAAAAAGAGGATCAATTATATTTGTGTTTGTATGCATATTTTCGATTAGGAATCCAAAAGGTATTGAACCAAGTAGTGAGAATACAACAAAGGATAATGCTGTTAATGCTATACCGCGTCCAAGTGTAAGTTCTTCTCTTTTGAATGATTTTTCAAGTAATACGCCTAATAATATTGATATTGTAAGTGTTATAAAAAAAGGTGTTGTGGGTTCATTATATAGGAATGCAACTGTTATTGGTATAATTAGAAATATTGAAAAAATCTCAAGAAGCAATCCCATTGTGCTTATAACAGTTTTTATCTTATTTCACCTATTATATTTAATTATAATTGTTTTGTTATTTTTGATATATGTTCGGTTTTTGCGACAATTATGACAACATCACCAGCATTGATTGTTATGTTTTTTTCTGGCATGATTATAAGTCCGTTACGATATATTGCACTTATTGTACCGTCATCAATTTTCACACCCTTATGACCTACAAATTTGCTTGATTCAGGAATCATGATCTCAATAATTTGTGCTTTATTGTCTCCAATCTCTGCAAGAACTCTTGTTCCTGGAGAACTTAAGTGATTGTCAATAAGGTTTACAGCATCTTGTGTTACTGGAATTAGCATGTTTATACCTAGTTTTACAAATAGTTCTTCATTTCCGGGATTGTTTATTCTTGTTATTATATGAGGAACACCTATATTTTTTGCAATTTCACAACCCATAAGATTTACTTTATCATCACCAGTTAATGCGATAAAAGCGTCTGTTGTCTCAATACCCGCATTCTTTAAAGATATCATATCTGTACCTTCATCATTTATAACTAGAGAATCAAGGGAATTTGCAAGTTCATTAGCTCTTTTTTTATCTTTTTCTAAAATTGTGATATTGTTATTCTTTTTTGAAAGTATATCTGCTGCATGTTTACCTATTGCTCCGCCACCAACAATTATTATTTTCAATCATTTCACCTATATCTTTAATATATAAATTATGTCTTTTGGGTTATAAATATTGTTATGAATGTTATTTTATGTTTTGTTAAAGTTATTTTTCATTGATTTTGTCATCGTTTGTTATGACATTGTCTTGTCTCATATAATTGAGTGCTTCAATTACTGAGTATGCTGCTCTTGTAAGACCCATGCTTCTATAATCTGTATCTGTTCCGACAAGGTATAGATTATCAATTGGTGATTTTGGGTTTGGGAAAAATGTATCTTTTGTTATTGCTGCTTTTTCAGGTATTGTTATCTGTATATGTTTCATAGCCATCTGTTTTTCTATGCCGGGAAATGTTTTGTATATTGTTTTTTCTGCCTTTTTTTCAAATTCTTTTTTATCGCCTTTTATTATGAATGTAAAACCTACAAGTTGCATACCGCCTGGTGCAAGGTCAAGATCATAATTTGATACAGGCATAGCCCAGAAATATTCGCCATCCTCATACCACATTTCAGAACCTTTATAATTGAACCAGTGAAGAGGTTTTTTAAGTCCAAGCCAGATTGTAAGACTTTCAGTTTGTTTTATTTTTTTTAGTTTATTTTTGAAATCTTGAGGCAAACTATCTGTTAAGTTAGGAAGGTCTTTCATGAAACCTGAATATACGATTGTGTTTGCTTTATATGTTCCGATTTCAGTTTCTACACCAATGGCTTTATTGTTTTTAGTAATTATTTCTGTAACTTGTTCTTCAAGTAGATATTGTATTTTATCTATTGGAATTGATTTTATCAAAGCGTTAGTTATTGTACCTATGCCACCTTTTGGATATCCTTGGACTGTTGAACCATTGAATCTGAAGAGATTTTTAATCATATATAGCATTTCTATTTTTTTAATTTTGTTTTCAGATATGTATCCTGCACCTTTTGTAATTCTCCAAGCAGGAGTTTCTCTCATTGATTCGCCTGTCAATAGGTAACATAACATATCTATAAATCGCATACTATTGTCTGTTAATGAATATATTTTTATGACATCATATACAGATTCTTTGCTTTCTTTTTTTGTTATGGTGGTTTTTACAATATTTTTTGTAAGAAGTCCGAGCATTATCAGTTTGTCTTTTTGTGGAAATATGTCTATCTTTCGCCATTCATTTATTGTCCATGGCATTTGCACCAATTTGTCTTTTGTTCTTATGTAATATTCGCCGTGAGGTAAATATTTTGGTTTTTTGTCGAAATATTTTTCAACAAGTTCAAATAATGGACCTTCATTTGTGCTTGTTATGGCATGAACACCTGTATCTACTCTAAATCCTGATATGTCGTAGCTTCTAGCATTTCCACCAAGAATTTTTGATTTTTCTATAATTATAACTTTTTTACCTTCTTTTGTAAGTGCAAGAGCTGTAAGAAGTCCACTTATACCTGCACCAATAATAATAACATCGCTTTTCAATTGTTTTTTAACCATATTATCACATTAATTTAGATAATTTATTTATGTTTGAAGGTGTTAAGATACCTTTTTCAGTTATTATTTGTTTTATGTATTTTTTGGGGGTGGTATCAAATGCAGGATTTATAATTTTTAATGTCTTGTAATTAAGTTCTTTTTTGGTGATAATCTCATCTGTGTCTCGCTCTTCAATAGGTACATCAAAACCGAGAATTGTTCTGGAATCAAATTTATGGCTTGCACATGCTACAAATACAGGCACATTAAAGTCTTTTGCAGCAAGAGCAATTAAATATGTTCCTATCTTGTTTGTGACACTACCATCCAGACTTATTGCATCTGCACCTACAAGTACCTTTGTTGTATCTTTCATAAATAGGGCGGCTGCTGAATCAACGATATAAGTTACAGGGATATTTACTTTTGAAAGTTCGTTGGCCGTTATTTTTCCTTGAAGTCGCGGTCTTGTTTCGGTTACAATTACATTGAACTTTTTACCTTGTTTTTTTGCTTCTTTAAGTATGGCGACAACCGTATGACTGTGACAATGTGTCATAATTATATCATTATCTTTGATGATTTCAGAACCACTTTTTGCGATTTTTATTACAATATCTTTTATGTTATCTATATAATTATCACAAAATATAATCATATGTTTATTGAGTTTTTGGCCTTCAAGATTGGTTTTGTTAAATTCCCTAATTAATTGTTTTAAGCTATTTTGAAGTGCTGGTTCCGTTGGTCTTAATCTAATCAAGTCTTTTGTATTTTTTTGTATAGTTTGTAATAGTTCTTTTTTTGATAGTTTTGGATTATTTTTAATTATAATTTTTATACAGTGGATTCCTGCTTTTGCAACTTCACTAGCACCTTGAACCTTAAGATTTTTGATATCTTGCATTATCTGTTGTATCTGTTTATTAATGGTTTCCATTGGTATCCACATCATTTGGTTTTTGCGTATTTAAATTTATGATTATTCTTGTTTAATCATTTTTTTCTTACGCAATAGTGTCTTATTTTTATGGTTATCTATAAGTTCATGTGCTTTATCTGTTGCAGAAATAAATGTGTTCCTACCTTTTTTTTCACGGCTTATAAGTCCTATCTTTTCAAGTTCTCTGATATAATTTGCGACAGTTGATCTTCTATCTTCAACTTTATGTTGCGGATACATTTCTTTTATTATATCTTCGTTTGCAGCTTTGTTTGTTTTTGATTCACCTGACAATGCAATTATTATTATAAGAGCTTTTTTTTGTGCATCTGTAAGACTATCTTCTGTTATTTCATATAGATTATCGTTAATCGGTTGTATATTGACGATGTGGTTTGTTTCATATTTAAAATCATTTATTTTTTTTTGGTTATCTTCAATTTTTTTGAGTTTGACATCAATCTTTTCATTTATATCTTTTGTAATTTGATTGAAATCTGTTTTAATTTGATTAAGTTCATGTGTTATATTATCTATTTTCTCGTTTGGTATGATTGTCTGTAACCTGTTTTCAATATTATCTATCTTTTTGTATAGGTGATGTACTTCTTTTGAAAGTTCAGTTGTATTTTTTTCTTGATTTAATATATTGATATTTTTTGCCATGTCACTTATATTAGAATTAATTTTCAGTATTTCATTTCTTATCATGTTTTCAAGCTCAATTAGCTGTTCAGAGTCCTGGACTTTTATGTATTGAGGTTGTAGAATTTTTTCAGTCACAACGTGATGTGGTCTATTTTCAAGGTCATTCATACGATTATGTATTGAATCAATTTTGTTCTTGTGTATTGAAAAACCTTGTGATATAACATTAACAAGGTCTTCATGATGCTTCTTATGGGTCTCATTATGATCTTTTATATCTTTTAGGTTCTGTTTTTTATCCGTATTAAATCGGTTGTAGATCCATCTAAAAATTGCCATATTTTAGTTTAGTTTCTAATGTATATTAAATTTTCTTTTTTTGGGGTAGAAAGTTGTTGTTGGGTTGTAATCTTTGTGCGGGTTTGGGTATAGTATAGTTTGTTTTTGTGATTTTATTGGTGACATAATAAAACAATCCAACACATTTTTTAGTTTTCTAGACAAATAAAATATATGAATGAATATTCGCACCTTATAAGTCGTCTTATAAGTGAGGGTCATCTCAAGACTGAAAAAATTATTAGTGCGTTTTATAGTGTGCCTCGGATTGATTTCTTGCTTAAAGAAGGTAAGCCTTATGCGTATGTTGATGAACCTATTCCGATTGGTTTTGATCAGACTATGAGTGCGCCACATATGGTTGCTATCATGATAGAATTACTTGATCTTAAAGAGGGTGATAACGTTCTTGAGATTGGTACGGGGTCTGGTTGGAATGCTGCTATAATGTCTAAGCTTGTATCAGATTCTGGAAAAATTCATACTGTTGAGATTGTTGATGGTCTTTATGATTTATCTAAAAAGTATCTTAAGGAATATAAAAATGTAGATATTGTGAAGGGTGATGGAAGTATTGGGCTTAAAGAATATGCTCCATATGATAAGATTATTGTAACTTGTGCAGCTCCCAAGATTCCAGAAGAACTTAGTAGTCAGCTTAAAGAGAATGGGCTTATTGTGATACCTATCGGTACAGTACTTATGCAGGAACTTATTGTTGGTACAAAACGTGGTAATGCAATCGAAAAAACAAATTATGGGGTCTGTCGGTTTGTAAGTATGAAAGGCAAATCAGGATTTAAATAATATTTATTTTTGTTTCCATTGAAAAAGACTGCTTTGTTGTTTTTTCTTTTTGATGTTTTCTAATTTTTTAAGTGAGTTATCAACGCGCTCTATTGCGAATTCATGTTTACCTATAAGGAGTTTATGGATTTTATCTATGTCTGGTTTTCGTTGTTCTAACGAATAATCATCTGTTACTGGTGGTGATTTAAAGAAATCAAATATGTCTTTAGCGTTTACCTCTGTGTTCCATTCTACTGAGTTTATTGTGGCTTCAAGTGTCTTTTTCTCTTTTACTAGTTTTAATGCTTTTTTAGGTCCAAGGCCAAGGATACCGCCTGGATTGAAATCGGTTCCAACCAAAATGCCAAGTACAATTATTTGATCTTGTGTTAGTTCAAGTTCGTTTAGTACATCTGCAAGTGTTATGATTTCAGGCGATGTTTTAATCCAGATATTTCTGCCTGGAACTTTTTTCTTTTGTGTTGTTGACAGATTTCTAATTAGTCTAGGGCAACCGAAAAGCATTGTGTCTATATCTTGGCTGACTGTAGCATAGACAGTACCGTTTCTAGTCATTACAGATGCTTGTGCTTCACCTTCGCTTGGTGCCTGAACATAAGGGATTCCCATTGCGTCAAGAAGTTCTTTTGCATCTTTAATCATTTCACTTGTGATATAGGATGTTGCTTGAGCATATCTTTTTATGCCTTCTTTATCATTTTCTTTAAGCGCAATATTTAGTTTTTCTTTTGCAGCTATTTTTGTTTCTTTTCTCATTTCAGTTGTTTTTGATTTGAAATCTGGTTTCTTGCCGTCAAACACATAAACGAGATTTATACCTTCATTCATAAGATTTATGCTTCTATAGAAAAGTCCAGATATGTGTGATGTCACATTACCTTTACTGTTTTTGAACGGTTCGCCAGTTTCCCAATCTTTTATTGTTGTTAAGAATTGGTATATTATGTTAAATGCATCAATTGCAACTGTTTTACCCTTTAGTTCTTGAAGTGTGATTTCTTTTTTGGGTATGATTTTTCCAATTTTGATTCCCATAATCTGTATTTATCGCGAAATTAATTTATAGGTTTTGTTATATGTTAAAATGTTTTGTATCTGGTTTGGATGTTTTAAAGAGAAATCGTTGTGGTTGTTATGCTTGTGGTGGCATCTAATTTGATTTTAGTTTTATTTTTTTATTAATTCAATGATCTTGTTTTTTGTATCTTGAATCTTTTGTTCGTTAATGATACTTTTGTTTTGGATATCTAGTTCAAAATTAATATTGCCTTTGAATCCGCCACGGTATACATTATATCCACGTCCATATTAATCTAATTTAGTTTGAATCCTACCATTTGGATTATTATCTGAAGGCGTTATAAGTTTTGTCATATTATCACTAATAAATATTAGTTTTCGGATTTTATTAATTGTTTGTTTTTATTATTAATGTAAGATTTGTTATTTTGATAATTAGCTTTTTTATTTTAATAGAACTTTTTGTATTTGTTATAAAATTGTGTGGGGTTTAAATTGGTTAGATTTTTATTTTGTTAAAATCTTATGAATTATGTCTTTAGTTTCTTGAATTTTATCATTTATATTAGTTGGTTTTATTTTTTCAGCTATATTAAAATTTATATCACCTACAATGCCACCACCGTATATGTTAAATTCTTTACCTGCTTCATTTGTTTTAATAGATAATCCACAATATTCTTCTTTATTTGGTTGAGTTGAATAGGTTGGCATATTTATCACTAATAAGATATTCGTTTTTGTTTTTTATTAACGTTTTTGTCATTTGTTATACTCAAATAATAGTCAATTTTTATCTGTTTTTTGATTTTCACTAGTTTATTCAAAGTTTATAAATCTTACTTGCGATTATATACTTATGTTCAATTTCCAGTCATTAAAAGCGGCTTTTGATAAGGATAAAAAGATTTTACTTAATAATGCGTGGGATTTTTTCTTGTTCATGGTCATATCAATAGTTGGCACTTTGATATTTTATACACAGACTGGTGATGAGTTCACATCAGCTTTTGTGCTTTTTATTCTTTGGTTGTTTTTCTGGAAAGAAAGTGATCTTCGTGGTAAAGTCTTTTTAGTTCTTGCATCTGTTATAGGTTTTGTGCATGAATTGATTGGTGTTAAGATTGGCTATTTTACATATCTTAATGGTGTTATAGGCGGTGTTCCTCTTTGGGTTATTCCTGGTTATGGTGCTATATTTTGGGCATCTTATAATTTGTGGAAAGTTTTTGAACAAAAATATTCGGAACATAAATGGTTTTCATATGTAAATTATTTCATTTTATTTTTTATTTTTGCTATGTTTATAATTGATTATTTCTTTTTGGATTTGGCTTTGAAACCTTTTTTGATATTATTTGAGTTTGCGTTTGCATTTTTGATATTTAAAACTGCGAATATGATGCGTCTTGCATTTTTTGTCGGACTTTTTACAGTTTTTGATGAAATTGCAGGTGAGATTTTAGGTGCTTGGTCACATTCTAGTTTTTCACTTTTTTCGCTTATGAGCGGTTATGTCTTTTTGCTGTGGATATGCCTTACTGTAACTGATTTAATTAAAGGTACAAAGAAATGGTCTTATTTAGAGGTTTTAGCTATGATTATACTTTTGTCCTTTTTTGGTTTTGATGTTATGTTAAAATTTGTACAATTATTTTATTGAGTTAATATATTGATTTATTATATTGAGTTATTATTCTGCTTTTTGTTTTAATTTCGATTTGACCGTAACTAATAAATAGGGATGGCGTATAATTATGTTTTACTTAAAATATTCAATTAGTTAAAGGTGCATAATAATTAAAGAAATACGTATTCATGGAAGGGGTGGAATGGGTGCCGTTACATCAGCAAAACTTCTTGCAAGTGCTGCATTTAAAGATGGTAAATCTTGTCAAGCTTTTCCGTTTTTTGGTGTAGATAGACGTGGTAGTCCCGTTGAAGCGTATTGTCGAATTGATGATTCATTTATTCTTGTACGTCAACAAGTATATACTCCTGATTATGTTATGATTTTAGATAAAACACTTATAGGTGTAGTTGATGTTCTAGCAGGACTTAAAGAAGGTGGTGTTATTATTGTTAATTCAGACGTTTCAGTTGATTTTAAGTCTGATGCTAAAGTCTTTAGGGTTGATGCGACAAAGATTGCTTTTGATATTTTTGGAAAAAATCTTGTAAATACACCGATATTGGGTGCTTTTGTGAAAGCAACAGGTCAAGTTACATTTAAGTCTCTTATCGCTGCTATTAAAGAACATTTTAAAGGCGATATTGCTGATAAAAATGTTGAAGCTGTGAAGCGTGCATATAAGGAGTGTAGGTGATGTCATGGCAGAAGATGAAAAAGTTAATATTGCTGGTATTGTAACAGATGTTGGAAACACTAAAATGAAAAAAACAGGTTCATGGCGAACTGAGATACCCACTGTCAACATGGATATATGTACTGGTTGTGGTATTTGTAAGCAGTTTTGTCCAGATGGTTGTATTGTTATTGAAAATAAAAAATGTATTATTGATTATGATTATTGTAAAGGATGCCTTATTTGTGAAAATGTGTGTCCTTTTAAGTCTATAACAAGTAAGAGGGAAGACAAATGACACTTAATGTTCTTGAAGGAAGTATGGCTGTTGCCGAATCTGTTAGGTTGTGCAATCCTGATGTAATTGCATTTTATCCTATAACACCGCAGACACATATTGCTCAAGAGATTGCAACACTTATCGCAGATGGCAAATTGAAGTGTCAGCATATTGAGGTTGAATCGGAGTTTTCTGCACTTTCTGCTGTTATTGGTTCAAGTGCGGCAGGATCAAGATCTTATACTGCAACATCATCTCAAGGTTTAGCTCTTATGCATGAGGTTTTATTTGCTGCAGCTGGTATGAGACTTCCTATTGTTATGAATGTTGTAAACCGTGCGTTATCTGCACCTATTAATATTTGGAATGATTATCAAGATTCTGTATCTGAAAGAGATACTGGTTGGATACAGCTTTATGCTGAGACTAATCAGGAAGCTGTTGATCTTACAATTAAAGCGTTTAGGATTGCTGAAGACAAACGTGTTTTGTTACCGATTATGGTATGTATGGATGGATTTTTCTTATCACATACAATGGAACCTGTTGATATCCCTAAAAGTATCGGTAATTTTATTCCAAAATATAAACCTACGCATGCTTATTTAGATTCTAAAAGGCCAATGTCTCAAGGGACATTTGCATATCCTAAGCCATATAATACACTTCGTCATGAGCTTAGTAAAACGATTGATAAATCTAATATTGTTATACGTGAAGTGAATGAGGAGTTTTCAAAAAAGTTCAAGAGGTCATCTGGTAATGGTCTTATTGATACTTATAAAAATGATAGGAAAATATCTATAATTACAATGGGTTCTCTTGCAGGAAATTTGCGTTATGTTGTTAACAAACGGGATGATTGCGGGCTTCTTAGGATTGTGTCATTTAGACCGTTTCCTAAATGTGACATTATAGATGCACTTAAAGATAAAGAAACTGTAATAATTTTTGAAAAAGATATATCTCTTGGAACTTCTGGTGGATCTCTTTTTGAAGAGATTAGAAGTGCTCTTTATTCATTGGATAAAAAACCGAAAATAATTGGTGTTGTTTGTGGTATTGGCGGTGTTGATGTGAAAACTGATGACATTGAAAAGATAATTGAATCTGCAGATACTATGGATAATGGGAAGATTGTGTGGTTAAGTTAAAAATTTGTGATATTTATGGATGATAAAAGTTTACTTGCACCGGGATATAGCACTTGTGCTGGATGCGGTCCAGCGATTGCTATAAGGACTCTTCTTGAAGCTACAGGTGAAGATATTGTTATATGTAATGCTACAGGGTGTATTGAAGTTACAACAAGTCAGTATCCTATGACATCTTGGAAAGTTCCATGGATACATGTAACATTTGAAAATGCGGCAGCTGTTGCATCTGGTGTTAAGGAAGCACTTATTGCTCAAGGTAATGATAAAACGGCTGTTATTGCTTTAGGCGGTGATGGTGGTATGCTTGATATTGGTTTTCAGGCTGTAAGCGGTCTTTGGGAGCGTGGTCAAGATGTTCTTGTAATTTGTTATGATAATGAGGCATATATGAATACAGGTATACAGAGATCTGGTTCAACTCCATGGCGTGCGTCAACTACTACAACACCATCGGGTTTAGTAAGTAAAGGTAAGATTCAATGGAAAAAAGATGTGCCTGCTATTGCTGTTGCCCATAATCTGCCTTATGTTGCAACTGCATCAATTGCATTTCCGGCTGATTTAAAAATGAAAATTAGAAAAGCACTTAGCATCAAGGGTCCTAAATATGTTCATATCCATGCACCGTGTCCTGTCGGATGGTATTTTGAGTCATCAAAGACTGTTGACGTTGCAAAGCTTGCAGTTGAAAGTAAGATGTGGTCCTTGTTTGAGATTATTGATGGTGAAAAGACTTTAACTCATAAGCCTAAGGGTGTACCTGTTAAGGATTATTTGCGTGCTCAGAAGAGATTTAAGCATTTGACTGATGAGGACATTGATGAATATCAGAAACGTGTTGATGCTTCTTTTGATAAGGAATTTAAAAAATAGGTTTGTTTAAGGATTATTTTTAATAAACCGTTTAATTTTTTTTAAAGTATAGGTTTGTGTGAATCTTAATATCTTTTTCTTTTATTTAATTTTAAAAACATTTATAAAGCTAAATATCTAACTATTAATTGGTTTTTATGGGTGGATGCTTTACAGTACGGTAAATTTGAATCAGTGGTTTCTTTAGTTCATCCTATATATAATTTAAATATAACTAGTTCTATTAGTATTAGAAATATAATTATAGATAAAAGTGATTTTTTATGAGCAATATTACAATAATACTTCCGGATAATTCTAAGATTAAAGTCATTAAGGGCACAACAGTCAAAGATGTGGCATTATCGATTGGTGAGGGTCTTGCGAGAGCTGCTGTTGCTGGAAAGATTGATGGCACCCTTGTTGATATGACACATAAGATTATGGGCGATACAAAGATATCAATAATCACAATGAAATCTCCTGAAGGTCTTGACATATTTCGGCATTCAACTGCACATGTTTTAGCACAGGCTGTAATTACACTTTATCCAGATGCAAAACCTACAATTGGTCCTTCAATTGAAGATGGTTT
Organism: Nanobdellati archaeon; assembly: GCA_019429005.1. Classification (GTDB taxonomy): domain Archaea; phylum EX4484-52; class EX4484-52; order EX4484-52; family GLR71; genus JAHYJR01. The sequence continues at coordinate 123,083 of JAHYJR010000003.1, read as the reverse complement.
TTATTATGATTTTGATGTAGCTAAACCTTTTTCGCCTGAAGACCTTTACAAAATTGAATCTAAGATGAAAGAGATTATTAAAAAAGATGAATCTTTTGAGCGAATTGTAATGAGCAAAAAGGATGCTTTGGCACATTTCAAGAAAGATAAAAATGAGTATAAGGTGGAGCTTATCAATGTGATTCCTGATGGTGAAGAAATTACATTCTATAAATCTGGTGATTTTATTGATCTTTGCCGTGGACCTCATGTCGCATCAAGTGGTGTTTTGAAAGCTATTAAGCTTACTAAAGTGTCTGGTGCATATTGGAAGGGGGACTCTAAGAATAAGATGCTTTCAAGGATTTATGGTGTGTCTTTTCCTAAAAAAAGTGAGTTATCAGAGCATCTTGAGATGATTGCTGAGGCTGAAAAGAGGGATCATAACAAGATTGGGCGTGAGCTTGAACTTTTTACAACTAATGATGCTATAGGTCAAGGGTTACCGCTTCTTATGCCTAAGGGTGCAAAGATTATACAGATTCTTCAGAGATTTATTGAGGATGAAGAAGAAAAAAGAGGATATCAAGTTACAAAAACACCATTTATGGCAAAAAGTGATTTGTATAAAATCTCTGGGCATTGGGATCATTATAAAGATGATATGTTTTTGATTGATGGTAAAGATGAGATTTTAGCTTTAAGGCCTATGACATGTCCTTTCCAATTTATGATTTATAAATCAAGTCAACGAAGTTACAAAGATTTGCCTTTAAGATATTATGAAACGTCTAGTTTGTTTAGAAATGAGTCTTCAGGTGAGATGCATGGTCTTACACGGATGAGACAGTTTACTTTATCTGAAGGTCATATCATCTGTATGCAGGAACAGCTTGAGGATGAATTTAAGAAGGCTCTTAGTTTTATAACATCAGTTATGAAAATATTGGGTATTGATAAAGATATTTGGTATAGGTTCTCTAAATGGGATCCTGCTAATAAGAAAAAATATATTGATAATCCGGATGCTTGGGATAAATCACAGAAGATGATGAAGACTATTTTAGATCATCTTAAACTTGATTATGTTGAGGCCAATGGTGAAGCTGCATTTTATGGCCCTAAATTAGATATTCAAGCTAAAAATGTGTATGGTAAAGAAGATACTATCATAACTGTACAGATTGATTTTGCATTACCTGAGCGATTTGATATGACTTATGTGGCTAAAGATAATTCTAAGCAAAGACCTATGGTTGTACATCGTTCATCTATTGGCTGTTATGAGCGAACGCTTGCTATGCTTATTGAGAAATATGCAGGAGCATTCCCAACATGGATTGCGCCAGTTCAAGTTAAGATGATAACAATTGCTGATAGGCATCAAGATTATGCTGAAGAAGTTATTGCTAAATTATCTGCTTTAGGTATTCGTGTTGAGAGTGATTTCAGGACTGAGACTGTTGAGTATAAGATACGTGAGGCTCAGCTTCAGAAAATCCCGTATATGCTAGTTGTTGGTGATAAAGAGATTGAGAAAAAATCAGTTACAGTCAGGACACGTTTGGGTAAAGTTACATATGGTGTATCGGTTGATGCTTTTATAAAAGAAATTACAGATAAGATTGATACTAAAAAGATTGATTGAGATAAATTAAGATTGTTTTTTTGATTTTATCTTAAATTCAATATTTTTTTTGTTTTTTAATTTTGATATTTTTTTAATTCTGTTTACTTTAAAAGGTGCACCATGGCCAGGTATTATTTCAGTAATGTCTGGATAACCCATAAGTATATCTAGTCTTGAGTTGTTAATGTCTGAGCTGTTGTCTGGTTCCCATTGTTTTATATTATATGGCTCGTCATATTCTAGTCTGTTAAGCATTAAATCGCCTACAATTGCTGTAAAACCATCATCTTTAGTTACAATTACAGATCTGTCTTTAGTACTTTCGTGGCCCGATGTGTCAACAAAAGTTATGTCCCAATTAAAATTATGTTCAGGTGTTCTTTCTGAATATAAACCTTTTCTGTTGTGGTATGTTGAATCAGGACCATATATTGTTGTGCCATTTTCATCGCCTATAAATTTTGCAAGTCCTACGTGATTGGGGGTGGTTGTGCGTGGTTATGACTTAATTAATATCTTGATTTGTGATTTTAGCTTTTTCTAGCTAAGTATTAAGGTCTTCTACAGTATCTGTTGGTCCACCTGCGTCAATTAATAGGTATTGTGGATTCATATTTATCTTGAGATTTCTAAATTTAGCTGATGCTGGATCCATAATATATTCTACCAGTTTAATTGTTAGAGGTGCGTATATTTCATCATCGTCACTAGGTTGAATATCACCGTCTTGTAGTAAATAGACTTTAGACATAATCTGTGTACATAGAATTAAATTTAAAAAGGTTGGTTTTGTTTAGTATAAGTTTTGTAATATTTCTCAAGAAATATATAACCTAAAACCTAATAATAAGCTATGAGAATTCGTATTGGTTCTGCAGGGATTCCGCTTATTTGTAAGGGAAAGAAAACCGCTGATGCAATAGATTGCGTGTCAAAGTTAGGTTTGTCTGCACTTGAATTAGAGTTTGTCAAACGTATTTATCTTACAGAGGAATCTGCACGAGAAGTAGGTAAAGTTGCGCGCAAATTTGATGTTTCTCTGTCGTGCCATGCACCATATTTTATTAATCTTGCATCAAAAAATCCAAAAGTTATTGAAAATAGTAAAAATCTTATAGCTGAAACATTAAACATTGCAGATATTTGCGGTGCTAAAATTGTTGTTGTTCATGCTGGTTTTTATATGGAGCGACCTGCACAAGATGTTTATAAAATGATAAAGGATGCATGTTGTCAATTTGAAAGTAAAGCTAAACTTGGTATTGAGACGATGGGTCGTCAGAAACAGTTTGGTACGGTTAATGAAATTGTAAAATTAACTGAAGATTGTGAAAATGTTGCGCCTGTTATAGATTTTGCGCATGTACATGCAAGGGGTAATGGTGGATTGAAAACTAAAGAGGATTTTAAGGTAATTCTTGACAAGTTTGATAAAATAGGTGTAAAGCAGTTGCATTGTCATATGACTGGTATAAAATATGAGAATGGTAACGAAAAGCATCATCTTCCATTGTCTTCAAGTGAGCCAGACTTTAGGCTTTTGGCAGAAATTCTTAATGAAAATCAGTATAATGTTACAATCATTTCTGAAAGTCCCCTTATTGAACAAGATGCTTTGCTGTTTAAGAGTTGGATTAAATCTGTATGAGATGTTATTATTTTTGTTGTTTAAAGGTTGTTATATGTAATTATAGTTTTGAAATTCTCTATAAAAGGATTTATATATAACAATAATGTAATGTAATACTATGGAGATAATAAATTCTAATGATTTAACAAATAAATATTATGAATATCTAGAACTAGAAAAAATTGAAGTTGTAAATCAAATATTAAATGAAGTTAAAACAGATGGAGATAAAGCCGTTAATAAATACACAAAGAAGTTTGATAATTTAGATTTAGAAAATACTTTAATTACAAAAAAACAAATTGAAGATGCATATAAAAAAGTTAATTCAGAAGATGTTTCAATTCTTAAGGAAGCTGCCAAAAATATAACATTTTTTGCAAAAGAACAATTTAAAACATTTAAAAATTTCGAAATTAAAAAAGACGGAGTTATACTTGGACAAAAAATAATTCCAATAGAAAAAGTGGGTTGTTATGTTCCAGGGGGAAGATATCCTTTACCTTCTTCAGCTTTGATGAGTGTGATTCCTGCAAAAGTTGCTGGCGTAAAAGAAATAATCGTATGTTCACCTAAAATTGATTCTATAACTATTGTTGCAGCAGATATTGCTGGTGCGGATAAAATATTTAATATTGGTGGAATTCAAGCTATAGGAGCTATGGCTTATGGTACAAAATTAGTACCTAAAGTAAATAAAATAGTTGGACCGGGAAATGAATTTGTTGCTGTTGCAAAAAAAGAAGTTTATGGTTTTGTAGGTATTGATTTTATTGCTGGTCCAAGCGAAGTTTTGATTATTGCAGATGAAACGGGTAATCCGGAATTTATTGCAGCAGATTTATTGGCTCAAGCAGAACACGATCCAAATGCAAGATGTGATTTATTGACAACTTCTAAAGAACTAGCAGAAGAAGTTAATAATGAGTTAAAAATTCAATTGGAAAAATTATCAACTAAAGATGTTGCAAAAATCGCTTTGAATAATGGTAAAATTGTTCTTGTTAATAATTTGACTGAAGCAATTAAAATCGCTAATAGAAGAGCACCAGAACATTTAGAAATACAAGTTAAAGATAAGGAACAGTTAATTTCTGAATTGACTAATTATGGATCTTTGTTTATTGGAAATTATTCTGCAGAAGTATTTGGTGATTATTGTAGTGGGACTAATCATACATTACCAACTAATGGTGCTTCAAAATATACTGGAGGATTATCTGTTAAAGATTTTATTAAAATTTTAACTTATCAAGAGATTGATAAAAATAGTTGTATTGCTTTAGGTAAAATTGCATCCCGAATGGCTGATCTTGAAGGACTTAAAGGACATAAAAATGCAGCAGATATAAGAATAAAAAAATAGAAATTGCTAATAATTTTTGTTTTTAATTTATCGTTTTTATTTTTTGGTTACTAGTGTCTAAGCATGAATTTTGTATTATTTTTATTTTTAGTTTTCATTTAGTTGAATTTTATTTTTTATTTTTTATTTTTTATTTTTTTAAATTTTTAAAGTGCCTAGTGCCTATATTTAAATTAATCTAATCTATTTATCTCTTTCGTTTTTTAATATGCTTTTATACTTATCTTTGATTATTGTTTTATGATAATATATTAGTATTAATTTATTATTATGTATTATAATTATTTTGTAATTATATTTTATTATAAGTGTATAGTTATGTATTGTGTTTTGTTTATATTTGTATAATTGTATAATTGTATAATTGTATAATTGTATAATTGTATAATTGTATAAATATCTAAATATATTATTGTATATTTGTATTATCTTATACTTTCATAAATTTATAAAAATATATTAAATATCTGTGTATATTAAGTATAATTTTATATTGATATATAGCTATAGATTTATTGTGTGTTATGCCGAAAATTTAAAATATGATAATGTTTGTAAAAATCTTAAAAAATAACTAAAAAGTGTTAAAAATGCAGTAAATATAATAAAATTACGTTTTAAAGTATTGAACTGGGTTAAATATGGAGTATATTATTGTTTTTTCAAAAGATAATCTTTGTCTTGCGAAAGAAGATCTTTTTTCACGCCTTGAGGTGCAAAATATATCGTATTCTGTTAAGCAGGATTTAGATAATGCAATTATTATTGAATCTATAGCTGAAAACATTGATTTTACTGACTTGTCACATACTAGAGAGGTTGGTCTGTGTATAGGGGGTATGAATGGTCTTGATGTTGTTGATTTTAATATGTATCAACATCTAATAAAATCACCTGTAAATGTGAGAGTTACAAGAATAAATCCCGAACAAAATCAAGATAGAAGTGTTATTGAAAAGAAGATGGGTGCATTTTTGTTTAACTTAGGGTATAAGTTTAATCTTAAGGATCCAAAGACTAGTTTCCGTGTTTATCTTTTTGGTAGTGAACAGATTTTTGGTATACTTATCAAAGAATTTGGAGTGTCGTCATTTTCAGAAAGAATGCCTGTTAAACGTCCCTTTTTTCATCCTGTGTCTTTGAAGCCTAAAGTTGCAAAAGCTATGTGTAACATTGCAAGAGTTTCTTCGGGTAAATCTGTTATTGATCCTTTTGTAGGTACAGGTGGGCTTTTGATTGAGTCAGCTCTTATTGGTGCAAAAATTACTGGAATTGATCTTGATAGGGTAATGGTTGAAGGTACAATAGCTAATCTTAAACATTATGGTATTTTGGAGCATAATATTTTATGTGCGGATTCTTTTATTGCATCTAAGTCTTTTAAGGATAAGTTTGATTGTATTGTTACAGATTTGCCTTATGGTCGAAATACAAAACTTGATGTCACACCTAAAGATTTTATGCAACAATTTTTGTTATTGATTCCTAATATGCTTAAAATTGGATGTTATGCTGCTGTATCAACCAATGTGGGCGATATAGAAATACCTCATTTTTTAAAATTGGTTAGAAAATGTGAGAGTTACATACATAAAAATCTTACAAAATACATTTATCTTTTTAAGTTGGTATAAGGGTAAAGTGTACTTTAGATTGTTTTTTGTATTTTTCGGAGAATTAGCTGTTTAATTAATTTGTTTGCTTTTTTTGATGTTTTATCGTATTTTATACCATTCCTTTGTTTCTTCGTGCAAATCTTTGCGTGAATTGTTATTTTGCCATGTTATGTATTCTTGTTTGAGTGAGTCTCTAAGATTTTTTGCGTCTTCAATTTGTTTTTTGTTGATTTCGCCATATTCTAGATTTTCAGAAATATCTTTTACAAGTTTTTCAAGGTATGTTTTATCTTGACTTTCATAGCCAAAGATGTTCATTGATTCAAGGTCTTCTTTTATGTTTGTTATTGTATCTGTCTGTGTGTCAAGGTAGTTGATGAATTTTGTATTTGTGTTTGTTGTTGGTAATGTATGCATTTTGTGGTTTTCTGTATCAAATGAATTTCCAACACCCAAAAGTCTATATACAGCTTCCCAAGACTCATCAAATTCATCTTGTTCTTCAGGGTTTGGGATTTTATTTTTTACTGCTAGTGGGTATTTTACCATTTTTGTATTATATATATTTATTTTTTTAAAATGATTGTTAAAATGTGAGAGTTTGCTTATTAAAATAAAAGATTTGGTGTTAAAATATTATTATGATTACAGTTACATTTCTTGGAACAACTGCAAGTATACCAACACGTGAAAGAAATTTACCATCTGTCTTTGTTATGTTCAAAGGTGATCGGATTCTTTTTGATTGTGGTGAAGGTACTCAAAGACAGCTTATGGATAAGAATCTTAAATTTATGAAAATTGATAAGATTTTTATTACACATTGGCATGCTGATCATTTTGCGGGTATCCTTGGTCTTGTGCAGACAATGTCTCTTGAGGGTCGAAAAAAGAAACTTTTGGTATATGGTCCAGAGGGAACAAAAAAGTTTTTAGAACAATTTTTGAATATTGGTTATTATTATAGGGGTTTTGAAGTTGAAGCAATTGAGCTTAAGGATGCTGATGTTGTTAGGTGTGATGGTTATGAGATAATAGCTTTTAAGACACTTCATGGCATTCCATCTCTTGGGTATTCACTTTGTGAGGATTTACGGAAAAAAGCAGATATGGATAAAGCAAAAGCTCTGGGACTTGAAACAAGTCCTATTGTAGGGGAACTTAAGTCTGGTAAGACAATAAAGTTTAAGGGTGAAGTTATTCGTCCTGAAGATATAGTTGTTGAGATTCCTGGTCGTAAAGTTGTATATACTGGTGATACTAGGTATAGTCGTAACGTAATAAAATATTCTGAAAGTGCAGATCTTCTTATACATGATGCGACATTTTCATCAAATATGGAACATGTTGATGAGCGAGGACATTCCACATCTCTCGATGCTGCAAATGTTGCAAAGCTTGCAGGTGTGAAACAACTTATTCTTACGCATATAAGTAGGAGGTATCAGAATGAGGGTGATGATACTTTATTAGAACTTCTTAAGGATGCAACTTCTGTGTTTAAGAATACTCTGCTTGCATACGATTTTTTAACTCTTGAGATAAAATAGGCTTTTAAATGTGAGAGTTGAGACTAATTTTTAAAGGTATTTTAAAGGTTTTTGAATCTTTTTTTATTTTTAAATTATTTTTAAATTTGTCTTATTGTTTTTAAATTTGTCTTATTGTTTTTAAATTTGTCTTATTGTTTTTAAAATTAACTTACTTAAACATTAGTATGATTGTCATTTTTGATGGATATACAGATGAACCTGCAGGTCTTGGTGTGCCACCCTACATTGGTACCTATCCGAGATATGTTTTTGGTGCTATACGTAAAGTTTTAGGTATATCTGAAGAAATTAATTATTTGACAATTGATGATGTGCGTTCTCAAAATGATAAATCTGCTCTATTGTATAAGGCTGATATTGTTATTGCAATAGCAGGAGTTCATACGCCTGGTAAGTATATTGCAGGTACACCTATTTCTTTTGAAGAAATTGTTACTTATTTTGTACCTCTTAAATGCTTAAAGTTTCTAGGTGGTCCGGTTGCAGCTTCAGGGACATCTGCTTGTGGCGGTTCTGTAATAAAGAATACTGAACTTGAAAAACTTAAATCTGTCTTTGATTTTGTTGTTTCTGGAGATATTGAACTTTTTATTTATAGTTATCTTAAATCGGGCGGTTCTGCTGAATCTTTAGATGTTACAAAATTGCGTGATTACAAACTTTTACGTGATTTTGCAATACTTGGTGCTGAAATTATAACACAGCATCCTGATTTTGATAGTTTGTTAATGTGTGAGTTAGAGTCGTATCGTGGTTGTGGTCGTGATTCGTTTTGTTCATTTTGTACTGAGCCGTTGCGTTTTGGTAAATCTAAGTTTAGGTTAGAGAAAGATATAATTGATGAGGTTCAAGCTCTTTATTCCTTTGGAGCTAGGCATTTTCGTTTAGGTAGACAACCATGTATCTTTTCATATATGTCAAAAGATAGTGTTCCTAATCCTGAATCTATAGAATTGTTGTTTTCGGGTATATGTAAAGTTGCACCCGAACTAAAAACACTTCATATAGATAATGCGAATCCTCACGTTATCGCAAAATATCCAGTCGAATGCGAAAAAATAGCAAAAACACTTGTTAAATATTGTACACCTGGTAATGTTGCTGCTTTTGGTATGGAAAGTGCTGATCCTGTTGTGATTTTGGCAAATAATCTTAATACTACACCTGATGAGGTTCTTTTTGCAGTGCGGCTTTTAAATAAAGTTGGTGCTGTTCGTGGTAATAACGGTATGCCTATGCTTCTCCCTGGAATTAATTTTGTTTTTGGGCTTTTTGGTGAGACTAAAAAGACATTTCAACTTAATTTTGCGTTTCTTAAATCTCTTCTTGATGAGGGTCTTCTTGTTCGCAGAATTAATCTTAGGCAGGTTGCAGTTTTTCCAGGTACGCGTATGGAATCTTTAGGTGATAAGTTAGTGCGTAAACATCATCGTTACTTTACTCATTATAAATATAAAGTGCGTACTGAGATAGATCGTGTGATATTAGAACGACTAGTGCCTAAAGGTGTTTTGCTTACAAATCTTAAATTTGAATTTCAAGATAAAGATATTGCTTTTGCAAGGCAATCTGGATCTTATCCAATTCTTGTTGGAATTCCTTGCGTTATAAACAAAGGTATGTTTGATGCAAAAGTTGTTGGGTGGGGTTATAGGTCTATAACTTGTGTGCCTTATCCTCTTGATATTAATAATTGTTCTAAAAAATGTCTTGAATTTGTTCCTGGAATTGGACCAAAACGTGCTTTAACTATCGTAGATAATCGGCCTTTAAGTAAAATGGATCTTGAAGTACTTATTGATGATCCTGTTGTGTTTAAATCCCTTTTAGATTATATTGAATGAATGTTTTTTTAGACTTATTATTTAATAAAATTTGTTTATTCTAATAGTTATTATGGTAAAACTTGATGATAATTATAAATTACTTCTTGAAAAACAGCAATATCGTATTGTAGGTAATCATTCGGCTGTAAAGTTATGTACTTGGTTAAAGAAAAGTCTTCGTGGTGACAGTGTTTGTTATAAAGAAAAATTTTATGGTATCAAAAGTCATCGTTGTTTGCAAATGACACCTGCTGTGGCCTGGTGCCCAAATAAATGTGTGTTTTGTTGGCGTTCTACTGATAAAACTGAAGCTTCTGAATTGGGTTCTGATTCTGATGATCCTGAAGAAATACTTGATGGTGCAATTCGTATGCAGAGGTCTCTTATAACGGGGTTTAAGGGTTTTAGTGGTACTGATATGGTTAAATGGGAAGAAGCACAAGATCCTATAAATGTTGCAATATCATTAACTGGGGAACCTACAGCATATCCTAAGATTGCGGGTCTTATTGATGTTTGTAATAAGCGAGGGTTTACGACATTTCTTGTAACAAATGGACAATTTCCTGATACTGTTCAAAAAATCTGTGATATGGGTGGGCCGACTCAATTTTATTTATCTATTGATGCACCAACAAAAGAGCTGTATAAAAAAACCTGTGTTCCTATGTTTAAGGATTATTGGTCTCGGTTTGAAAAGACTATTAATACTCTTAGTAAATTCAAAGGTAAAAAAGCAGTTAGACTTACTCTTGTAAAAGGACTCAATATGGATGATTTTGAGAATTATGTGAAATTGATATTGAAGGTAAATCCAAAGTTTGTTGAGGTTAAAGCCTATATGTGGGTTGGTTTTTCTAAGCATCGTTTAGATTATGATGCTATGCCTGTTCATAGTGAAGTTTTACATTTTGCAGAAAAACTTGCAAAATTATTAAATTATTCAGTTACTAATGAAAGTGAAGCAAGTCGTGTTGTTCTTCTTGAACGTAAATAATCTTGAATTTTTATGGGTTGTAGAGTATATCTATAAATAGATACTTATTTGATTGTTATCGATTTTATATGTTGTATTATCCCTTTTGTTGTTTTATATTTTGTTTTTGATTTTGTATTAATTTGTGTTGTTTGGGTTATATATACTTCAGTGAATTAAGACTGAACTGTATTTATTTGAAAGGGTGTCTGTTTTTATGTTTACTTTTTTTATTTTTGTTACTTATTTTGTTATATTTTTATAAAAAATAATTTTCAAGATTTTTTGAATATGTTTAAATCTTTTTTATTTTATTTTTTTTAATTTATAGTTTGTTATTTGATCTTTATTTGATTTTTATAAAAATAATGGCGTTTTATTATTAATTTATTAAGTTATGTATTAATTGTTCAGTGAACTTTACTTCACTGAAGTATTACGGAATCTTTAAATTATTGTTGGTGTGTCTTGTTTTTATTGTAGATTGTATTTTTGATGTAAATATACACATAAACTTAAAGTTTTGTATATAATATGAGTTTAGATATAATATCATTTTGGATATAATATAATAATCGATATAATATAATTTTGGATATACTATAATATTTGATAAATATGGTTGATATAACAGTTTTGCGTCTTGGACATAGGATTGGTAGAGATTCACGAATTACTACACATTGTGGTCTTGTTGCACGGTCTTTTGGTGCATCTAAAATAATTATTACAGGAGATAGGGAAGATAATACTATTGAAAGTCTTAAGAAAACATCTTCTCGTTGGGGTGGTGATTTTACTGTAGAATATATTAAAAACTGGAAAAAAGCAATAAAACCATATATTGATACTTCAGTGATTGTTCACTTAACTATGTATGGGCTTAATTTACCGACTGTGATTGATAAAATTAAAGATAGTATTAAGTTAAAAGGTAGTATGTTAATAGTAATAGGTTCACAAAAAGTTCCTGGTGAGATGTATGATCTTGCAGATTTTAATGTTGCTGTTGGTAATTCACCGCATTCAGAAGTGAGTGCGCTTGCATTAACTTTAGATCGTATATTTTCAGGTAAGCAGCTTGAGAAAGAATTTAGTGGTGCAAATATACGTGTTATACCTCAAGCTAAAGGCAAAAGTACTATTATACCAGAAGATTAAAATTGATTTATATTTTATGATTTTGTTTGATTCTTTTTCAGTTTTTTAGAATTAATTTTTAATTTTGTGTCAATTGACACAAAGCTGTTTTTTTAATTGTTATTAATCATATTTTTTAAATTATTTTGTATTATTTATAAGGTGTGTGTCTATATCACCTATGGTATATGGGTTTGTTGCAATATCTAGTGCTTCTTTTGTTCCATTTATAGGCACATATATGAATAATTGTTCTATTTTTCCTAATTCTTTAAGTTTTATAGCTTTTCTAAACATATCCATATCACTTTCACCATCACCATGGATGTGTATGTCTGGTAGTTCTCCCGTTTCATCTGTATAATTTTGTATAAGTGTGTCGATTATATTTGCTTTAGATATCCCATCTTGAACTAAAATATTTGTGCTTTCTATATTTTGGTGCGTTTCATCGAGTTTGATTTTATTTGCATAATAATTTGAAGACCATTTGTCTGCAATGTCAGAAATAAAGTAATCAAAACTCATTGTGATAATATGTGATTTTAATCCTTTACTATTTGCATGATTGATTGCATTATCAAAACCTGGCATGATTGTGTTATTTACTTGTTTTTTTATTGCATCAAGATATGTTGCAGGTAATCCTATTATGTTCTCTGTAAGTATTTTCATTCTTTTACCATTATGTAGGATTGTATCTATTTCACCTGTTTCTTGTCTTTTTTTATCTGAGTGCATTATTTGTTTATATGTCTCTTTTGCATATTCATATCTAGGGTCATCTGTTTTTTTGAAATAGTCTATTGTATCTATTGCAAGTTTAAGTACAGAATGCATGTTTATTGCAGACATATCAAGATCTGTTATAAAAAGTCCTTTTTTATTCATTTAATTACCTTGTTAGTTACTTGTATCTATATTTTAATTCGTTACGATATAAAGTTTCGTTCGTCAAATGTCGTTTTATACGTGTTTTGACGTTTATTTTGATTTTTATAAATATAATATGGTTTTTTTAAAGATAACTTACTAATAATAATTTAGTTAGATGATGAGCTTATTTGATACTGATATATGATGATTGATGGGCGGGCTGATAACTTTTTTATATTTTTTAGTTTTTATGTTAATTTTTCAAGTATTGTGGATAAAACGATATTTCCACAATCAATAGATTTAGGGTCTAGTGTATTTACTTCTGTTATATCGATACCACATATATTTGCGTTTTGTAATATTGTGTCAAATATTGTTTCAAAATGGTTTACATCAATAGTTCCATAAGTTAATGACGTTAAACCTATTTTACTTGCATTAACCTCTTTGAAAACGTCAACATCTATTGATAAATATAATGGTTTTTTATTTAATTTGTTGCAAAATTCTTTTGTTTTATCTAAAATATTGGGTATGTTTTGTTTTGTTATAAATTCAATATTTTTATCGGTTTTAATTGCTGTTATTGTTCTACTTATTTCTTCTTCAAGACTTCGTGTAAATAGGTTGTTATTGTTATTTTTTTCATCATAATAACTTCTGATATGCATTGCATCTATTTTTGGTACTGAATCTATTATCATATAAAATTCAAATTTATCAAGCCAAGGTTTTGTTCAATTCCATGGTGATATATTATCTTGTTTATATCCTAGGGCATCAAGATCTCTGTTTAGTCTTTTATTGTTGATTCTTTTTTATTTGTTTTTGAAAGTGCAATTGTTGCAGGAACACTAATTCCATGTACACCACCGATTGTTATTGGGATTTTGTCGTTTTTGTATTTGTCTGAATAGAATTGTTCAAATCTTTCGTAATTTTGAACATTAAGTTCGCTTTTAATATAATTGGGGATATTTATTGTAGTTATATTATATTGTGGGTTTATATTGTTCAATAAGGCGTCTGAACCATCTCTTAATGTGCATTCACATTTGTTATTTTGCCATATCTTATTATTTATGGTTCTTTTATCTGTGTAAGGTGCTTTAATTAGAATTGGTTCTTTTTTTGTTATACATAATGGTTATTTCTGTTTTTTAGTTATTTTTGTTTTATTTAAGATACAAATAGAATATAATTCTATTGAGTTGATGCTGTTTTATAAAACTTTTTTAAGGTTGCACGATTATGTCGGTATTTGTCGTTTTTATAGGTCTAGCAGTCCTTTTTTGTTAACAAAAGATATATAAAAATATGTGTGTTATTATATTTGAATCAATAATCTTTGATTTGGGTGAAATAAATGTCTGGAAACGTAACATTTGAAACAATAAAATCTATTGAAGTTAAGTTTGGTGAAAACAACTTTATTGAAATTGCTAAGAAAAAAGCGATACCTGAAGATGGTGAAGAGAATACATTTATCTCCATTTCAAGAGGTTTCTTCACAAAAGAAGAAGAAGAACCACGATTTAAGAAATCTGTTGCTATGCCTAGTGATAAAGAAGTAATTGAAGCAATATCAAAAGCACTTCTTGATGTTTTAAAGACAAAATAAATTATTTTTTGTTGGTTTTATGTTCTACCATTATTTTTGGTAGACATTATATTTATTTTTGATTTTTAGTCTTGTTTTCACTTATTTTTATAAAATATAACCTGTTGCATCTTCGGTTAATCCCAAACCAGAACCTAATTTTGTTGTATCTATTTTTGAATTTTCTATAAATATGTCAGTCACTTTGCTTAAATATTCTATGTAAGTGAAAGATCCTATTTTTTTAAATCCAAATTTATGGGATGAATATGTTTTTATAGATACAAAAAAATTATCATTATCTGCTGTAATAATCCATCGTGGGTTGATATGTCCAATTTTTTTGATTTTTATATCTTGATAACTATATTTTTTGTTTGTAGTGTTATCATAAAATTCAAGAATTGAATCTAGTTTGTAACTGAGTTTCATTATATCTATTGTTGGTACATAATATGTTAATATGGACCCGTTTGAAAATACAATTCGACCCCATCTCCAAGGTATAAATGGACCTATAACAATTACTTTTTGGATATATGCTTTACCTTTAAAATTTTTACCATTAAGTGTTCCATCAAAATCGAGGTATATATTAATTAATGCAAAACCAAGGAGGGATTTGAAGTTATGATAAAATTCAAAAGAATTTGTTGTTTTTTCAGGTATTTTTATTTTAAGGTTACATATTGTTTTGTTATTTTTTGTTATATCAAGTGAATATTTTGGAAATTTACCATTATAATTGATATGGTTTTGTTTGTTTGTGGTTTTTATGTTATTTTTGTCTATTGATATTGTACATTTTTCGTCAAATATTAATTTTTTATTTGAATCATAATACCAAACGGTCATATATCCATTTTTATCTTGTTTGTTATCTTGATTTGTATTTTGATCTATTTGCTGTTTATTTATTTTTATTGTTTCAGCACCTTCGCCAAACATTAAGATAAGTTGTCTGTTATCGTCTTTTTTAGTTGATACGAATTTAAGAAACCAATATTCTTTTCCAGTGGGTGGTAGGTCTTCAAAACTGAAAAAGGTTGTGTCGATGTCTTTTTTTGTTTTTTCAGAGTTTTTAAGGCTTATTATTGTTTTATATTTTGAATTTATTTTTGTTATTCTATCTTTTATTTGTTTTTTTTCTATATCTGACATTATTTTTAGATATTTGTTTATGTTGTCTATAACATTATTTTTAATATTTTGGATAACCATGTAATCATCTTAATAATCTTATATTTTATATTTTTTTGTTGTTTTTAGTTTTTTTTGTTGTTTTTAGTTTTTTTTGTTGTTTTTAGTTTTTTTTGTTGTTTTTAGTTTTTTTTGTTGTTTTTAGTTTTTTTTGTTGTTTTTAGATATATAATTAATAATGTCTGTTAAATCCTATATTGTCGACGAGAGTTATTATGTTAATGTTGATATTATATTGTTAATTTGTTGTTATTAATTTTTAAATCTTTTTTAGGATTATAAGGAGTTATTATTTTTTAATTAATAGAAAATTATAAAAAATATTGGAAACTATATATCTTTGGTATCTATGTATTGTCCTAAATGTGGAAATAAGGTTGACGAAACTTGGGAATTTTGTTCCAAGTGCGGATTTAAGTTATTAAAACCTATACAGTTTGATAAACCTATGCAATCTGGTAAATCTATACATTCTGATAAACCTATGCAATCTGATAAACCTTTGCCTTCTGGCAAACCTTTGCATATAAGCGGTGATTTTTCTATTAACAATATTTTTGAAAGTCTAAATAAGGATATGGGTTTTATTAAGAAACAATTTGAGAAAGATATTAAAAATAGAGACAGAGATATTGAATTCTTTAATATAACACCTTTTAATATGAGTGCTAAGCCCAATATAAAGAAATCCGGTTTTAGCATCAGTATAAAAACAGGTTCAGGTATGAAACCTATAGTGAATATACGGACTATTGGCGATGTTGATAAAGCTCATCTTGAGAAAGAAATTGCAAATCAATTTGGTATTCGTGTTCCTAAAAGTGATTTTTCTATCCGAAAAGATTCTGAACTAAAAGAGGATCTGTCTAATCTAAAAAAAATACCAACAAAAACTGAAGAACCTGAAATAAATATAAAACGACTTCCTACCGAAATTATTATTGAGACAAATTTACCAGATGTTAAGTCTGTATCTGATATTGAGATTAAGCGGTTTAAAGAATCTATTGAAATTCGTGCATTGACTCAAGATAAATTATATTTTAAAATAATACAAATTCCAGAAGAGTGGCGTCTTGAAAAGAAAGAGTTTAAAGATGGCAAATTAAGACTTGAGCTTGTGCCATAATAAAAAAATAAAAAATAAGCGAAATGAATCGCTTAAATAACTTTTCCAATTGCGTCAATTACTTCATTTATTAAAGTTTCTTCTAGTGGTAGTGATATTGCTTTTGTGAATTTTTTTTGTTTGTCTTCTGTGTAATAGCCTCTTGTTATTGATATGAATGGCTTTTCACCGTCACTTGTCACTGCTTTCTTGTTTGCGACTTCAACAAAGTTGTTGGTCCCAAATTTCATCTCTTTTTGTTTTATTGTTATAAATTCTACCATAGCTATCTCCTTTTTTGAGTTATATTGCTGTTATAGAATTAGTATGTATTTTTTTGTAATTATATACGCCTTACCACTTAAAGATGTGAATTACGGTACCTTTATCTTTTGTGTGTGGTTATGTATTAATTTTATACAAGAACTCTCAAATTTTTAAGTGTGAATGCTTGAAGCACTTTTTGTCCAATTTCAGAGATTTTTTTTATTTTAATTATATCTTTTTTACCTATTGTAGCATTAAAAAGAAATTCTTTATCTTTGTAGATGTCTGCAAATTTTTCATTTATTTTTAATGTGTCTGTAATTTGCATATTGAGATATCCTCCAGATTCTGTA
Source organism: Nanobdellati archaeon (assembly GCA_019429005.1). Lineage (GTDB taxonomy): Archaea > EX4484-52 > EX4484-52 > EX4484-52 > GLR71 > JAHYJR01. The sequence continues at coordinate 105,960 of JAHYJR010000003.1, read as the reverse complement.
ATAGCATAGGATACGGTTCTTTTGAGTGTGTCTATAATTGGTTCTACGCTAATATGTATTCCTAGTTTTTCTTCTATTTTTGAAATATTTTTACCTTTTGTACCTATAAATGACGCAATATCTCTATCTGGTATATTTAGTACAACACGATCATCTGATACGATTGTGATTTTTATATCTTTTGAAAATTGACCTACAACTTTTTTAATCTGCTCTTCTGCGAGTTTTTGTATTTTTGAAGTTGCTTCGCCTTCTATAGCTATTGCGATTGTTTGTTCACCATAGGTGTAAATCTCATACTCTAAGGTACCTGTTTCAAAATCTGTAACCTCTATGACAGGTCTTGCAAGGTCTTGTTCAACCATGCCTGTTGGCACTTTAATCATAAGCTTAAGTGAGTAAACTTTAGAAATCTTACCTTCATATACAAAAAGTATTGTATCAATGATTTGTGGTAAAAGTCCAAGTTCGGTTCGTCCGAGAAATCTATGTATTGCATCAATTGGTCTTGTTGCGTGTATAACACCAATCATACCGACACCTGCAAGTCGCATATCTGCAAATATTTTAAAATCTGATGTTTTTCTAATTTCGTCATATATAGTTAAATCAGGTCTTACAAGAAGAAGTATGTCTGCTGTTTTTTCCATGCTACCTTCAAGTGGCCCATATTGTGTTATTGATGGATTTAATTGTAAATCTCTTGGTTGTTCCATTGTTTTTACAATCATTTTCTTTTCGTCAAAATAATTTGCAAGTGCTTGTGATAATGTTGATTTCCCATGACCTGGAGGTCCTGCAACAATTATGCCTTCTGATTTTGTATCAAGACGTTCTTTAAGTCTTTTTGGTATTTTATAACTATCAAGGTTTACATTTACAATTGGTCTTACTGCTGTTATTTCCATCTTTTCTGAAAAAGGTGGTCTTGTGATTGCAATTCTACAATTTCCAAGTTGTATTACTGTTACTTTATGTTTTGCTATTTCAATAAATGATTTATCGCTTGTTCTTTGTGCTTCAAGTATCTCAATTGCAATCTCTTCAAGTTGTTCTTTTGTTAATATTTCTTTTCCAATTTCAACTAGTTTAAATTGTCCAGGGAGACCTTTTTTTGCTTTTGGTCTCATACCATCTTTAAGGTGTACACTCATAGTGTTTTTATCAAAGTATTTTTTGAGATGTTCTGTTTTTATTTTTATTTTTTCAAAATAAGTTACTTTTATACCTTGAGCTTCAGCAGTTTTTGCTTGTACAATGTCTGATGTAAGAAGTTCGCCTTTTTCATTTTTTGCAATATCCCTAATAAGTGCATCAATACGGCCTGTATTTGCAAGTTTGATTTCTTCAGATGTTGGTTTTCGACCAAGTTCAGAAATTGTTATTTTATTTTTTTTAGCTAATTCTCGAATATTTTTTATTTCGTCAAGACCAATAAAACCAGTTTCACGTCCACGGTTTGCTTGATTTTCAAGTTCACAGATTACAAATTCTGGAATAATTATAGTACCTTTTAATTTTTTGTTTTTTATTAGTTCAGTTATTTTTCCATCAATAATTACACTAGTATCTGGTATGTATATCATATTTGACATCCCTTTAAAATTATTTTATTGTTTTACCTTTTAGAATGATTTTTGTGTTTTCTTTTGTTTTAAAATCTTCCATTATGACAAATCCATTTTTAAGGTCATCATCTCGTATTATTATTATTTTTGGAATTTTAAGTTTTTTTGCATGTAATATTTGTTTGTCCAAACTTCTGCCACTTATGTCAATTTCAACGATACCTTTTTTCTTTCTAAATTGTTTTGCAATCATTATTGCATTACGTCTAGAATTTAGGCTTTCTGGTGCGACATAAATATCTATAGTTTGTTCAATTTTAGTCACAATTTTTTTCTTTTCAATTAAATTGTAAATCATATCAACATCTATATTTAATGCAGTTGATGGCATTTCATTGTTTGAAAGAAGTTCGGCAAGCATGTTAACTCGTCCACCTGAAGCAATTTGGAATTTATTATTTTTAATATCATATACTTCAAATACAATACCATCGTTGTAGGTTGTACCTATTATTTTAAGATCTAGTTTACAGAATCGTAATATATTATAATTGTCTAATTCATCTATAAACAGATTGAGTTCTTCTATAAGTATACTAATTTCATCATTGTCATTAAATGTGTTTTTAAGATGATTTATAAGGTCTTTTGATAATCCTTCAAATTTGAGTAAATTAAGTATTTCTGTTACAATAATTTTTTCAACGCCTAACAAATTAAATTTTTTAAATGTTGCTTGAATTCCATCAATTTTTGAGTCTTTAAATATAGTTAGTGCTTGGTCTATAACGTTCTCTTCGATGCCCATATATTTTAAAATTTCAGACATAAGTTCTCTGTGTCCTATATGTACAACGGGTTCAATTCCAAGAGGTGTTAGAATATTTAATATTGCATATATTTGTTCAGAGTCTGCAAAAACATCTTTTGAACCCATTATGCATGCTGAACATGATCTTTTGTTTTTTAATTTATTCTGTTCTTTTCTGTATATTTTTGAGATTGCATACCATCTCATTGGTTTTGGTAATCTTACTTCTTTTGACATTTCAATTATGTTAGTTGAAGTATCATATACAAAGGAGTCTTTTTTGTTATTTTCATAATTAATTAGGCATAAATCCTCTACACCTTCTTTTTGGAGTATTTCGGTCAAATCTTTACTGTTTTTTGAAGTCGGTTCAACTTCTTTGAATCCAATGCTGTTTAGTGTATCTCTAATATTTTTATATATCCATTTTATTTTAATTATGTCTGCGGGATATACATTTTTAGATATATCTATATTTTGTTCAGGCAAGATAATCACTTTTTTAAGTTAGTAAAGTCTTTTTGATCCTTCTGCAACTTCTTCAATAAGTATTCTTGAAATCTCATCAACGTTTGTCTGTATATCATTTGTTGTAAGTTTAAGTTCATCTAGTCCCGCTTTAAGTTGACTTAATGTTACTTCAGAATCTATTTTTGAAAATATTGCTTCTAATTTTACAGGCAATGTTTCAAGATTTTGATTTGTAGTATCTATAGTTTTTTTGTATGAATCTATATTTTTTCCAATAATTAATATCATCTTTTTAAGATCTTCAATATTTTTTGAAAGAGTTTCAATTTTTTTGTCGTAATTCATTCAAATCACCTTATTATTTGATTTTGTTATTTATTAGTTTATTAAGATTTTAACACTTTTTTTGACAGGTTTTCTATTTTTCTTTCAAGTCGCATTATATATTTGTTAGAGTGTGTAATTACATAAAATATTGTTGAGATACCACTGAAAATATATAATACAGTGAATATTTTTGTTATATCTCGTGTTGGATAAAGATCACCGTAACCTATGGTCGTAAGTGTTGTGACTGAGAAATATATGGAATCAACCCAAGACCAAGTTTCAAGTTCATGATATACTATTGTTCCCGTTGTGAAAAGCAATAAGACAATAATAAATAATTTTTTTTCGATAGCGTTTACCCTTTTTTATGTATATTATATTAATCTTCACTCTTATCTTTTTTATAAGTTTCTTTAACTTCATTTTCCCATCTATTAAGACGTCTTTTCAAAAATCCTTTTTCATTATTTTTTAAGTTATCTATAAGTTGATCAAATTCGGTTATGTGGTCATTGAATATTTTTCGTGTTTTATCTTTTGTTTTTTTAATTTCTTTTTTAATTAATTTTTGTCTTATGTATAAGAACAGTATTATAATAAATATTATGAAAAATATGAATGCGTAGACAAAGTATATTGTGATATTTACATAGCTGCCTTCAATATATGTAATGTATCCAGATCCGTCTGCTATACCTTCAATGTTTACTGTTTCTTGTTTATTGTTTGAATAAGTATATACAAATTTAATGATATTATTGTTTTCTAATGTGTCTGTTATTATTGCACTTGAGATAAGGGTGAATCCATTATCTTTTAGGTTCATATCTTTTGTTTTGAATGAATCTTGTTTTTCTATACTTTCTTTTATTAGAAGTTCTTTTGTTTTTTCACATTTGTTTGTTTCTTTGCCGCATTCATAGTCTGTTTTACATCCACAGTCAATACAACAAGTTTCAGTTGATTCTAATATATCACATTGTTTATTACCACATATAGCGCCATAGGTTTTTTCTGGTGCTATTGGTTTTTGACAATCATTATCGTTTAGATGTGTGCATGGGCTTTGACAACAACTATCATCATTTATGCATTGTTCAATTGTTTCAGTTATACAATATCGAGGGTATAAATTACATGTATTTTTTGTGCATGTGTTGTTATCATTACAAGAAGCGTCATTTTCACAGTAATTTTGTATTTTATTTATGTTTGAAGGACTACATTGGTTTGTAATGCAAGTGTATCCTGGAAGACAATAGTTACAGTCCGTACAACAGTTTTTTTCATTCTCATTCCAGTTACAGGTTCTGTCGCCACAAGTTCCATCGATTCGGCATGTATAGTCATCAACACAAGTATAACCCTCTTTGCAGCCACTATCAAGACAGCAGATTTCATTGTCATCTAAGACACCATCGCCACAGACAGGTATCTTTTCATATAAGAAATTGTTTGCACAAGAGTATCCTTCTTTGTTTCCACAGTCAATACAGCATGTTTGATTTTCATCTTTTTCACAAATATTATTTCCACATTCTGGTGTGCAATCATAATCTGTTTTATATGTGCATGTTATTGGACAATAATTATCTCCTGTAACACAGTTTGTAATCTGTTCATTTTTACAATAATTTTCAGTACTTGTTTTTATGCAAGTGTCAATAGTTCCCGGATTTTTATCATAACAATCTGAATTTGTAAGGCAATCCATTCTAAATATTTTTATTTTATTGTTTCCAGTATCTGCGATATATAATGTTCTGTAATCTACATAAGAATTTGAAGGTTTAGATAGTGCGAATTCACTTTGTCCATTATAAAAAAGTGTTTTTGAATATTTGTAATCTTTAGAAAATATTTGAATTCTATTGTTTCCTGTATCAGAAACATATATATTGTCATAATCATCAATTGAAATTCCATTAGGGTTATTAAACTGATAATCTCCAACGCCTTCAGTTCCACCAATAGTTTTTTTGTATGTCAAATCGTTGTTGTATATTTGAATTCTATTGTTTTTTGAATCAATAACTAGTATATCATTTTTTGATGTTACTGCAATATCTGTTGGTGCTTGGAATTCATAATTTCCAGTACCGTTGTTATATCCTATTTTAGTCTTATAAGTTCCATTTGGATAAAATATCTGTATTCTGTTGTTATTTTTATCTGCTACATATAAGGTTCCGTTTTCGTCTGTTTCAACCCCTGTTGGGTATTTGAAATTACCATTTTCAGTACCATATGTTCCGATTGTTCCATAATAGGATATTCCTTTGAAGATTTGTATACGATTATTTTCGGTATCTGCTATGTATATTATGTCACCATCTATTGCAAGATCTCTTGGATATTTTAAGCTATAATCTCCCGAACCAAAGATACCACCTATTGTTGTTACATAAGTATTATTTTTATTAAAAACTTGTATTCTATTGTTAAGTGAATCTACAATATAGATATATTCAAGTGTGGATGTAACACTTGTAGGATTTCTTAATTCATAATTATTGTTTCCTGTTGAGATACCAATGTTTTGTTCGTGATAATATCCGAGAAGACCTGAAACTGTAAAAGGTAATAAGAGCAGAATTATTGAAATTAATGTTATTATCTTTATAGGTTTCATATAATAATTATTTGTGTTGTTATTATTATATTTCTTTTGAGTTTGTTATTGTATTTTTGGGTTTTTGTTAGATTTTAACCCCACTTTTCTTTAGTTGTTTTGTTTTTTTTGGGAGCAAGTTTCACATCTAAATTTTGGATTATTATCTTTGGTCTTGTCATAGTTTCGTGTTTTTATAAGACGGTATCTTCGAGCCGTTTTTTTACAATCTGAACATTTAATATTGTCTTTGACATCCCATTGAGTACCTAGAGATCTGAGGTAAATATGAATCTATCTACCCCAAAAAACATGAGACCTCAGATAAGGTTTGCAATTGCTGTTGCATGCCATTTGTTCATTATTGATAAGGCAATCAAGACTATTGCTAATATTGGTGTGCTTAACTGCCATCGTACAAGATAGAGAATATAACGTCGGATAAGTTTGTAGATAAATATTGTATTTTTGTCTGATGTTTATAAATTTGATTTCGTTTTAAATAACTTAATCCCGAAAATATATACACCATATTTTTCTTGTTTCCAAGATGGAAATAATTTATTGTATATTTTTAATGTGTCTTCAAGTGATTTTGCATCTGGTATAAGTTGTTTGAAATTATGATGTTTCAATGCGTTTTCGAATGTGTCATAAGTGTGTATACTTATGATTTTTGTTTTATGGATTTCATTTATATAGATATAATCATTAACTTTTATTTTTTTGATGTTATTGTAACCGATTTTCCTTCAAGACTCTTTTCACCTTTAAGAATCATATTTATGTATTTTTCTTTGAAAAACATTTTTTTAATCGGTGTTATTTGTGGCATTTTTATCAACAAGAGATATTTCTATCTGATATGTTATATAATTTAATTTTTTTATTATATATATATATATATATATATATATATTATATAATTTAGTTTTGTAAATCTTTTTTTATTTCGATATATTCTTTTTTAGTAATTTCACCTTTAGCATATCTTGAATCAAGTATTTTTATTGGGTCTGAACTTAATTTGATATTTTTTGCAAGCCATAACACTAATACAACAGTTATTATGAAAAAGAGTCCATTGAATAATATCATTGATATAAAATTTAATCCGGGGTACATATACATATATTATCACCTTTGTTCGTATATTATTTTATTATATTAGGGTTCTTAAGGGTTTTTTAAACCCCTTAAAACTTATTTTTTTTGTTTGTTACTCATCTCAATGATATTGGCAGTTACCAAAATTTGATTGAGTTCCTTGTGCGTTTCCTTTATTTCCCATATGAGTTCCCATTCCACAGTTTCCATTTCCTTGACCTAGACCAAGTTCAGCTTTTATTTCTGCAGCTCTGTCTAAATCACCATTTTCATTTGCTTCATGCATTTCTGCAAAAAGATGGAAATTTTCTTCATTTATTATAGAAAACATTCGACAATGCATTGGCATGTTATTATCTTCTCTTATTTGTATCCATGCATCATAATCTCCGTTTTCTATAGCCTGTTTCATTGCTTCATGTATGTCTTCATTATAGTTAGGACCTACAGGTGTAGCATTACCTTTGTATGCACTTACCATACCAACTATACTAAATAATACTAAAGCGCCGATTAACAAGACACTCATTTTATATTTTGTATTTTTTGTCATTGTAGACACCTCCACATTCTTAAATATTTTTAGTTTGAAACTATAGATATACCTTTCTGAAACTATTGATTATTCTTTGAAACATTGTTTTGTTTTTTTGAAACTATTACGAAATTGCGTATTTTTGGTTGTTTTTATGTTTAATTTATTTAAAGTTTAATTGTACTTTATATTTATGGCACAATTAAAACCATCTACTAATAACAGAAATATGTTGTTAGGTATAGGTATTATAATGTCTTTTATATTTCTGGCATTGACGGTAAGTATGTATTATAATTATCAACATGATACTAAGCAGAGCACAAGATTAAATGTAGATCTTATTGATAGTATGTCTCTTGACGAATTGAAAGAATCCATAGTTGAGCGTCAAAATGATACTATCGCAATACCTAGTTTTTATTTTTTACCCTTTTTTGCCTTTTTAGGGATTATTGTTGGTCTTATTGTTTATTATATCATGTCTGAAAAGATATTCATACAAGAAAAAAGTCTTGATGTAAATACACGAATAATACTTAAATTTTTGAATAAATATGAACAGAAAGTGATTGATACTTTAATATCGTCAGGTGGTAGTATTCCACAATATGAGTTAAGCCGTCTTCCAGATCTTAACAAAGTAAAAACTCATAGGATTTTAGAAAATCTTAAATTAAAAGGTATAATCGAAAAAGAGAGATATGGTAAAATCAATAAGATTGTTCTAAATAAAGAATTATATGCTGTTTTAAAAAGGTAATCTTTTGATATTTTATGTTGTGTCATTCTGATTAATCTATTTATATTTTAATTTCATAGATAATATTATTAGAGATAATATTAAAGTGATACTATTTGCTAAAATTATTGGCAAATCTTTTTTTAGTAGTCCATAGATTAACCATAATGTTATACCTGAACAGAATAATAAGTACATTTTTAGTGAGATGCTTTTAGTGTCTTTAGTTTTATATATTGTTACAATTTGAGGTATAAAGGATATTGTTGTAAGGATTGATGCTATAAATCCAATTATGAGTGTTTCCATGTTGTTTTTTTGGTGTTAGTTGATTTAAATCTGTTTGGTTTGTTGTTCGGTTTATTAAAGTATAGATATATTTATATTTTATCTTAGATGAAACCATAATATGGGACTTTTTGATATGGTAAAATCTGTGATAAAAGACGAATCAATACTTCTTGAGGTATTTATTCCTGAGAAAATATTGCATCGTGAAGGTCAAGTTGAAGCCGTTGCAAATGCTTTGAAACCCGCATCTTTTGGTCGAACCCCTCGTAATATATTTTTATTTGGAGCAACGGGTGTTGGAAAGACATCTCTTGTTAAATGGATATTTTCGGAGTTTGAGGGACATACACAATCTGTAAAAACGGTTTATGTTAATTGTTGGAAATGTTCGACTTCACATTCTATACTTAATGAGATTGTGAGTTCTCTTAATGTGTTTACAAATCTTAAGCAGCCGCGAGATGAGCTTGTTAAAGCTATTAGTAATTATGTAAAAAAAACATCTAAAAAAGTAATAATCTGTCTTGATGAAGTTGATCAGTTGAAAGAAAAAGAACTTCTTTATGTGTTTTCAAGAGAAAATTATGGTCTTGTTCTTGTTTCAAACAATAAGTATGCCTTTTTTGATGTTGATTCTAGGATTAAATCATCTCTTGCGTTTGAAACTATTGAATTTCCAGAATATAAACCAGATGAGCTTTTTGATATATTGAAAGAACGTTCGGAATATGCTTTGTATCCAGGCTCTATTAAGATTGAATATCTTAAGATAATATCGCATAAATCCCATGGGGATTCGCGTGTTGCAATTGATATTTTACGGAATTCTGCGCTTTTTGCTGAAAATCAGGCGAAGGATACAATTTCTATAGAAGATGTTATTCGTGCATGTGATAATGTTTGTGATTCCAAAAAAGATGAGCGTACGGTTGTTCTTGATGATATTAAAAAGACACTTTATGATATTTTGAAATCTTCAGGTCCTATATCTTCAGGAGATCTTTTAAGACAATATGTTGAGCTTACAGGTGATGATATTCTTGAGAGAACATATCGTAAACATATGGAATCACTAGTTAGACAAAATCTTGTGAAATCTATAGGTTCTGGTAGATGGCGAAATTATGAGATTAATTGAAATTGTTTTTTATTTGACTTTTTTGTTGTTTATTATATAATCTAATAATTGATTTATATAACTCATATCTGAATCATTTAGTATTACAACATCAAAAGTTTTTTTGTACGAATCAAGATGTTTTTCTATATTGTCATTTATAAATCCTATTTTTATAATATTGTCATAATCAAAGCCTTTAACCATATCAACATCTGTTAGGGAATCTTCAATAAGGATAACATTTTTTCTTGCTTTTATTTTATTAAAAACAGGATAATCTTTTATTGAGGTTTCATCTTTGTTTGCAACATGTATTATTGTTTTTTTTATATCAATAGCAAATCCATCTTTATCCCATATGTATGTGTTTGATATTATGTGAATATTATTATATAATCTTTTTTCTTTTTCAAGAAACATTGAAATTGTATCGCCACCAAGACCGTTTGAAGACATGATGATAAGCGGTATATTATTTGTATGTAAGGTTTTTATGAATTCATATGAGCCATCTCTAAGACAGATATTTTCGGAGGTTATTACTTTATCAAGATCTTTTTTGTTTAGTTTAGATTCAATAAGAAGGTTGAAATGTTCAGTCCACCAAGTATGCATAGCTTTTTTTTGTTTTCTTCGGTTATGTTTATATCTATTTCAATAGGATGGTATTTATTGAAAAGTGCATGAGCTTTTTTTGCATAATCGTCTGTTAAGTAATTTCCATTAGGTAATTCTGAAATCATAGACGGTACTTTTTGTCTATTAACAAATGCTTTTGTAAAGGTTCTGTCAAAATCAGAGATAATATGTATGTTTTTTATTCCATCTAAAGCTATTTTATTTTTAAGAATTTCAAGTTTTTTTGGATTAGATATGATTATATCTGGATTCATAATGTTATGATGTCGAGTAAATTTTAAATATATTATATATTATAATAAAATTAGTGATTTTATGTTGATTTAGTTGTGTTTTTAAGAAAAAAGTAATTTTGGTTTATAGGTTAGTGTGTTACAAGAGTACGTTTTTAAAGGTCTAAAATAGTTTTATAATTCGCCCAATTAATCCGTCTTTTATAATTAACATTTTGATTATATGGTTGGTCATATATTATATGTTCCCATGATGGCGTTTCTAAACCTGTTATTTCGGGTTTATCGTCGATAAGTAGGTCTGCTGAAATTAATGTCTTATCTTTTATAATAATAATTTTTTTAGTCCAATCTATACCAAGGTTATTATCTACCCATTGATATTTTTCAGAAACACAATTTTGATAGTTTGAAAGTGGCGATGTACAAATAAATACATTATGGCCTTTATCTGAAATTTCTTTTAATGCGTCAAGTCCACCATCAATAGGCGGTAAGGACGTATAAAAACCAGGTGCGTTGTATATGCTTTCAACAAGAGGTTTTTGTTTTATTGTGTATTGATCTCGTGGTTTGAACTCTGTTCTTTTATTAAGTGGTATGAATTGTTCTTCAGGGTATTTTTCTGTGAAATTGGTCAGGAATCCTTTTTCGAAATCTGCAATAACTCCATCCATGTCAACTAAGATTTTCATGATTTTATTTAATAGGATTCTCTTTAAAAGCTTTATGTTTTTTTAATATCTTTATGATTTACCTTCCCATTCATTATAGAATTCGGTAAGGTATTGTTCCATAAATGCGTGTCTTTGTTCTGCAATTTTTTGTCCGCCTTTTGTGTTCATAAGATCTTTTAATAATAAGAGTTTCTCATAGAAATGATTTATTGTCGGTTTATCTCGCATTTTGTATTCTTCTTTTGTCATGTTAGTATTTGGTTTTATATAGGGATTATATATTGTGTTGTTTTTATGGCCACCGAAATTGAAGGCTCTTGCAATACCGATAGCTCCAAGTGCATCTAAGCGGTCTGCATCTTGTATAATGTCAAGTTCTACTGATTTGAATGTTGTCTCATTCCGTGTTCTGAAAGATATGTTACTTATAATATTCTTGATCTGTTCTATAATATTACTGTCTAAGTTTAAGGTTTTTAGAAATTCTTCTGCTTTTTTGGGTCCAATATTTTCGTTTTTATCATGAAATTTTGAATCTGCTATATCATGTAATAGTGCGCCTAATTCAACAATAAAATTATCTGCATTTTCTGTTTTTGCAATGTGTTTAGATAGTTTCCAGACACGATATGTATGCCACCAGTCGTGGCCACTTTCTGTATCTTGTAATGTTTCTTTTACAAAATCAATAGTTTTATTGATAATTTTTTGTTGTTCCATGATAATATTTGTTATGTTATATATTTAATATTGGGTTTATTTTTTTGATAAATTATTAGATATTTGTTTATCTGTTTTTGAGTTTTATTTATTCCTATTTTTTTCTAGCTTATTGATGAATGCTTGGTCAAGATCTATTTTTAGATATTACGCTAGTTTGAGTGTCTGCCAGAATATGTCAGCAATCTCATCTTCAAGTTTACCTGGATCTGTGTTATTTTTGAAGTTAACACGTTCTGTTTCTTTGTATAACAATGTTCTTGAGACTTCACCCACTTCTTCAACAAGATGCAAAAATGAATGTGTTGGTGTTGTCTCGCTTTTTGTATAACATATCTTTACTAAGTGTTCATAAACTGTGTCTTGAGCTTCTTTAATATCTATAATCTTACCTTATAATATTTGTATTGGTCGTTTATTATTAAAATAATTGTTTTTTGATTTGTTTAACAGGTTTTATTGTATTTGTTTTTGGTTGTGATTCATTATATTCTGTCCAATCTAAAGTTTTGCGTTTGTTTTTAGGAAGATTATAATTTATAACTTCTTCAACAAGATTTAATTCCTTTTTAACATTTTCATCAAAAACAGTTAGATCATTACCTTCAACGCTATATTTTCCTAATGAATTAACTGAGATTCTTATTAATTTATCATTTACATTTTTAAAATATTTTGTTAAAATTGTTATATTTCCCTGTCTTTCAATTTTCCATGAATCCCATTTATCTGAAAGACCTATTGGACAGAAAGATGTGTTATCCTCATTAAGCAGATTAAAGTTTTGTCCTTTGTATATATTTATTTTTTTATCATCTTCTCTTAAAAAAATATATCCTGTATCTTCAAGCATTTTTAGTTGTTTTAATGGGTCTATACCATGTCCTTCGATTATTTTTTGGTTTGTTTCAATTGACATTATTGTATCTTTTATTTTTTTTCCCCATTCGTTATATAATTTATGTTCTTGTTCTAGTTCATAATATTTTTTATCCTTTTGATGTCGTTGGTATTTTTGTGAGTCTAGATGTCTTACAGGTATTGATTTTTTTATTTTCTTAAAAGTCTCATTGTTGATTAAATTATTTTGATCCATTTCTATGATTTTTATTAATTCATCATAATCTGTATTAATAAAATAATCACAATAATATCCATCATCAATTAATTTTCGTAATAATTTAGAATCTTGGTCGATTTTTTTCTTGATTGTTTCTGATGTTAATTCTTTTTGAATATAATCTTGGAATTTATCCAGTTGTACGGGTATATTTTCAGATACATCTTTAAATACTTCTAAAAGATATGGTTTTATATTCATTTTACATGCAGAACGTAGATTTCGTGGAAGATAATCCCAACTGTCTTTAAGTATATTTAGCATGTTGTTTCCTTCTTCAGAAAGTGTTATCTGTCCATTTTTTTCATTAAAATATTCTGGATATTTATTAATATCTTCGTCTGTAAGGGTGCTGCTAAAATAGGCACTTATTGCTGATAAAGTACCAGTTCCTGTTAATAATTCATCACCAATATATTTTGAAACTTGATCTGCAACTGTTTTTATTGTGGCAACAAGTTCTTGAGATTCTATTTCTTTATCAAGTACTGCTATTTTAAGGTCATCTGCAATTGCATGTTTATTTAGACTACCCTCTGTGTTATATATTGTACCTATCGGTGTTTCATGGTATGTTACGTTAGATAGTAATTTTTTTCTGTTAAAATCTTTCATTTTTTCATTAGTTTCGTCATCGATACTATCTGCAATAAGCGTACCAGCGTATCCATAAACAATAACATTATCATATCCAATTTTTTGAAGAATGAGTCTCATTTCTTTGGGGGTACCCATTAACGATTTATTATTATTATTTATTTTGATTTCTTTAATCATAATTAACACCTAGTTTATATGTTATTACTTAGTAAAGATAACTTTATAACAGTTTCTGTAAAATTTGATATAATTTTTATAATTATTTTATCAAACGATAAAATTAAACAAGTACCCCGTAATCATTATCGCAAATCCTGTTATTCCTACAAAAACAGCAATTAATTCTTTTTTAAGGACTTTTTTTAATATAATTATTTCTGGTAATGATAATGCGGTTACAGCCATAAGGAATGCTAAGGCAGTTCCAAGTGGTAATCCTTTCCCAACAAGGCTCTCAATGATTGGTATCATTGCGATTGCATTTGAATATAATGGTATACCTATTAATGTTGCGATGGGTACTCCAATGATACTGTTTCCTGCATATTTTTCAAGTATACCTTCTGGAGCAAAACTGTGGAATAAGCCACCTAATGTGACACCTATTATGATGTATAGCCATACTTTTGATACAATATTTCTGACTTCTTTTTTAGCATATTTGATTCTATCTTTTTGTGTCTTTTTTTCTTCTTTAATTTTCATCATTTTAATGTCATAGACAAAACTTGCAACATATTTTTCCATTTTTAAAAGTCCAATTATGTAACCCGAGATAACACCGATTAATATTCCAGATATCACATATATTATTGTTAATTTAAGTCCGAATGTTGCCCAAAGAATCGCAATTGCGGCTTCATTAACAAGCGGGCTTGTTATTAAAAATGAGAATGTTACGCCTAAAGGAACGCCAGCTTCAATAAAACCAATAAATAATGGTACTGATGAACATGAACAAAATGGTGTGAAGACACCTGTTATTGATGCTAGAAAATGATAGCGAAGACCTTTTTTATTGCCTATAACTGTTCTTGTTTTTTCAGGTGTGATATAGCTTCTAATGTATGAAATTGCGAATATCATCACAATAAGTAAAAAAAATATTTTTATTACGTCATAGATTATGAAGTTTACACTATCTGCGATGTGTCCTTCAAGATTAAGTCTATTTGTAATATTGTTTGCAACCCATTGAAATGGATAGAATAAATCAATCATTTTATTTTACCCATGTTTTAATCTCGTCAATATCAGGGATTCTGCCATATGCTTTGATTTCGCCATCAATAATTATTGCAGGGGTTGACATTATACCGTACCTTAGTATTTCTGTTATATCTGTAATTTTTATGAGTTCTACATCTTTTTTATTTATGTCTTTTAATGCTTTTTTTGCGTTTTCTTCAAGTTTTAAGCAATTATTACAACCGGTTCCAAGTATTTCAATTTTCATTTAATCATCTTCATAATTTTTTTGATATTTTCATTTTTTATTGAATATAATCTTTTTTTGCCATCACGTCTTGATTTAATCATATCTAGATCTTGCAGTTTTGTAAGGTGCATAGATGTATTGCTTTGTGTTCTGTTTATAATTTTTGGGATTTCGCAAGCGCAAAGTTCTTTATCTAGTAAGGTTTCAATTATTTTAAATCGTGTTTTTTCGCCCAACGTTTTGAATATTTTTAAGGCTAAGTCTTTATTCATATCAATATGTATTGATATTTTGATATTTATAAATTTTTCTTTTTAGATGGGTTGTTAGAATTAATTATTTTTTATAAATTCTGTTTATTTTGTTATAAATAGTTTAATAAAAAGGAATACTGTTTATTTTGTTATAAATAGTTTAATAAAAAGGAATACTGTTTATTTTGTTATAAATAGTTTAATAAAAAGGAATATTTAGTATAATATTATGGATAAACTTTGTATTAAATGTGGAATTTTATATTTATTGACACAAAAGACTTATTCTGGTGTTCATATAGGACATACCTTTTTATCGATTAGGAATTTTTTAACTGTAAATAAACTTAAAGATTATGCCTAAGATGATGACGTTTCTTTGGAAAAAATTTAAACGTATTTTAGAAGAAATGGAAGATGAAAAGTTTTTAGAAGAATGACATATGATGGATGGTCGGGTTGATTATAATCTAGAATCGTTAGGTTCTGATTTTTTATCTAAATGTAGGCAAAAAGTGTTATTATTAAAATCGTTATTAATTGAGTTAATTTAGTTTTCATATATATAATCTTAGTTTTAAATATATTTAGAGTAATTATTTAGTTTAAAATCTATTTAAATTTTAATTTAATTTTTACATTTTATTGTGTTTTTTAAAAGCAATTTATGTTTGTATATCTTTTTGATAAGCTAGTATGAATATATTTATATCTGTCTAAATTAATTGAATATTATGTATTATGTTTAATTTGTGTTATTGTTAATAACATTTATTTGTATAAATCATAATATTATTATGATATTTTTAAAACTTGAAATGGTGCTTTAAAATGACATTGAAGAAATATTTGAAATCATTGAACTCAAAACAAGCGGCTTATGTTAATCTGGATTTATCTAATCCACGTAATGGAGAATATCTTTTATGTGTTTTTCATTTTATTCCTGGTGATGGTTTAAATACGCTTCAAGCTGCTGCTGAAATCGCGGCAGAGTCATCAACTGGAACCAATTTTAAAGTTACTACTGAAACTCCTTTTTCAAGGGAGATGAATGCACTTGTCTATAAGGTTGACTTGAAACAAAATCTTGTGTGGATTGCATATCCATGGAGACTTTTTGATCGTATGGGTAATATTCAGAACATATTGACATATGTTGTTGGTAATGTTCTTGGAATGAAACAGGTTGATGCTCTTAAGTTACTTGACCTTTGGTTCCCTCCAGCTATGCTTGAACAATATGATGGTCCTAGTTATACTATTGATGATATGCGAAAATATCTTGATGTATATGATAGACCAATATTAGGGACTATTGTAAAACCTAAGATGGGGCTTACATCAGCCGAATATGCAGAAGTCTGCTATGATTTCTGGGTTGGTGGTGGCGATTTTGTAAAAAATGATGAACCTCAAGCAAATCAAGATTTTTGTCCTTATGATAAGATGGTCCGGCATGTTAAGGAAGCTATGGATAAGGCTGTAAAAGAGACTGGGCGGAAAAAAGTGCATTCTTTTAATGTATCTGCATCCGATTTTGATACAATGATTGAGCGTTGTGAATTGATTCGTAATGCTGGTTTTGAATCTGGAAGTTATGCTTTTTTGATTGATGGTATTACTGCAGGTTGGATGGCTGTGCAGACTTTAAGGAGACGGTATCCTGGTGTGTTTTTGCATTTCCATAGAGCTGCCCATGGTGCATTTACACGGCCTGAAAGCCCATTCGGTTTTTCAGTTTTAGTCTTGTCTAAGTTTGCGCGTTTGGCTGGTGCATCAGGAATTCATACAGGTACGGCTGGTATCGGAAAGATGAAGGGTGATAAAAAAGAGGATATTACTGCAGCACATAATATATTGAATCTATCAGCACAAGGGCATTTCTTTAGTCAGTCCTGGGCAAACGTTCCTGAAAATGATGAAGATGTTTTGAGACTTGTTCATGAAGATGTTGCACACCATGTTATATTATCTGATGATAGTTGGAGAGGTTTGAAAAAATGTTGTCCTATTGTATCAGGCGGTCTTAATCCCGTACTATTAAAACCATTTATTGATGCAATTGGCGGTGTAGA
This sequence comes from Nanobdellati archaeon, assembly GCA_019429005.1. Classification (GTDB taxonomy): domain Archaea; phylum EX4484-52; class EX4484-52; order EX4484-52; family GLR71; genus JAHYJR01. The sequence continues at coordinate 88,615 of JAHYJR010000003.1, read as the reverse complement.
TTTTATAACTACCATGGGTGCTGGGTGTCATGCACATCCGAGTGGTACAAAGGCTGGAGCTCGTGCGTTAGTTCAAGCATGTGATGCGTATCTTAAGGGTATTGAACTTGTTAAATATTCAAAAAAACATCCTGAACTTGCTGAGGCAATTACGTTTTTTTCAGGTAAGGAAAAGGAAATCAAATAGGTTGGGAAGACTGAGAATAGTTAGAGATTTTTTATTTTGAATCTGGTTTGATTTGGTTGTTTATGAATCAGATCAGTTATTTTTTTCATTTTTTTCCAAATCGTTTCTCGTGAAAACTTTGTAGAATATGTAGTTGTTCTTTAACATCAATATTTAATTCTTTAAATACATTTTCAACATTTTTGTTGATTGTTTCCTCGATGTGTTCTATGTCTTTTTCATTTAAGTAAAAGTCATGTAACAGTTCATGAGTTAATATTACAAGCATAAGGAGTAAGTCATTTCTAACTTTTAATGTGAGGGGGTGAGAAAAACTAGGACCGACCCAATCGATAATATATATGTCTGTATTTTCTTTTCTCCAAGGTTTCTTTGTGACTTTTGGGATTATATCAATAATTTTATTTATTTCAGTTTTATATTTTATTTCAAATTGTGTACCTATTTTTTTGACTTCATCCCATGTTCTTTTTACAGACTTGTGTTGATTGAGACTTCTAAAATAGACTTGTGAATAAATAAAATTAATCTTCATAATTTTATATTAACGTTTAAAGTATATATTTTTTTGATAATTGGGTTATAAACTTAGACTATTTTAATGATTGAAGTTAATTATTATTATGATTTATCCAAATAAAAAAATAATGAGACAATTAATTGCTTAGGGTTCTATAAAACCAATAACTGTTGCAATTGTTGATAAAAATTAACGAATTCTTTTAATATATTCTGGAAAGATTAAATCAGTTGTTTCTCAAATAATTACTGTTATAAACAAATCTTTAATCTTTGATTTAGCTTTAGTTATTTGAGAATTACTTAATTTTAAACCCTGTTCAGTCTTATATGGACTGCTATGGATTGAATTAAATATTTCATTTGATTTTGTTTGTTCTTTCATCCTATTAGGGATTTCTGGTGTGATTCCAATTGCTTTTTTAACAGCGTTTGGAAATTTTCAGGGTTTTGTGTCTCATAAATTATTGAAAGTTGGTTATGTTTATTTTCTAAGTAATATTCAAGAGCGTCCCATCCGACAGCACCATGAGAATCTAGGATTATGTTGTATTTATAAAATACTTTTTTCATGGTTTCATAATGTTTAGGATTTGTAATTCCAATTGAATATATATCTTTTTTCATTGTTTCTAAATTTGGCATTTTATCAATTATTTCTTGTTTTATAATATTATTTGTTTGTGGATCTTTCTCATCAAACATATAGCCACCATAAAATTCAATTAATCTTGCCAAATTACTTGGGTGTGAAACATCCATTGCAGATGAAGGTGTATTTTTTGACTGTGAAACAACATATTTTTCCGTGTTTATGAAATGTGGAAATTCTGTATTCTCATTCACGCCACAAATGATTTTTTTAATAGGTAATCCCATTTCTTTTGTTAATATTGTCCCCATCATATCTCCAAAATTTCCTGATGGAATGCTAGAAATCATATCTGTTAGAGGTTATAGAGGTGTACGTGGAAGACAACCTAAAGCAGGTGTTGGTGATGTTGTAGTCTGTGCTGTAAAAAAAGGAAACCAAAAAATTGCATATGAAATTGTTAAAGCTGTTATAGTTACTCAAAGAGCAGAATATAGAAGATCTAATGGAATCAGGATAAAATTTGCAGAAAATACAGCTATATTATTACAAGATACACTTGAACCAAGGGGTAAAGAAATCAAAGGTATTGTTGCTAAAGAAGTTGTTGAAAGATTCCTTGCTGTTGATAAAATTGCAAGAATCATGCTTAATATATTGATATTTTCAAAGTTTATGTTCTTAAGATTTGTGCTATTGAATTCTATTATATGATTTGATTTTAAGGATTTATCTTCATATAGGTTATAGGTCTCATAGAAATATGTATCAATAATATTTTTTGTATCTATTTTTGATTTAATTTTTTTAATTATCATCTCTTGTGTGTTTTTATCTACATTGTAAAATATAACAGAACCTAATTTATAGATAAATAGGTAGCTGTTTTCGACTATTTTATATATGATTGTTGTTCTTTTAAAAGATATTATATTATAATTAAAAAGTTCTTTTATATCTTTTAGATTTATATCTGACGCTGTATAAATTGCATTCATTTTATTTTCTTTTATTTTTTTGTTGTTCCCTAAGAATCACTTCCGATACTATTTGTATCATATGTTTTATATTTTTTCAAAAAAAGTTATATTTAATTTATAAGATATTCTCTTTGGTTGTATACCATTTTGGATACTTTCAAAAATTATGTTTTATGTATTCCAAAAATTAAGACTTTTCATTATTGGTTGTTATATTCTATTAATGAAAAGACGTTTTTAACTTAATTCACGTTTCAGAGTTTTATGTGCTTCATTTAAATCTTTGAATTTTTCGATATCTCCTGTTGGCATATCTGGATGTAATACTCTTGCCATGTCTTTGTATTTTTTATTTATTACGTTAAAATCAGTTTCATCATGTTCGAGGCCTAGATGTTTCCTTGCTTCGATTCGTTTTTTATCAACATCTTTGTCTTCTTTGAATGCTGAAACAAATTCGTTAATTGTTTTTTCTTTAGAAAGAACCTGTTTTGTTTCAAGTTGTATAACTTTCAATACAACATATAGGTTATCTACAAATTTATTTTGTAAATTATAACTATAATGCATTCTATGGTTATCAACATACCAAGTTGCAGATGCTTTTACATTTTTTATTGCGATTGCTTCTAGAGGTATTTTTATGTCGTACTCATCAACACCAATTTCTTTTAAGATTGAAATTAGATCATTCTTGAATTGTAAAGCTTTACGATTAAATGCTACTTTAGTAAGTACCGGATTAATTTCATGTCCTTTTATTTTTACCATTGATATCACTTATTTTTTGTGGAATATTCATTATATCTATATTTCTTTATAAATTGTTTGGTTTATCTGAGTTCTATTTATTTAAGGAAAAGTGAATCTAAAATGAGATATTGTTTGAATTAAATATTTATTCTTTATAATTTAGAACCTCAAGAATTTGGTGTTGAATCATCTTCATATTTTTTAAGATAATTATTTACTTTTGTCTGTATCTCATCAAAATTAGTCTGATTAATAACATCTTTTAATAATTTATAAAAAAGAGAGCTGTTTTCTTCGCCGTTCATATCGATAATTTGTCCTGGTTTCAAATTATCCATATTTTTAAATTTGTGTATGGGATTTATTAAATATTTGGTATATGATTTAATTTTCAAGAATATTTTGTTTTTATTTAATATTATGTATTTATTTAATTTTTGAATAGTTATTAATCTCAAAAATATAAAATATTAACAATCTAAAACAATTAAAGGTACAAGCATTTCGTCGGGACTGACTCCACCGTGGTGTGATTTCAGAGATCTTTTTGGTTTTTCGAAGTTGGCTAATTTATCGTTTAAGAGATAATTATCTTTCATGATTAAAACATAATCTCCAACACGGTCAAATATTTTTTTATTTGGTTTTCCAAGTCCATATAAATTTTGTTTAATTAATTCTTCGCCCTTGTAACACCAACAATATTTAGAAAGTTTTGTTTTCATAATCCTTTCAAAATCTTTTACTTTATGTGGGCGTACAAAACAATATCTAAGACGGGATTCGCCTGTAAGAGGTATTGTTAAACATTCACTTAAACCTTCTATGTTTTCAACCCAAATTTGTTTATCTATCTCGACATCTATTAATCCATGGTCGGCAACAATAATTAGTTTTGTATTTGTGTCTTTAATTTGTTTTGAAAATGTTTTGATTTTTTTATCTAAATCTAAAAATAGTTCTTTAACAGTTCTGCTATTTATTCCGTAATTATGTGAATAAGAATCAAAATCGTTTATGTATGCATGAACAAATTTTCGTTTGTTTGATTTTGTATTAATTATTTTTTTTAATTTTGTAAATGTATCTGTGTATGATGCTGTTGGAATTATTTTCATGTCTTTATATGTATTTTTTGTAAATTGGCTTGATGCTAGTTTTTTATTGATTAATGCAAAACATTTAGCATTAAAATTCTTATGAAATGACGGCATATCTATGATATCTTCCATTTTAAAATTGGATTTATCTAAAGACTCTTTACCAAATAAAGGTACAAAAGGCAAAATTGTTGTTATTGAACCAACCTCTTTTAAGTTGATATCCCAACCAGTTAATCCGTGTTGTTGCGGCGGATAACCTACATTAAATGCTGTGTTGGCACAAGCTGTTGTTGATATGAATGTTGAAGTAATATTAGTTCTAAGATTTTCGAATAGGTATGATTCTTTTTGTTTTTTAAGAAATTCATAACCAAGACCATCAATCACAAGCAATATGACATTATGAGATCTCTTTAATTCTTCAGATGTCAGTGAAGGTAGTTCTTTGTATTCATGTTTCTGTTCAAAATTATTTGAGATTGAGCTCATCAAATTGATAATACTTCCATCATGATAATTTGGTAATATGAAATCAAACATAGTATTGTATTTATACGGTTCTTTATAAGTCTGTTTGGGTATATGTTTTAAAGAATTATTAAATTTTGTTTTTTAGGTTTGTATTTTTAGATTTAATTATCTTAAATCCCAACAATTGCCCATAAAACAATAATTCCTAATCCAAACATCAAAAGTGTATTGATACTTTTGTATTCATGGGTTTGTGGGATTAGGTCTGATGCCGCGATATAGATGAATGTTCCAGCTGAAAATGCAAGTGCGTAACCTATAAATATTTGAGATACATTTTGTAAGAATAAATATGCGAGAATAGCACCTAGTGGTGTGCAAAGTGCAATTCCTATTACATTTGTCATCGCTTTCTTATCATCATATTTTGCGGCAAGCATGATGCTCATAATTGATAGGCCTTCTGGAAGTTTATGTATGATAACACCTATTGCAGCAATAAGTCCTATAGTTTGGCTAATTTCAAAGCCAGCACCGATTGCAATACCATCAAATATGGAATGGATAGATAATCCAATTATTGCACCTTTACTCATGCTATGTACTTCACAGTGTTCTTCACTTGCTTCAGCACAGGAATGTATTATGATTGTTTTTTCAAGAACATATATGAGTGAAAAACCAATTAAAAGTAAAAGCATTGCGTTATTTCCTGAAAGTTCAATTGCTTCAGGAATAAGATGTATGAATGCGGCAGAAAGGAGAAAACCGGAAGCAAACGAAATAAGAAATATAAGATTATTTTGTGTCCATTTTTTATATTTTAGGAATATTCCTGCCGAACCTATTGTAATCACAGCAGCAAGTATACTGTAAAAGATTATGTTTTCTGCAGTCATAATGTATTTTTTAGAATTAATGTTTAAATATCTTGACATATTGTGATTAGATAATTTTATTTTTATCTTTAAATTTGATTAATAACCGTTTAAATCTGAAAATGTGTTATCTGGTGATTTTTTTTTGATTTTGTAATTAATTCTTAACCGGCCCAACCGGTAGTATTTGTATCCAGAAGGGGTATATATCCAGAATGTTAATCTAATTTTACCTACCAATCCAGGTGGTATGATAACAGGTGCTTTTGGTCTTTGGGATTTATACCATAAAAAGAACCAATACACCTTTTTTCGTTTAAGAGGGGATATATATGCAATTAAGTGATGATCAGATGATATTGATGAATTCCAAATATGGAATCGGGTTTGAGTCCGCATGGAGCTCTGTACCTTATTTTAAAAAGAAAAGATATGAGATGCATATGAAACAAAAATGGGGGTTTTAAGTATGAGAACATCTATTGAATTGGCTATGATTAAAAATGAATTAAGAAATGAAGGATTTTCTACAAAAGGCATTTTGTTACAAGAATTTAGGGATATGAATATGGATGATCAGAAAAAATGGCATAATATTAAAACTAAAGTACGGTTGCGTATTGATGAGCTTGAAAAATTATTTCCTTACGCATTTGGAACTTATCGAAAAGAGCAATATGCACAGGAATATATAACACAATTAATCTCGAGGTGATATGTATGGTGATAAATACAGAAGAACCAACTTTAATGTGGACACAGCTTTTGAAACAGCATAAAAAAAATAAAGTTTATACTGGTTCAAGAGCAATGAAATGGCTTTATTAAAGTCATTTTTTCATATTTTTTTGCGGGTTATGCCCGCTTTCTTCTATACTATATATATATATAATAAAAACTAATTGATTATTATGAGTGTTGAAAATCAGATGTATATTAAATGTAAATGCGGAAATACATTTAGATTAGATAATCCAAAGATGGAAAAAATATTTGTTGTTGATGGTTCAATGATAAGTCAGATTAAATATACTTTTGATTATGTTTGTCCAAAATGTGGAAAAGAGAATCATGCTACAGGATATTTCAGTTGATTTTTGATGCCTAATTATAAGACACATCTATTGTTTGGATTTTTGTTTTTTATTGCTTTATATGCGATTTTTCCAATAGCAAATAAAGGGATTCTTTTCTTATCAGCATTATGTCTTTTTATTGGAAGTTTGTTTCCGGATATAGATCATAAGAATTCAAAAGCGTTTAAAACGTTAAGGGATTTAATAATAATATTATTTTCAATTTATATTATCGTATCACTTGTAAATGATGTCCCTCTTATGCTGTTTATGTTATTTGTATGGTTTTTGTCAGCAGATAAAATAATTTTGTTTTTAAAACCAAAACATAGAGGTATTACACATACGTTTACATCTAGCATTATTTTTTTGATTGTATTATCTGCTATAGCTTTTATATTAAATAGAAATATAAGCCCTGGTTTATTTGGTTTTGTGGGCTATTTATCGCATATTATAATAGATAAAATTAAGATTTAGATTGTTTTTTGTTTATCTTAATATAATCTGCAATTGTACAACCTATACTATGTGCTGGTCTTTTTTTGTTTTCAGTATGTATTATATTGTCCAGTTTATTTTTAGGTTTGTAATTATCTTTTTTGTAATTGCTTTTAACGAACTCTTTTTTGACTTCAAGCTGTTTAACAAGAGTTATTTTGAATAATTGTTCAATTTTTCTAGCAACTGCAAAATTTGGTCTGAATGTACCTTGTTCAATTTTTACAATAATTGATTCATGTTCTTCGACTTTATGAGCAAATTCTTTTTGAGTGAGATTATTTTTCTCTCTTTCACTCTTGATTAAAGATGCATAGTTATCTATCAATGCCTTTCTTGGTCGGTTTATTGTATTTTCAAACTGTTTTCGTTTAACGAATTTAGTTCGGCTTTCAACTTTTGTACGTGGTACGCAGTAAAAGCATGCTTCTATAGTCCCGCCTTCAAGATTTACTTTTCTAATTTTTGCAGCACTACCGCAGATTTCACATCGTGTCATTTATAATCCCTTGATTGTGTAAAATTAATAGAATAAGATTATGTTTCTTATCTGTTAGTAAAATTATATGTCTAAAAGCTTTAAAAGGTTTTTGTTTTTTGAGTAGATTTAATAAGATATTTAGTATAAAACTGTATTATGGTTCAATCTAAAAATCAATTACGTGATAATATTAAAGATACTTATGATATTATCGCAGAGCATTTTGATGCTACACGTGGTTATATATGGAAAGATTGTTCTGATTTTATAAATGTTTTGGATAAAGGGTTATTAATAGATGTTGCGTGTGGTAACGGCCGAAATTCTATTTATGCTGCAAAAAAAGGGCTTTATGTTGTTGGTGTTGATATTTCTTTAGCTCTTTTAAAGCTTGTAAAAGAGAAAGCTAAGTGCGAAAATGTGACAATTAATTTAATTTGTTGTGATGCATTAAATCTTCCGTTTAAGTCTGATGTATTTGATAATGTGCTTTTTATTGCTGCAGTTCATCATATGGTAAGTGATAAGGCACGACTTGATTCTTTGTTAGAAATAAAGACTGTTTTAAAATCTGATGGATGTGGTCTTGTAAGTGCATGGGTGTATGAACAGGAGCGTTTTAAGGATGAAAAATCACAAGATGTTAATGTCATGTGGAATAATGTTTATGAACGGTTTTATCATCTTTTTAAAGAAGGGGAACTTGATAGGGTTATCTCTGAATCAGGTCTTGTTTGTGGGTTGAGTAAAAGGTCTCACGATAATTATTTTTGTGAATTTTCAAAATCTATTTGAATATTATTCCTGTTTCCTTTGACCAGAACAATAGATCTAATTCTTCAATTGGTATTGATATATATTCAGCAAATTCTAACATTTTATTTTCAATTTCAATGTATCTTTTTTTAGTTATTGTTTTGGGTATTTCATCTATCACATAACTTGCTTTCAGGTTCTTTAATATGTGTCTGTCAAGGATTGAAATTGATTTTCCGTGTCCTGTGTTTCTAAGAAAATGACTTGCTTCTTTATATCCTATACCTTTGATGTTTTTAACTATTATTTCACGAGATTCTTGATTGTTTGGGTTATTTATAATATGTTTTAGGTTGTCTTTTTTGTAAAATTGTTCTTTTGCTTCGATAATGTATCTTGTTTTGTTGTTTTTGAATCTTATTCCTTGAAGTGCTTCTTTGATTTTTTCTTCACTTTCTATTGATTGATCTTTTTTGAGTTTTTGGATTGCTTTATCACAGGATACTGCACTTGATTGTGGTGTGAGGAGGCAGAAACATAGCTCATAGAATATTGTATCATTATCTTGTTTTGATATTTTTTTGAAATCATCAAGGCGCTTTTTTATATCTTTTTTTTTGATTTCATATTCTTGTTTAAGGCTTTTGATAATTGTAGAATTATAGTTTTTTTCCATAATTATAGATGATTTCTTAACTATTTTAATTTAATTGTGCTTTTTTGATTAATTTTAAATAACTTAATAGATATAAATTGAATGCGGAGTATGCCTCTGTAGCTCAGTCTGGATAGAGCATTAGCCTCCTAAGCTAAGGGTCGCGCGTTCAAATCGCGTCAGAGGCGTTTTATATTTTATTTCAATTAAAGATTTAAACGATTATCTATAATTTAAGACTAATGTCTTATTATACGCGTAAATCTTTGATATTTGTAATTTCTTTAATCTTTTTGTTAGTTATTATTCCCTCTTTTTCGTCTGGGGGTGAGTTCAAGACTTTTGCAGTTGATTCTAAGATTGAAAAAACGCTTTCTGGTGTAGATGATGACTTTGTTGATGTTATAATCTCGTATAGGGATAGGACTGTTGTTAAGAAAAAATTTTTTGGTGTTTTGAGTGCTGATGTTGTAGTTTCGGATTCTCTTGAGATTGATATTAAATCTTTTGGTGGTGATGTTAAGTATAAGTATGAGACTGTGAATGCGGTCTCGGCTAAAATTCCGCGTTCGGCATTGGACCGTATTGTAAAAGATCCTAATGTTTTGTATGTTGAAGAGAATAAGAGATTTTATACAATGCTTATGGATTCTGTTGGTGTGATTTCAGCTAGTGATGTTTGGGATGTCCAGTCTAGCGGTGTTAATTTTACAGGTGCTGACGAGACTGTTTGTGTTATAGATACAGGTGTTAATTATTCACATCCTGATTTAGGTGGTGGTTTTGGTGGTTCTTATAAGGTCATAGGTGGTTATGATTATGTGAATGATGATGGCATCCCTATGGATGATAATGGCCATGGTACGCATGTGACTGGTATTGTCGCTGCAAATGGTACTGTTATGGGTGTTGCACCAGGTGCGAAAATTTTTTCAATGAAAGTATTGGATTCAAGTGGTTTTGGTAATCTTATAGATATTATTGCTGCAATTGATGATTGTAATTTTAATCGTACTGTGTATAATATTTCAGTAATTTCTATGAGTCTTGGTTTCAGTTCACATAGTTCAAATTGTGATTCTAGTTATAGTACTTTAGCTGCTGCTATCAGTTCGGCTATTAACAATAATATTACAGTGGTTGTTGCTACAGGAAATAGTGGGAATTCTACAGGAATTTCATCTCCTGCATGTATTTCGGGAGTTATTCCTGTTGGTGCGACTTATAAGGAAGATTACGGGTCTAAATCATGGACTATTTGTAACGATACAGATTCAGAGTTTGATGAGGTTGCATGTTTTACAGATAGAAGTGTGAAGTTCCCATATATGCTTCTTGCACCTGGTGCATCAATAAATTCGACATACGCTTCAACGCCTTATGTTTTGATGTGGGGGACATCTCAAGCGACACCGCATGTTGCGGGAGCTGCGGCATTGATTCAGCAGGCAAATAAACAGTTGAATGGTGCAACTTTGACGCCTGTGCAGATTCGGTCAATATTAAATGATACGGGAAAACCTATCTATGATGTTGGGACAAGTACAATTTTTAGCCGGATTAATGTTTTTGCTGCAATCTTATCGCTTGATAATGATGCACCAATAATATCTGAAATAAGTATTGTGCCGAATGTTACAAATATTAATCCCAGTTTTAATGTTTCGGTTTATGATGCTTTGAATAACATAAGTTCTGCCGAATATTATGTTGATACAAATAGTACGATTTACAATATGACTGCTTTAGATGGTCTTTTTGATTCTAAATCTGAAGAGCTGTATTCTGTTATTAATATTTCTAATTTGTCTGATGGTGGTCATACTGTTTATGTGACTGTTTTTGATGCTGAGGGTAATTATAATGTGTCTTCTGTTAATTTTACAATTGTTTTTAGTTTTAATGTTACTATTTTGAATCCAACAAATATCACTTATACTAATAATACCCTTTTGTTGAATTATTCTGTTATGGATGTCTATAATATTAGTACAATCTGGTACGATCTGAATGGTAACATTACTATAGTTAATTCATCAGTTGGTTCAAACATGACAAACGGTTCAATACAGATTGTAGCATCTGAAGGTGCTAACTATTTAATTTTATATGCAAATAATAGTTTAGGTTTTATTTCTTCAAATCCTGTTATTTTTGAAGTAGATACTATAGGACCACTATTATCTTTTGTTTATCCAACGAATGATAATGGTACTTATGTTTCAGAAAACAGTTTTTATGTTAATTTGACTTTTATTGAACCTAATTTTGATATGTGTATTTTGAATTATAGTAATGAAAGCGTTGTGATGAATCTGTTACAAAACACTTGTTATGCAAATATTACTGAATTATCTGAAGGTATATATAATTATTCCGTTTATATGAATGACACGTTTGGACATTTTAATTTATCTGGAATTAGGACATTTACTATAGATACTATAAATCCGTCTGTTTCGTATGGTTCGAATATGGTTTTAAATGGTTCAACATATTCTGATGATTGGATTTTTGTAAATATTACTGCGTCTGATTTAAATTTTGCAAATTTGACAATTACTCTTTATAATTCAACAGGTTTTTTGGTTTCTAATGTGTATACAAATAATACTGTATCTTTAAATTATACAAACTTGACCGAAGGTGTGTATCATGTCAATGCAATAGTTTATGATTTTGCGGGTAATTCAAATATCACTTATGATTATTTTGCAACTTTAGATTTTAGTGATCCTGTAATAAGTGGTAATTTGATTAAGAACGATATAATCTATATTAATGATTCATATGATTTGAATATTGGTGTGATATATTTTACAAATGTTACAGTGTGGGGTATTTTTTATTTTAATGGAACTTATATTTTGGATGATATTTTTGTGAAAATTAATGAGTCTTTAGAATATCTAATTCAATATAATTATTCTTTTTTGAACACATCAAGTATTGGTAATTATAGTGTTGAATTGTATGTCAATGATAGTGTTGGAACTAGGAATAACAAAACATTTTTATTTGAGGTCAAAAATCCTGTATCTGTTTTTGTTAATAGTGATGTAGCAAATAATTCTTATCTTAATTTAGAGTTCTATAATTCAAACACTAGTTATTTTTCAAATGTTTATTATTCAAATATGACACATAATAGTACTGTTGTTGAAGGTATTTATGATGTTTCGATACATCCTAATAATATTAGTTTTGTTATTGTTGAAAATATGAATCTTACAAATGATGTTATTTTGAATATTACCTATAAAGATGCAAATATATCTGATTTCTCTTCGATATCAAATGTTATATTTAAAAGTGAACCTTTTGTTTTTGATTTCAGTACAAACTCATCATGGAATAATACCTTAGTGTGTTTTAATGTTACTAATATTTCTATAAATGTGCAAAAATCACGAATTTATAAATGTGGATGGAACGCGTCATTAGAATCGTGTATCGGTTCATCACAAAGTGAATTATCTGTATTAGAAAAGAATTATTTTACTAGTAATTTTTTATGTTCAGAGGTTACAAATTTTTCAGGATTTGTTTTGGGAGAACTTCAGCCATATTGCGGTGATGGCAATGTTGATGCGGGTGAAGAATGTGATGGTGGTGCATCATGCGATTCAAGTTGTAAGGATATTGTCATTATCTATAGTCCGTCTAGTAGCGGGGGTGGTTATATCTTGAGTCCTGTTGTGGTTATAAATGATACAAATGAGTCTTTAAATTTGACTGAAGACGTTTCAAATGAATCTAGTGATGGTTCTGATATTGATGTTTCTAATGAAACTATTGTTGTTGATGATTCTGCCGTTGATGACAATCTTGTGTTTATGAATAATCTTGAAAATCTATCTATTGATGGTAATTCTTCAAACGATGTTTTTGATAATTCTGTAAAGCTTTTTTATGATGATATTACGTTTTATACTGTTGTGATTTTTAGTATTATTTTGTTATTTTTTGTATCTAATTTATTTTAAAGACCTAATATTTCTGAAATTGTCATCATAGCTTCTCTGCTTTCTGTCACAAAGTCGTCATAAGATATACCTGCTTTTGCACAAAGTTTGATGTTATCTCTTTTTGATCCTTCAGCAAAACCTTTTTTCTTAAATGCTTTTTTGATTGTTTTATCACTAACATTTTCAAGTTTTTTTTCTTTGACCATTGCACACGCTATAATTAGTCCTGTCATTGCATCTGCCGATATAAGTGCAAAATCCATTTTAGTTTCAGGGGTTATATTTGTATATTCAAAATTATGTGCATGGATTGAATGTATGATGTCTTTATCCACGTCTGTATCTTTAAGTATTTTAGATGCATAAGTACCGTGTTCTTTTGGATTATCTCGAGTTATGTCAAAATCTATATCATGTAGAAGTCCGCAAAGTGCCCATTGTGTTTTATCTTCGCCCATATTTTCAGCAAGCCTTTCCATTATAGCTTCTGTTGAAAACATATGATTTATCAATGATTGTGTTTTTACGTTTTCTTTTATCAGTTTGATTGCTTCGTCTCGTTTCATAAGTAGGACCTTTGTTGATTGTATCATAATTAAGTGTGTTTGACCTTAATTATATTTATTCTAATAAAATATTAATTATATTTATTCTAAAAAAATGTTTTTGTTTGTAATTATTCACTATATTTTTCGTTGTATCTCTACGTTTAAAATATATATTATATATCAACAAATAATTGTAAGTGGTATTTGTGAAACAGTTGTATTTTTGTTATAATCAAAATAAAAAATCCAGCAAAAAAGCTGTATCTTCAATACTTGCTGCGGTCATACTTGTAACGCTTGCTGTTGTAATGGGTAGTATGGCTCTTAATTTTGTCAAAGGTCTTTTAGGTTCTCAAGAAGATTTTATACAAAACGAAATGGAATCTAAATTAGAAGGTTTTGATGAGCAGTTTGTTACTATAACTGATGCTTATCATTGTAAGGCTATGCAATTAAGTGTACAGGATGATATTGTTAATAAGATGAATTCTGTTGGTTCGTCTGTGCGTATTGTAACGGATCATACGGATCTTATCTTTAGTGGCAGTATGTTATCATCAATACAGTCTTTATTGTCGTCAAAAGAGGTTTATGTAAGAGGTCCTGTTACAATGGATCTTGAATATCAGATGGGTTCAACAATATTTTCAACTATCTTATCTGATTCAGATTTTTATATACTTCATGATTCTAGTATCGAAACAGATTATCTAATATTAGATAATTCTAAAGTTTTTGAGATTGTTGTTTCTGATTGTGCTGGAAAAATGTTTATTACTGATTTATATGAAATTTATGATCCCGTCTTAAAATCTGAAGTGATTATTAATTATACTTTTTCAGTTACTGATGCTTCAAATTTACTTAATCAGATGCATGTCATATCTGAGATAAATACGCATAATATTCTTATGGATAATCTAAAATCCAAAATTAATCAGGCTGATGCCGAAATAATATTTTATTCAAATCAGATGGATAAGTTGATTGATCTGAGTATTATTGATTCTCTTTCAGCAGCACTTCAGCGTGAAGTTGATGTCAAGTTTGTTGGAAATCTTTCAGATTTATTTGTTTCAAAGATTGGTGTTAATGCGTTTGCAGGACTTATGGACGATGGTTTAAAATTTGATCAGAAAACAGGTGTTTCGCCTACTGAAGTATATATTGATGGAGATACATATCAGTATAATTTGGGTGTGTATACGGATCTGATTGTGTCTGGTGTTAGAACAATTCAACCAACTTATGGTGCTGGCACATTATATACTAAAGCTAAATATAATCTGTCTTCAGAAGGGCTTTTTGAAACATGGGACCTTTTTTCAACACCCTGGAATAGTGCATCATTACAAGCTATAAGTTACAATAATTCAAGATTGATTCGTGAGCTGATTTTATCTGGAACCTATAATAGGGGTGATGAAATTCAAATTGTATATAAAGGTTCTGATTTATTATCATCTGATATGCCTTATCTTTTTGATTCTGATTTAGGTTGGGTGCTTTCTGAAATATCAAAGCAAGGTGTTTATATTAATTTTATAATTAACGGTGATGTAAATGGTCGTGAATCTGATAAAGCATTATTTTCTCTTGGTAGCGGTGTGTTCTCATCACTCCTAACATCTGGTTCTGAGTTTAAAGTCAATAGCTATTTAAGTGGTGATTATATCATCTTTGAAAATCAAGGATCTCAGATTAAGGTCAATAGTATCGGCGGTAAAATTTTTAGTTATACAAATAGTTCTATTACTTATGATTTTGATACATCTTTTTTTAATTCACCTTCTATTGGTATACGTTCTGTTGATTTTAGTCAGGAACTTAAAGATGTACGTATTTCAGAACTTTCAAGAAAACTTTATTCTAAAATTAGTGTAATTAGTAATGATTTCCGCGTGTCTATACCCAAATCGGAACTTTTGCTATCTGAAGATGTGGTTGATATTCTGTTGAGTAAATCTGTATTATATAATATTACTGTTGTTGGTCCTATTAATAAAGAGGTTCTTCTAGCTTACGGTGGTAGTGCGTACTTTTCAAATGCACAATTATATTTGTATGATAATACTGATGTTAACATGTTGATATTTGATGGTGCGTCTACTGAACATATTATTAATGATGGTTCTGAGTTAGTATACAATTATTCATCAGTTCAATTGGATTCATTTATTGATGCATATATTGATGATGCTGTTTTGTATGATGTTGATTTAGAACCTGTTCTTGTGATTGATAATGTTAGTAATAGTTCACCGCTTTCTTCGTTTACACTTATGGATGTTAGCCTAACAAATGCTGGTGATAGGGATACTGTTGTGCGTATTGATATGTTTGGCGAAGATTATTCGCGTTGTATTGTTACGAACACATCTTCATCTACTGCAACATCAGGAGTTTTTGTTAATGTTCCAAATCATTCTACAATTACATATCCTTTAGGTGATTTGAAGCTTGATGATAACTCTCAATGTTGTCGAGCATCAGTTAAATTGTATGCTAATGGTGTGAATACGCCGGTTGTGTGGAGAATAATTCCATGTCTTGGTTCTTAGTAGATTATTGGGTATTTATTTAAAATTTACTTATTAAGTTGTTTTATAATCATTTTTATTTTTGATGTGGTTGAAATATATGGATTCGTTTAAGATTGAACTTATGGATACTACATTACGTGATGGTGAGCAGACACCTTCTGTAAGTTATTCTTCTAAAGAAAAATTGGAAATCGCACAATATCTTTTATGTGATCTTAAGCTTGATAGGATTGAAGTTGCGAGTGCAAGAGTTTCATCTGAAGAGGTTGAATCTGTACGAGCTATATGTGATTTTGCAAGGTCTAAAAATATGCTTGAAAAAGTTGAGGTTCTAGGTTTTGTTGATGGTGTGAAATCTGTTGATTGGATATCAGGTGCGGGTTGTAAAGTGATGAATCTTCTTGCTAAAAGTTCTTTGAATCATCTTAAGGGTCAGCTTAAGAAAACGCCTGAAGGACATGTGTCTGATATTAAAAAAACAGTTGATTATGCAGTATCTAAAGGTATGGTTGTAAATGTGTATCTTGAAGATTGGTCTTCAGGTATGGTTAATTCAAGAGATTATGTTTATTTTCTTATAGATAATCTTTCAGTTTATTCTGGGATTTCACGTATTATGCTTGCTGATACGCTTGGTATGCTTAATTTTATGCAAGTATCAGATTTTGTATCTGATTTGGTAAGGAAATATCCAAAGGTTCATTTTGATTTTCATGCACATAATGATTATGGTCTTGCAGTATCAAACACTTTAGCTGCGATTGTGAACGGTGTTTCTGGAGTTCATACGACTGTGAATGGTTTTGGTGAACGGGCAGGAAACACTTCTCTTGATGAGGTTGTTGTTTCGGTTAAAGATGTGTTGCGGGATAGTCGTAGTGTTGATGGTCGTTTGTATGTTACGGGTATTGATGAATCTAAGCTTTTGAATGCGAGCCTGCTTGTAAATACTTTTTCGGGCAAAAGGATTGCGTCAAATAAGCCTATTGTTGGTGATGATGTTTTTACTCAGACTGCAGGGATTCATGCTGATGGCGATAAGAAAAAAGGTCTGTATATGAGTCTTTTGACACCTGATAGATTTGGGCGTGAGCGTACATATGCACTTGGCAAATTGAGTGGTATGGCAAGTGTTGAGATGAATCTTGATAAGCTTGGAATTCGTCTTTCTGATTGTGATAAAAAACGTGTGTATGAGCGTGTGGTCGAGCTTGGTATGGGGAAAAAACAGATAACTTCGAGCGATCTTCCTTATATTATCGCAGATGTTTTAGGTACACCACTTGAGATTCATGCTAAAATATCTGATGTTTGTATTTCTGTTAGGTCTGGTTCAAAACAGAAAGCACGTTTTAAGTTGAATTATAAGGGTATTGAAGTGGATGTTAAAGGTATTGGTGATGGTGGTTTTGATGCTTTTTGGAATGGTGTTAAAGGGATTGCTCCTAAACTTAAATTTCAAGTACCTGTACTTGTTGATTATGAGGTGAGAATACCTCCTGGTGGAAAAACCGATGCTCTTGTTGAAACAACTATCATTTGGGAATTGGGCGGAAAACGGTTTAAGACTCTTGGTGTTGATTCTGATCAGACGCTTGCAGCGATTGAGGCTGCTGAGAAGATGTTGAATCTTGTTTGAGTGTTTTTTGTATTGTAAGAATATCTTTAGTGATTTATCTTACTTTATATTTTTGATGCTTTAATTTGTTTTTAAAAACTTATTTAAAATTATACTCTATCTATTGTGTTGTATGGGTATAAGTTTAGATTGTAAATCTAAAGTACAATTAAAGCAGACTGATGGTTATTTTGTTCCTTTTGGTTCTTTTGATGTGCCTGAAATATTGCAGTCACCATGGATAATGAGTGATGTTGGAGGTCAAGAAGCATATTCTGTAGGCTATAGATCTTCGGTGTTTTTGGTTGAGGGTGTTGATGGTAATTCTTTTTATAAATTGAAAGGTTGTCGGCCTTATGATGGGACTTATTTTAGAGGTACTTCTATTTTTGGTGTATTAAGTCCTGAAAAAGCTTTAAATGAACTTAGGGTGACAGATGTTCTTAAAACATTTTATGAGTCTTATGGTGTTGTATCACCTCATAATCCTTGTGGTTATTATTTGTATGATAATCCTATTGATTCTAAAGGTCTTGCATGTAATGTTATTGAGACAAATGGCGAAATGCGATTAACACCTTTTTTAAATAAATTTCTTGAAATCTTTAGTTATGATACTGATTTTGTTGATGATTTTATCTTGAATGTTGTTGAGTGGTTAGGATTTAATCAATATTCTCTTAAACATTGTAATATTGGTATAGTTAAATTTGAAGATTCGATTGATCCTGCAAATTATATATTTTCTACGATTGATGGTGGTTATGGTCTTTTTGGTGTTGATCATACATCTTCTGAATTGGGAGGTTATCATGAATTGTCTGATAATTATATCTCAAATCTTGCTATGGAAAGTTTGTTTTTGAATAAATGTCTTCAGAAAGGTATGTCTTATAAGGATTTTAAATTGTGTACAATTCCATTTTCTATTGATGATTGTGATATGTCAAAAATTGACGCTGTTTTAGGTAGGTATTATAATTTTTATGATTCTGGTTGTTTACCTAAACCGTTAGATTCTAGGATTGTGGATGCTGTAGAATTAAATATTGATGTGAATATATCAGATTTTTTTGATTATATTAAGCATTTGTGATTTGTTATTGAATTAATTTTGAAATGTTTTGATTTGTGGATTTGTTTATTTAATATATTCAATCTCAACTTGGTCTGTGCGCCATTTGGGTGTGACATGTGTGTCTTCAATCTTATGTTCTCGTCCCGCACTGTGTTCTAAAGCACCTTGCCATGCAATCATAGCACCGTTGTCGCCGGAATATTCTGTTGGTACTGCATAGGCTTTTGCACCTCGCTCTTTGCACATAATATTGAGCATGTTTTTGAAAGTTTCAGATGCAGCGACACCACCTACTACTAAGATTTCAGATTTTTCTGTGTGTGATAATGCACGTTCGGCGACTTCAGTGAGCATTGCAAAACAGTTATGCCTGAATGAATAGCATATGTCTTTGAGCTCATTTTTATTTTGGTCTATTTTTGTTGAGGCTGAAGTGAGCAGTCCTGAAAATGAGAAATCCATTCCTTTTACAGAATAGGGCATTTTAATGTAATTGCCACCAATTGCAGCCTTATCTAGTTTTGGTCCACCTGGGTTTCCAAGTTTTGCGATACGTGCAAATTTATCAATCGCATTTCCAACCGCGATATCAAGGGTTTCACCAAATATTCTGTATCTTCCACCAGAATATCCGATAATTTGTGAATTTCCACCTGAGACAAATATTACAATTGGGTCTTTTGCGTTTGTCAAGATTTTTCCAATTTCAATGTGTGCTACGCAGTGATTTACGCCTATGATTGGTTTTTTAAGCTTCTGTGAAAGTGTTCTTGCAAAGATAGCTGCTGTTTTTAAGCTTGGCATAAGACCAGGACCCATTGAGAATGATACAAGATCGATGTCTTTTTCTTTTATTTCTGCTTTTTTGAGAGCCTCTAGATATATGTCTTTTGCGACGGTTATATGGTGTTGTGCAGCTTCTCGTGGGTGTATACCTTTGTCTGGGAAATATGTTTTTTTAATGCTTGAAAGAATTGTACACTTTTTTCCTTTCTTTTCTATTATACCAATTCCAAAGGTGTGTGCAGTTCCTTCAATACCAATTGTAATCATTTTCTTATAATCTCCTGTAAGTTTTATTAAATTAACTCTATAATGTCTATTAAAATCAAACTTTTAATAAATTATTGTGATTGGTATTTATGGATAATCTATTGCTTTGTAAATTCGGTGAACTTTGGCTTAAATCTGATCAGGTTAAGAACAAATTTTTGATTCAGCTTGTCAAAAATATTAAAGGTAATCTGTATCGTGGGATGGTTAAGTTTAAAGTACGGTATGATCGTAATCGTATTTTTGTATCTGTGCCAAATAGTGATACAAAAGTTGCAATCGGTATAATTCAAAAGGTTTTTGGTCTTGTTTCGGTATCTCAAGTTATTGTGGTTGATACGGATAAAGCTATTTTAAAAAAATCTGTTTTGGATTTGGCGAAAATTCAATTAACAAAAAATAAGACTTTTGCAGTTAGAGTTAAACGTGTTGGAAAGCATGAGTTTACAAGTCAAGAATTTGCAGCTGAGATTGGTTCTTGGATCGTTGATACTTTTACAAATAAGGTAAATCTTTCAAAACCTGATGTCTCTTTTAATCTAGAAATTAGAAGTGATAAGACTTATTTATTTTTAGATACCTTTTCGTGTGTGGGTGGTCTTCCTATTAGTGTTGAAGGTTCGGTGATTGCACTTATAGATTCAAAAGAGGGTGTTGAAGCTGCAAGACTTATCATGAAGAGGGGTTGCAAGATTATTGTATTGGCATCAAATATTTCTCAATTAGATATTGATTATTTGAAAACATATGATCCTGAAATCCTAATTATTGAAGGTGATACTTTAGATGTTGATTTGATTGAGACCTTAGCAAAAGAACATAGGTGTAAAGCTGTGTGTAATAGTGAATCTGTATTTGAGCTTAGTGATATTGATTTTAAACTGAATTATCCTGTTTTGAGACCTCTTATTTGATTTTGTATTGTGGATTCTTATCAAATATTTAAAGGTATTTACTACAAGATTATGTTATGGCAGATGAAGATTCTTTTTATGATGATGATGTTTTTTCTGATAATCCAGAATATAATGTTGTTTCTGATTCAGGTAGTGATGAAGATAAACTTATACATGCAAAAACTCAGATAGCAGAGCTTAAAGCTGAACTTATGCGATATAAGATACCGCCTTTGTTAGTAGGGGAAGTTATTGAACTGTTATCTTATGATAATGTTATTGTACGTTTGAAGAATGGTAATGAGTTTTCTGTGTTTGTAGATAAGGCTCTTGATTCTAAGCTTGTTCCTGGTGATGAAGTTTTACTTGATCAGAAATCACTTTCAGTTGTCCAGAAAATTGGGTTGAAAAAGAATTATGATGTAAATGAGTTTGTAATAATTGAAAAACCTAATACAACTTGGAAAAATATAGGTGGTCTTAAGCAGGAGATTATTGAGATTAAAGAAGTTATAGAATTACCACTTACAAAACCTGAACTTTTTAAGGAAGTAGGTATTGAACCACCTAAAGGTATTTTGCTTTATGGTCCTCCTGGAACTGGTAAGACTCTTCTTGCAAAAGCTGTTGCAAATAGTACTAATGCTGTATTTATTGAGATTGTTGGGAGTGAACTTGTCCAGAAATTTATAGGTCAGGGTGCAAAACTTGTAAAATCTATATTTCAGCTTGCAAGAGATAAGGCACCTGCAATAATATTTATTGATGAAATTGATGCTATTGCTTCAAAGAGGATTGAAGTTGGTACTTCAGGTGAGCGTGAGGTTCAAAGGACTTTTATGCAGCTTCTTGCTGAGATTGATGGTTTTAAATCGCTTGATAATGTTAAGGTTATCGGTGCGACAAACAGGATTGATATATTGGATTCTGCAGTTATAAGGCCGGGTAGGTTGGATCGTATATTGTTGATACCTGAACCAGATAAAGACGGTCGTAAAGCTATATTTGAGATTCACACAAAAAAGATGACTCTTGACAAATCTGTTGATTCTGAAATTATTGTTAAAAACATTAAAGGATTTACTGGTGCTGAAATAAGGTCTGTGTGTGTTGAGGCTGGCTATTTTGCTATACGTGAAAATCGTAAACATGTTTTTACAGATGATTTCCTTAAAGCACGAGATAAAGTTTTAGGTATTAAGAAGAAGAAAAATGCATTATCGACTTATATTGATTGATTTATTTTTTAATGCTAATATATTGTTGATCTGTTTCATACGAAATTCGCATTTTGGACCAACAGTTTCTTTTCCATTTATTATAAATGTTTTAAATTCACCTGGTAATTCAATTATTCCTTTGTTGTTTGGTCTGTTTTCAAATATTATATTCATGCTTATAAGGTCTTTATCTTCTGTATCGTTCCATTTTATGTATGTGTGCATTTTATTTGTTCCAATTTGTTTGTCATTACGCATTATATCATTCAGGTTTCGTGATATTTTAGGTCTTATAAATATCCTATTTGATGATAATTTAGGTTTTATTCCTGCAAGATATGTGTCAATTGCATAAATAATTAATGCTGTCGTTTCAAGCGATATGTCATTTTGACTTGTTTTTATTTGTGATCCATCTGCAGCATTTAATGTTTTCTGAAAGTGCCCTATTGTGTGTGTTCCCATTAGTTTTGATAGGTTTTTTAGCATTGCATGGCCTTCATCAATATCATATTGAAGTACACCTATTGTGAATAATGCAGTTTTTATTAATGATATTGCGCCTTCTTGTTCTATTGAGGGTTTGTATTTTGGATTAAGGCAGCTTCTTGTTCTTATACCATAAGAGGTCATAAATTCTTGTTTTATTATTTTGATTATGTTATTTGCATTTAGTTTTGTAATTTTTCCGCTAAAAAGAGGTAGTATGTGTTTTATTGTGATATCATCTGTATTACATTTGGATTCTATTGTGTGTAATATATTCCTTGCTTCTTTTTTGTCTGTTGTATCTAAGGCTAAAAGCCATAATGCGTCAAGTTCTATATCATTTTTTTGTTTATGTTTGTATATTTTGTATTGTGTGATACAATAATCAATTGTGTTTTTGAATCTTTTTTCTAAATGCTCTCTTGTTATTCTGTCATTTATATGATTTATGTGGTTTTCTAATGTAAAGATGAATAATGGATATGTTTTTTCAGTTAGTGTTTCTATGTTTTTTGATATTTCTTCAAAAATAAGTTCTGCTTTTTTAGTTTCTCCAATACTGTTTGCACCAAGTGTATAATATAATTTTTCTTCTGAAGTCATTTTTCGGGTTTCTGGTATGTTGTTCGGATCTATATTTTTAAGGTGTATGGAAGACCATTTGAAGGCTTCATTTATCTCTTTGTTTGTTGTTAAATCTTCGGTTTCGTTATCAATTTGTTGGTATTCTTTTGTGTTTAGGGCTATGTTTCGGTTGATTGTATCATATTTATCTAGTGCAGACAATACATTTTTTTTTGAGAATGTGAATATAAGCTTGATTTCATTATTGTTTGTTGTTGTATCAATTGAATTTTCTTTTTTAGTCATTTCTATATCTTTTGAAATGTAACCTAGGATGGCTGCACCCTTTTCTAAATGGAAGATTATACAATTTCTAACTTTATTGAGTTCTATTTTTTTAATATGCTTATCTGATTCACATAATATGTTTATGTTGTTCTCATTTTTATTATTGATTTGTATTGTTGAAATAAAATAATCTTGTTCTATTGTGTTTATTTCATCTATTTTTATGTCATTTATGTCGAATTTTAAAGTAATTTTGTATTCTTCAGGCAAACATTCTTTGATATGTTTGTTTTTTATGTCTTTTTTATTGAGTTTTATAGTGTATTTTGCAATCTTTTTGTTGTCTATATTTAATGTTGTCGTAAGTTTGTCTGTGTGTGTGCATTTTTTCATATATAGACTTTCTTTTATAAGGAGTATTGTCTTTTTTGTTTCTACTGTCATATTTACTATTTGTATTTATGTGATATATATGTGTTTGTTGTGTTAGTTATGGGTTTGATTTTTATGTTTTTAGTTAAGGGCTGTTTTGTGTTATATAGTGGTTTTTTTAGGTTATTTTATGGTGCTTTTTAGGTCATTTTATGGTGCTTTTTAGGTTATTTTATGGTGCTTTTTAGGTTATTTTATGGTGATTTTTAGGTTATTTTATGGAATTATTTTTGTTTTATCAGATTTTTTGTTTTATTTTGTGTTTTTTTTTTGGTTTATTTATCTTGATTTTTGTAAGTTTTCAGGTATTTTAGGGTTTAGTCTGGTTAAAATTGTGAGTCTTTTAGGATTTTTCTGTTGTTTATTAGACCTATCTAAAATGGTGTTTAAATTGGTCTGTTTTTTTGTTAAAAATTTTAAACTCTTCAAAAGTCTTTTATAACTAATTTAAACATTAATTATTCTCATTGGAACATTTAAACGTTTAAATTGACCTTCTTTTTTAATTTAAAGTGTTTTTCAAAATGGTTGTTTATAGTGTTGGAACTGTTTCGAGAAAGGTATATATATACCCTCACACAATCTATGTTTATGTGATTTGGAACTATCTCTTACAGATAGATTCTTTTTGCAGAGTAATTAAGAAATATCTATTATAGATAGATTTTGATTGCACGAGTAATTTGCTTTTTATGCAAATAAGTAAAGAGGTTATAAATATGCAGAAAATAATGAAAAAATTAGGGACAATAATGATGGGTTCTCTTTTAATGGGAGCAACACTATTAGGTCCAGCATCTGCAGCTACAACTCTTGATCAATATCCAGCACCTTTCGCAACAGTGGATGGGATCAGTTCAGTTATAGTAGTAGGTGCAACTGCAGCAACAGAAGATGTTGTTGGAGCTATTAACATAGGTGCTAAATTAGCACAGACTGGTGCAGAGTCACAGACTGTTTCCGTATCATGCGATGCTGGTTCAGCTTCTGTAACAGATGGTGTACAAGTAAAATCCGTTGCAACTAACTTATATCTTGAAGGTGCATTAAATGATACTTTAAAAAGAAGAGTTACTTCAGCTGATCTTCCAAATGTTCTTGCAGACGGAACTGTTCTTAATACAAAGCAGGACGAGATAAAATTCACACAGCAATTAATCCTTGGTGGTAATACTGTATCTTTCGGTAAACCAACAACTGATGTAACAACACCAACATTATATATGGATGTTCCTACAGATGAATTACTTACTACAATGAAAGTTGTGTTTGAGAATGCTGTTGATTATACAACATTATCTGGAAAAACAATCAATATGTTCGGTAAAGATTACACATTCTCAAGTGCTGTAGATGAGCTTCAACTAACGAAATTAGTATTATATGGTGGTGGCGAGAAAATGACAGTTGATGCTGGTGGTGCTCAGAAATCAGTAGAACTTGAAGGTAAAACTGTAACAATACAGATGAGTTCATGGACATCTGATATACCTGCAAAAGCAATTATTACAGTAAACGGTGTTACTGATACATACGCTCAAGGATCATATATCTCTATAGCTGGTTTTGATTCTAAAATATATGTAAAGACAGTTACTGCAACTAAAACACCTTCCGCTGCTGGTGGAGCTGGTGAGTCTGCTTATGCTGAACTTTTCGTAGGTTCTGATAAACTTATCTTTGAAAGTAATGCTGTAAAAGCTGGAAAGGATGAAGAAACAATACAGGGGGCTACTGCTACTGTAACTAACAGTTCCTTGACAATTACTTATGCACCAAATGAAGATTCTTTTGTTGCTGTTGGTAATAGTATTACTGAGCCGGTATTTAACGCAATAAAATTCCAATTCAATGGAATTGATCCTGCAATGAATGCTGCTGGTAGGGAAACTATAACTGTTAAACAGGATGGAAGTTCAACCATGGCTATAACTTTACCAACTGTGTCTGGTATGGCTACACTTCAATTTGCACACTTTGATGGAACAAATTTTTATCTTGCAGATAAATCTAACTATTCAATTGTTCTTACTGAAGGTATAGCTATTAAAAAAACTGAATACTTTACAATAGGTACAGCTGATACTGGATCTAAACTGTTACAAATAACAAGTTTTGATGTAGGTTCTACAGCAAGCAAAACAACAATAAAAGATCTTGGAACTGGTGCAACTACTATATATTCATATAATGATGCAGAAGACAATTTCTTTTATGTTGCAGGTATACCATTTAAGTATGTTGTAGACTTTAATTCAGCTACTCCATCAATTTCAAATTTGACTGTTGATATGAATGGAAATGGTGATATTATGGATGCTGGTGTAACTTCAATATATACACCTAATGCAGCAAAGATTGATATCGGTGCTGTAAATGAGACTTCTGGTGATGTAACTGTAACTGTAACTGAAGATGGTGCTGATAGAGTTCCTGATAGTGTATTTGGTTCGAATTCCGTAATTGTTGTTAATGCAGTTTATACAGCTGCATCAACAAACCGATATGGTATTAGTGCATATACAT
The DNA here is from genome assembly GCA_019429005.1 of Nanobdellati archaeon. GTDB lineage: Archaea > EX4484-52 > EX4484-52 > EX4484-52 > GLR71 > JAHYJR01. Next base: position 62,440 of record JAHYJR010000003.1, on the reverse strand, counting down.
CAACTGGTGTTACTGCTAATTACTTAACAGGTACTAGTGCATCTCTTGCACAAGTTGGCGATACATACCTATATACTGGTATAACAAAATGGGGTACTTCTATTGAGTTATCTGGTGATAGTAATGGTCCATTGAATGCAAAGATATCCTATGCTGAGTCTCCATCCGTAGCTCAAGTATTCGTAGGTGAGCCAGGAATGTCTGTTGCAACTTCAACTACTGATGGTACAACATCCAGTGCTAGTGCATCTGTATCTGTTCCAGCTATTCCAACTGCTGGTATTGCAAAACTTGACAGTAAAGTGAGTGACGCAGAGAAACTCGGAAACCTAATTCTTGTAGGTGGTCCAGCTGTAAACACACTTGTTGCTGAGCTTGCTGCAGATGGTAAAGCAATGGCTGCTACTGATTGGAGAGCTGAGGACGAGACTGGTGTAAGAATCAACAAAGATAAAGCAAAAATCCAAATTGTTGATAATGCATTCGGTGATGGTTCCGTTGCTTTAATCGTTGCAGGTTATAGTGCAGTTGATACAGGTAACGCAGCTTATGTATTACAGAACTACAACACATTCAGTTCCGCTCTTGCTGGTAAAACTGAAGTGACTGTAAGTGGTATTACTGTTGCTGATGTAGAATAAGGTTTTTAACCTTATTTTATTTTTTAGGGCTTAAACGCCCTATTTATTTTTTCTTATTTTATCTTAGTTTTTAATGTGCTTTTGTATATGTTTTTAGTCGTTTTTGTATATGTTTTTAGTCGTTTTTGTATATGTTTTTAGTCGTTTTTGTATATGTTTTTAGTCGTTTTTGTATCTGTTTTTAGCTGTTTTAGTAAGGGGTTCTAAACTGTTTTAGTCTATTTTTTGGATACTTTTTATTTGATTTTGACAAATGTTTTTTTCTATAAGTTAAAGATTATTTTTTGTTCTTTAAGATAGATTTTTATACCTTGTAAGCTATAATTTATATGATTAGAGTGAGTCGTGTAATATCTGTAATATCTGGTAAAGGTGGCGTCGGTAAGACTACGCTTGTAAGCAATCTTGTTGTTGCATTAAGTCATTTAGATAAACGTGTAGCTGTTATTGATGCTAATATAACTGGAGCTAATTTAAGTGTTCATCTTGGGCTTGTACAGTATGATAATTCATTAAATGATGTGCTTGATGGTTCTATTGATTTATCGGGTGCTATGTATCGTCATGGAAGTGGTGTTGATATAATTCCAGCATCACTTACAAGGTTAGATGGTGATATGTCTGGGTTTAAAAATGTGATTTCTAATCTTGTTGGTTATTACGATTATGTTATTATTGATGTTGCAGCTGGTATTGAATCTGAAGTTTATGCTGCCGTTTCATGTTCTGATGCAGTTATGCTTGTAACTACGCCTGAATTGACTGCTGTATCAAATGTTGCTCTTGCTTTAAGGTTATGTCATAATATGTCTAAGACTGTATTAGGTGTTGTTATCAATCAAATACATGGCGATTCCTTTGAGATTAAATCAGATGCTATTGGTTCATTTTTAGATGTTCCCATTATTGCAAGAATTGAGGATCATAAGCACGTTAGGGAAAGTATTGCTGTAGGTATGCCTGTTGTTGATTATTCGCCTTTATCTCAACCTGCTAAAGTTATATCAGATATTGCACAGAACCTTATTGAATATTAATATTTATACTTACATGTCTTAATTATTTTAGTGATATATGATGTTCAAAATGTGATGTTAAAAATCAATATTTTTTAACAATTCACATAAATATATAATAGTTTTTAGCGAAGTTGTTAAGTAATCGATTTATAAGGTTTATCAGATGGTTAATAAAATACCGAAAAAGATATCATTGTTTGTGTTTTTAGTCTCTTTATTGTTTAGTTTGATGTTAATATCTTCTGCTTATGCTTTACCACAGGTAAGTTTAAGTGTTTCAACGGGTGTTGTTGGTACAAATGTTACTATTTTTGGCACTGGTTTTAATGAAACTGATACAATAAGTTTTGTTTATTTTGGTTCAACATTATTTGATATTGTGGATGTTCCTGTAAATTCAACTGGAAATTTCAATTCAACGATATCTTTTATTGTACCTCTAAAATCCATGGCAAATTATACTGTTTCTGTAACAGGATTATGTTATTATAATAGTACAAGTTTTTGTTATACTAGTTCAAATGGGTCAAATGTTATTTATTCTTCAAGCAATTTTTCTATTAATCCTAAAGTCAATTTATCAACTGCTTCAGGGTATGTCGGTGATATTATAACTGTGTATGGTTATGGTTTTGCTTCAGTTGAGAAATATCTAAATGTCAGTTTTGGTGGTAATGTTATCTATAATTTTACAGCGACTGGTGTAACTTCTGCTATCAATGAGGGTAATTTAAGTTATGATACTTTGAATGCAACAAGTGATGGATTATTTTCAGTTAATATAATTATACCTGAGAGTGCATCTGATGTTGCAAATACGAACGTTACTGTGAGTGGTGATAATTCGACAGGCATCACTTTTGAATTTACTGTTTTGCCTAAAATTGTGTTGAATGTTTCATCTCCGAGTCCAAATGATGTTATTGAGATAATAGGTACTGGTTTTAAGTCGTTAGAAAGTGAAATTAATCTGACTTTTGGTGATTTGGCTTACAGTCTTTTAAATCCTGCTCTTGTTTTTATTTATGATGACAGTATTTCGGCTAATGTGAACGGCACATTTAATTATAATTTTACAGTTCCCTATGTTGCTTTAAATATTCCGGCTGTTTCAAGAACACTTAATATTACAACATCACAGTCTAATTTGACAAGTAAAGTGCTTTCTATTGTTCCTAAAATTCTTATTAATTCAACAACAGGTATTTTAGGTGAATCTCTTTCAATTAATGGGTATGGTTTTATTTATGGTGATGTTGTAAGCAATGCTAAATTTAATAGTGTTGTTCCAACATATTTGGTTGAGAAAGCGATTGTGTTAGCTAATGGTAGTTTCGAAGCACCGATTGTGTTTAAATTGCCATTTGGTTATGCTAGTTCAAGTTATCCTGTATCAGTTTCTGGTGTTAGTACAGGTCTTGTTGTAACTCGTAGTGATGAAGGTTTTATTGTATCGCCGCAACTTAATGTTAGTTCTGATTCGGCTTATGTAGGGGATAGTGTTTATGTTTTTGGTTATGGATTTAATGTGAGTGAATCACTTAATGTGACTTTTAATGGTAATGTTGTTATCCCAACAGGGGTTATTGGTTCTGGGTTATTTTCAAATGCATCTAATTATTTTGTTGTTCCTCCGTTATCTGGTGGTGTTTATACTGTTGATGTGTCTCGTAATGAAAATATGACAACTGTTGTTGCTCTCAGTAATATTACAATTCTTCCTAAGTTGATATTGAATCAGAGTTCAGCTGCTGTGGGTCAGACTATTTTAGTTAATGGTACTGGATTTGTTGCGGACGAAATTGTTAATGTTACTATTGGTGGAATTCTTAGGGGGTCTAGCAATATTTTAGTTGGTATAGATGGAACTTTTTCATCTGAAGTTGATGTTGGGGATAAACCAAGCGGTGTTAATTATTATTATGTAGATGCGGTTGGTAATGTTACGGCATTTAGTAGTGTTAGTGATGTTTTGTTTATTTATTCGAATGTTTCAGAAACTGCAAAGATTGAATTAAGTGCCGCTTCGGGATATGTTGGTGATATTGTAACTGTGTATGGTTCTAATTTTGCTGCAAATGATGGTGGGAATTCAATAAGGTATAATAAATCAACCAGTTATTTTCTTGATGATACTTTTGTTACTGATTCAAATGGTGCTTTTTCTATAAATGTGACTATACCACATATACAAAGTAGTTCGTCTTTTATTGGAACTACATCAACTTCTACATCATTTATTTTGAGTCCAAATTTAATCCTTTATAATTCGTCAGGCAATATTGGTGATACTGTAAACGTGTTTGGTACTGGTTTTGTTCCTGGTGAAACTGTTAGTTCTATTTATTTTGGTGGTCCAAGTATCAGTTCATCAACAACTGTTGTTGGAAGTAATGGTGACTTTGTTTCAAATATAACTTTTACAATACCTTCTGATAAGAATCAAGGTTCTTACACTGTACAAGTGGTTGGTACAAATACGACTGCATCAGCTCAATTAACAATTGATCCTAAAGTTGTAATTTCCTCTTCAATTGGTATTGTTGGTGATATTGTTCTTGTTACGGGGACTGGTTTTAATTCAGGTCAGAGTGGTAATCTTGTTGTGTATTTTGATGGTGTTTCGGTTAGTGCTGGAAATTCTATCAGTAATGGTAATTTTAATGTTAATATCACAATACCTAATTCTACAAACGGTCAAAGGCGAATAAGTGCTAATGATGGTTCAACTGGTCAAATATATAGTGATGTTAATTTTACTGTTAATCCTGCAATAAATGTGACTGTGATAACCACAGCGGGTGTCGGTGATGTTGTTGTTTTGACAGGTACTGGTTTTAAAGATGGTGCTATTTTACAGAATACTATAGCTATTAATGGTGTCAGAGGTATACATAAAATTGTAATTCCATCAACTGGTTATTTTTCAGGATTGAACTATACAATACCTAGTGTTTCTGGAAAATCTGGTGGTTATAGTGTGATTACTGTACAAGATCTTAGTGCATCATTTGTAAATGATACCTTTAATCTAGTTCCTAGTTTGAAACTATCTTTAAATAGTGGTCATTTTGGTGATACTATTATTTTGAGTGGTACCGGTTTTGTATCTGGTGAAAGTATTGATACTTTTAAGTTTGATACTTTGCCGTTAGTTGGAAGTCCAATAAGCACTACTGTAAAATCTGATGGTACATTTATGTCTAATATTTCAATTATAGTTCCGGATCATTTGGCTGGTCTTGTTCAGTTGAGTGTGAATGGTAATTTATCTGGAACAATTTCAACTTATGGAAATGATGGTTTTAATATATCTCCGTTTATTACAGGATTTACTTCAAGGTCTGGTGGTCCGGGTTATAAAATAAAATTTACTGGTCATGGTTTTAATCAGTCAAGTGGTTCTGTTTTAGCGAATACCACTCTCTTAAATACAACAAATTGTACTCATGTACCCTGGACAATATATTCTGATGGTAATTTTAGTGTTGATGATGGGTTTAAGTTTGAGATACCAAATTTGGGAGATGAATCTTATGGTGTAAAAGATATGACTGTGTTTGGTGTTGTCTTTTCTGACGCGTTCTTTTATTCAACTTCAACAAATTTAGCTGATTTGGTTTTAAATGCAACATCTGTTAATGTTGGGGATGTTGTGCTTGTGTATGGTACAGGATTTAATGATTCTTATGGTGGTTATTATATTGATTTTGATGGTGTAAATCTTACAACAGTTACAAATGATCCAATCCCATCTGATTTATTGGTTGGTAATGTGATTGAATCTACAGATAAAATCTCATCTAGTAATGGTGCATTTAAAGTGTTGTTTACAGTTCCCGAGATTAGTAGTGGTACTTATATTGTTGATACTGATGAGGCTGATTCTGAAACTTTAACAGTTAATCCAAAAATACTTTTGAACGTAACAGAAACAAATGTAGGCGACACAATTTTTGTTACAGGAACAGGATTTACCTCAAATGAGTCTGTAAATGTTATTTTTGATGGAACTGTTGTTGCATCTGTTAACGCAACAAATCTTGGTAGTTTCTCTGCAAGTTTCAATGTTGTTGAAATGCCTGAAAATAGTTATAATATTGATACTGTTGGAACTTCAAATCCAACGCCGGTTTCAATAGCAATAAAACCAAAGATTTCAGCAAGTGTTCAATCTGGGACTTACGGTACAAATATAATTATAAACGGTACTGGGTTCAAAGATGCTCTTATAAGTTCAAGCAATATAACTATAGGTGGTGTTTCTGGAACGCATTGGGCTGTTATGCCTGTAAATGGTTCTTTTACAGATCTCAGCTTTACTGTGCCTGAACTATCAGGTGGTGCGAGTAGTTTTTCAGTTCAAGGTTACAGTCTTGATACTAATTTTTATTTAGAGGATTCATTGATTTATGTAAATCCTTCTTTTGGAACTGGTGCTGCATCAAGAGTGGTTATTATTAATGGTAGTTATTTCAGTCCTGGACAAATTTTAGCAAATACAATAACTATAGGCGGTTCTGCGACTACACATGCTGCAATAACTGTTGCATCTGATGGTACTTTTGCACCTGTTTCGGTCACAATTACAGAGACTCTTAGTGAAGGTTCAAAATCAATAACAATCCAAGAGAAAACATTTATTGATTCTTATACTGTTGTTGCAACTTTATCATTGACACCTATTCTTGGTTATGGTGCGTCTGGCCAGATAATAACTTTATCGGGTACGGGTTTTTCAGATCAGACAATAGGTGCAAACACAATAACTGTTAGTGGTTCAGCAACGACACATTCTGCGTTTGAGATTGTTAATGGTGCATTCACATCAAAACAAATCATTGTGTCAAGCACTTTGATTGAAGGTGTGAAGAGTATAACTGTTAATGGTAAAACATTTACAAATGTATTTACTGTAAAACCAATTATTACAATATCTCCAGAATCTGGTATTGTTGCGAATTCAATTACAGTTACGGTGTCTGGAACTGGTTTTTCGGCATCTGAAACTTACGCAAATATTACTTTTGATGATGTTTTCCAAAAGACTGTATCTATAAATTCATTAGGTCAAATTTATGGTGCTAATACATTTGTAATTCCAACTTCGTGTTCTGGTGCAAAAACAATAAAGATTGAAAGAACTTCAAACCTTAATGAACCAATCTCAACATTTACTTGTACTGTTGTAACTACACCACCTGCAGAATCTCCAGTATCAACTACAGCAACGACAACAAATACTGATAGTTGTACATCGAATACTGATTGTTCATCTACAAAAGCATGTGTTAATTCAGTGTGTACTTCTGTATCCTGTGATGTTGCAAAAGAATTTGTATCTTTACATAAATGTTTACCTCATACTTATTCATTTGATCTTGTTGATAAATCAAATCCACAGATTGTTGTTGGTGAAAGTAAATCATTTGATTTAAAATTGAAAAATGCTGGGACCTACTCTGTTAAAAATCTTAAAGTTGCATTTTCGTCAAGTGATTTTGGTGAAAACATAAGTAATTGGTATTCAATAAGTCCAAATTTGATTTCATATCTTGGTAAAGATCAGATTGCAACTTATTCTGTTAAAATTACAGTGCCTAATAATACAGGGATTAAAGATATACCAATTAATGTTAAAATCAGTTCTGAACAGTTTAATACAACAGATTCTATTGTTATTTCTGTTTTGCCTGATAATGCTAGTACGACTGTGCTGATTAATGGTATTTCTGGTATTGAAACAAATATATCCTTAATTCAGGATGTTCTTGAAAGCTTGATTGGTAAGATTAATGATAGTGAATATCAAGTTTTGAATGTGACTTTAGGTGATATTAATACATTGTTTAAAGATCTGAAAAGTGCTGTCAATGTTGGCGATTATAAGTCTGCATACGATAAAAAGAATCAGATTGAACAGCTTATAACAAAACTGGATTCAGATATAGGTTTTGTACATAATGGTTTAGTTGATGTCGGATTAGATACATTTAAGACTATTTTTGTTTTATTTTTGATAATTATTATGCTTGGTGTTTTCCTGTATATGTGGTTGCCACCAAAAGAGGAGACCGGTTTTGATAATAATAAAGGTTATATGATGCCAGGTAAATCAGCTTTATATTTAGCATATAAGAATTATGTTGAATCTAAAACAGATACAGTTAAATCGGGTCATGAGCATAGTTATAATACTGTTGTTGCACATGGTGCTGTTGCTCATGGTGCTGTTGCACATGGTGCTGTTGCACATGGTGCTGTTGCACATGGTGCTGTTGCACATGGTGCTGTTGCACATCATAAAGCAGTTGCACCTAAAATACATACTAATAATTCTTTTAGTTATGAGTATCGTAACAAACAGACTAAATTTATTATAGGTTTTAAGCATGATGTTAAAGAGTTTTTTAAGAAATTAAAGGATGTTTTTAAATCAAAATCATCTAAATCTGTTGGAACAAATCAGAAAACTCTTGAGAAATACACAGTATGATAAATAATATTAAAATGGTTGTCATTATGGATAAAAATAAAGGTCTTATGCTTGTTGTTTTTACATTTATATTATCTTTTATTTTCTTATACTTATCACATTTTAATCTTGATTTGATTATCTCGCCTAGTGCAAATATTTCTACAGCAATGTCTGCTGGTGATTTTTCATTTGGTATGAATTTCAGTTATTTTATAATGTTTCTTTTGACTGTGCCCATACCTTTTATTATATTTTTTAAGATTGTTATAGCTGATTTAAAATCCGATTATTCTATACTTATAACACCTTTGTTATTATCTATTTTCACATTATTTTTTGGTGGATTTACGTTTTTTAATATTGTTGCAAGTTTAAGTGTATTTATTTCATTTTTTATAGTTTTTAAAGGTGCAAAAATTTCTGATATTTATAAAAAACCGCCATATAAGAAACTTGCAGGGGTGGCTTTATCAAAGGCATTTTCTGTGTTTTCATTGATTTTTACATTTGCTCTTTTAATATATGTTTTTAATAATCCGCTTTTGGCATCAAATGAAATTGATTCTATGCTTACCTCAACACTTAATATGTCTGAAGATGATTTGGGTGATATTCAGAGTGTAGCCATTGAGTCTCAGAAAAATGCAAATTATGCGATGCTTGAGGGTCTTGAGCAGGCTTTATTGTACTCTGTTTTTGATGAATCTTATGGACTTACGCCTTTGGAACGTCAGAAATGTTTTTCTGCGCTGAATAGCAGTATGGTTTATATTGATAAGGATGTCAAAGCTAATATCGATGCACAGTTTGATTTAATTGATTCCACGTTTGATGATTTAGATGTTTCTAGCAGCGTAGATAATAATTTACAGATGCTTTCAAATCTTTTTGATATTATTAAGTTTATTTATCCTTTGATGGTTGCATTTACAATGTTTTTCTTTTTCCGTATTGCGATGTTTTTTACAGGCATTTTGTCATTTGTATATCTTTTATTTGTAAAGTTTGATGATGTGTATGTGGTTGAAAATATGCCTATTTCAGCACAATCTGTTAAATAAAAAGTTTAAATATCTGTACTAAATCTCTCTTTTTTTAAAGTTTTGTCTTTTAATAGATGTATGCAAGTTTTAAAATGCAATTGTGGAAAAGATGCAGTAATATATCGAAAATATGAAGGTCGTGCACTTTGCCGAAAACATTTTTTTGAAAGTGTTGAGTCTACAATCCGTAAAACGATACGTCAAAATAGTCTTATTGAAAGACATGATAAGCTTTGTATTGCACTTTCTGGTGGTAAAGATTCAATTTTGACATTATATTTTTTAAATAAACTTTTCTTAAAAAGGGATGATTTAGAGATTTTTGCAGTTATAATTGATGAAGGTATTAAGGGCTATCGTAATAAAAGTTTAGTTTCATCAAAAAAGTTTTGTAAAGAGATTGGTGTGAAACTTCATGTTGCATCATTTAAAAAAGAGTATGGCAAGACTCTTGATCAGATTGTCTCTATGCGAGATTCAACAAAACTTAAAGCATGCACTTTTTGTGGTGTGTTTAGACGTGATATTTTAAATAAAACTGCAAGAAAATATGGTGCTACAAAGCTTGTAATAGGACATAATCTTGATGATGAATCTCAATCTATAATGGCAAATTATGTGCGTGGCGATATGCTTCGTCAGGTGCGTTTGGGTGCGAAAGCGTTTGTTATTGAGGATAAACGATTTATACCACGTATCAAGCCTTTGCGCAATGTTCTTGAAAAAGATACGGGTCTTTATGTTCTTCTTAAAGGGTTTGATGTTGATTTTGGCGAGTGTCCTTATGCTAGTGAAAGTTTTAGATGGGATATGCGTGATATTATTAATTCTCTTGAAGATAAATATCCTGGTACAAAATATTCTATTGTTAAGTCTTTTGATAGGACGCTTCCTGTTTTTAGAAAAGATTTTTCGGGTTCAGAGATTGCGACTTGTAAAATGTGTGGTGAACCAGCTTCAAATGAGGTTTGTAAAGTTTGTATTTTGCGCGAAAAGATAAAATAAATCTGTTTTTTATTGTTTTTTTAAGTTTATTTGAGTACTGTTAAGTTATACTTTTTGTTTCTTATGCATCTGTTTTTATAAAACTATATATACCATTTAAACACAATTATATCTAAGCAGTTTGATGTATTACATATCGATTTTTAACGATATTTACACTAAAAAATCCGGTTAATTTGATGGATAATAAGGTTAATAGAAATAGTATTAGGTTTGAGCCTTTTTACTTAAATTTTAAGTTTTTATTAGCGTTATCTATAATGTTTTTGTTTTTTATTTCTTCTATGTCTACTGTTTATTCTGAGAACTTATCTGTGTCCGTTAATCAAACTGCTGATTTAGATGCTGTTTTACTTTCTAACGAGTCTTCTATTTTGTCCGATAATCAAACGGCTTTTGATTTAGACAATGTTACAAGTAATTTAACCGATTCAAATGATACATCAACTGCTGATGTTTTGAATGGGAGTCAAGAGAATTCAACTGTTCTAGAAACTATTTCTGAAAATGAGACATTTTCAAATTCTACTTTAAACGATACAATACTTTTTAATGAGAGTTTTGAGTTAAATGTTACTGTTAATGGTACAGATGATTTATCTATTAATGTTTCTGATAATTTGACATCAGATGATGATTCAGTCAATGATACAATTCTTATTAATGGTACTATTCAGATTAATGATACAATGATTATTAATGGGACTTTGATTGTAAATGATACAATTTTTGTTAATATCACAAATAATCTGAATGAAACTACAAATGGGTCTATTTCTATTGATGGGATGGATAATAGCACAAATGTTACAGATGTTGTTGAGATTGAAATAAAATCATTTATATCTCGTATTATTGATGTTATTATTACACCTGGAGTTGTTTTTAGAGATGGTTTTGCTTTTATCAAAGCAAGATTAGTGTATGATAACAACACACCAATACCTAATCAAGAAATGTATGCTTATACTAATGGTACTCTTATTGGTCTGAATGCTACAGATGATAATGGTACAATATTGATTTCGGTTGATGCATCTCTTTTAGATGAAGGTGAACATTTCTTTAATCTATCATATTATGGTAATGAGGCAATTGATACATTATCTGCTTATTTTGAAAAAATAATGGTTACTATAATTTCAAATGAACATATTGCACCTATTGTTACACAGATAACTGATGTTATTCTTGATCCTGTTAAAGTAATTCAAGGTGAAATTTCAAAAATAATGGCAAACTTGTCATTTGAGAATGGAACACCAATACCTAGCCAAAAATTAGAGTTTTATGTTGATAGTCATCTTCTTGGTATAAACAATACAAATTTGTCTGGTGTTGCAACATTATCTTGGAATACATCACCTTTAAGTCCTGGTCTTTATACGATAAAAACATTTTATGCTGGGAACGAATCTTTGAATACCTTATCAAGTTTGGGTTCTTCAACAATAATACAAATAATTCCGCCTGATGTTCAAGATCTTGATATTATTCAAAATAATGCTGTTATTGGTGAACCTGTTAGTTGGACACTAAAAGGAAAGGTGCGAAAATCAAAAAATATTTCATCTGATGATCTTGTACCTAGTGAAGCTATAGTTACATCAGAGACTCGTGATAAGGTTGTAAAAATCCAGAGCATGGTTGCATCAATTATTACAGATGAATTTGAGGCTATTGAGATTGAATATAAAACAGATGCACCATATTCTCTTGAAAGTGATGTTGAATCTTATCAGTCTGGATGGACAAAAAATGTGACTATTGCAAGTAGTGTTTCTATGCATTATCATGATGTTCAAGCATTTTCGGATATATCTGAAGTTCGTGGTAACAAAATAAGTCTTTATTGGTTCAAGGATGGTCAGAAAATTGATGTTACTGAAAATTCAATATTTAATGTGACTTTTGTCGATACAAATGAAAATGGTCTTATTGATAAGATGTTTTGGAATGTGCCACAGTTATCATCACAGGATTTTGTTATTGAATCTACAATAACTGTTTTAAATATTCAGTCATATCCGCTTGTTGGAAGTAATTGGACAATATATTTTGATACGACGGGATCTGACATACTTTATATAGATAATTATAATCCTGAAGGGATTGAATTTGCTGGACTTTATTATTATGATAATGCTTCTGAAGAATGGGTTGTTCTTAATCCCACTTTTGACGGTGAAAATTTATCAATCTCATGGGATTATAAACACGGTAAAGTTCTTTATTATGAGCTCATGTCTGGAAAGCATCTTGTTGGGTTTACCTATGGTAATATGACTGCTTATGCAAAGAATCTTGCATGGGCTTTAGGTGATAGTGAGGTTACTCAGTTTTCATATGCTCTGGATCCGTATACATTTGGGTTTAATTTTACGCAAGTGAAGAATTCGTATGTTGTTGCTTATGATAATGAAGCGATATATAAAGATGTTAATGTGACAATACCTACAAATGTTGTTATTATCAATTCAAGTGTTTCTTTGAGTGGAGAGATGGCACCTAAGATAATTAGTAATGGTGGTGATGGTTTATTTTGGACAAAGATGTTGGTTGGTGGTAAAGTTAATGCATCTTCAACACTTTATGATTTTTTTGTAAGTACACTTGTAGATATTAGGGCATTTAATTCGGAATCAACAGTTGGTAATGTGCCAATATTTAAGATTGATCCCGGTGCTTTAGAGCCTATTGATTTTAAATTAGGTAATATTAATTTAACTGATGATAATATGGAATTAATTGTGATTAATTCAGGAGATTCAAATAAGGGTGTTGATGGGTATAATATGACTTGTATTGTTAATCTAGGTCCTTATGATCCTATAATACCTTGTAGGAATTTTTATTATGATCCTCCTGGTACTGATGCAGGTTCGAGTGTATTTTATTATAATTTTACAGATTATGGCCCTAGTATTATTTTTGGACATGAACCTGGTGATGGCGAAGAACTTCAATTGGTTAATTCATCTGCTGAAAGAATTTGGGGGAAACAATTTACTAGTAAAGTGACTGATATAAAAGTTGATGATATTAATAATGATACTTATGAAAATATTATACTTTCAACAGGTTCTGTTCTTCGTATCTTAAATTATACTGATGGTTCTGAAATTGAAACTTGTACTGTTTCTAGTTCGATTTTATCTTTTGATATTGGTGATTTGATACATTCATTGGATGGACTTGAAATAATAATAGGTACAAGTGAAAATTTAAGTCTTTTTAATTCAACATGTGATCTTATATGGACTAATTATTCAGATATTAATAATGTGCATACTAATGATAATGTTATATCTGTATCAATATCTGAAGTGGATTCATTTACACCTGATGATGAAGAAATCATATATCTTGTGGAAAATATAATTTATGAATTGGATAGTGATGGGAATTTATTATATGTTCGAGAGGAGTCTCTTAATGGTCAAATCTTTTATAATATGCTTGTAATAGATCATCTTATAGAATCAGGTAATGAGATTATTTTGTCATCTGATTCAAATAAAAAAATATATATATATAATTTTAATAATTTCCCTTTTCAACCAAGAATGGATGTTGAAGCCGACGGTGTTGATGAATGGTCTTATGATGGTCGACTTAGATATGATGTACTTGAATATAATACAACATCTTCAATAAGTAATCGTTTATCAACTGCATCAATATCAGAGTGTCCTATTAATGAAACCTGTAATATTATATATTCTTGGTTTGCGAATTATTCGGGAGATAAGAAAGGAAGTATTGTTATTGAGGATACTACTTTTAATTATACTTATAACATATCAGAAGCCGCACAGTCGAATATGGAAGCTTATTGGTTATGGAATGGTAGTTTTAGTAGAAATATTTCTTTGAATGATTCGATTGCAAAGAATACTATTGTTATTGAAGGTGTTCCTGTATATCTTGATTTAATAAGAGTCAATCAGAAATATCCTGCAAAAGCATTGAATATTACTTTTGAAAATTTAAGTCGTGTTCTTTTTGATGTGAATGTATATGATATTCAGATGGGATCTGGTGCAGTAAATTGTAGTATTAATAAAGATTTTTATCTTAATTCTCAAGAAAAATGTGATATTGAAGACTTTACTGTAAAAAGTTCTGGTGTGAATGTTACGGATTTATGGAATTATTCACAGTTCTATTTCTGGGATAATTCTATGCCTGTTGAGGTTGTTGCATGGTCAAATGATACAGATTATGTTAAATATAGAGAATTTGCTGAAAAGAATGTGACTATATTTAGAAATCCAAATGGAAGTACAGAAACTCAAGTATTTTATAATTTAATGTTTACGACAAGTATTGATGATAACGATACAATCAATATTATTGATCAACCTTATATAAAATTACTTAATTGGGATAATGTAGGGAATCCTGCGACCTATTATTTAAATACAACTAATATTGGTTTATATACGGATCAACCTTCAGGAGTTAAAGGTTTAGATCTCACACTTTTTAATCAGATAGGATGTTCTAATCCATCATTTATACCACAGAAATCGTTTTATACACAAAAATTTTGCAATCCTAGTAGTACTACTACATATTATAATTATCAAGTAATAAATGAATCTGTTGGTCGTTATAATACTGTGAGTGATATTTGTTCAGATAATGCGTATTCAATTGGTGAGGGTGCGTGTATATGGGGTTGTACAGATAGTGTTTATACTGATTGTTGGAGTAGTGGGCCTAGGTATGGTGTTGTAGATCATGATGTAAATGATTATCTTTGCCTTGAAGGTCCTGAAAAAGGTAATATCAAATCAAATTGTGTGTATCTTATTGATTATTGGGAAAATCCTACTGGTTCTTGTTGTGGTGCTAAATCATCTATAAGAACATGTGGTACTTGGTCGGATATTGATTATTTGAACACATGGTTTATCTGTTCAGAAGATACGAATGGAAATGGTGTAATTGATTTTGTTAAGGTTGTACAACCTAGAACCGGGAATGCTACAGGTGATATTTTATTAAATCAAAATGTAACTTATGCTATTGGCGGTCGATATAATTATCCACCTGTTATTACAGCAACTACGGTCAGTCCATCTGAATTTTATTGGAATGATAGTGTAATGAATTTTAGTGTTTCTTATAATATTACTGATTATGAGAATGATTATGTAAACTTGACATTTAGTATCAGAAATTATTTATCACAGAGTATCACAATTGATTCATCAGTTATAGATTATGTGACTTTTAATGTGTCTGTAAATAAGAGTTGGATTGGTACATCATGTGATTCTAAGCATAATTATAATTTATGTGAAGAAAAATCAATATCATTTAATCTGACATATATTGATTATAATGTTACTGGTACAAATGATTCGGATGGCGGTAATGGGTTCCATGATTGGTTTGGTTCAGATGGTTTGCATCTTACTGATGATGATCTTGTTTTGATAAATGATACAATTACTAATCCGTCAAATGAATGGTATCCAAGAATATTATCTCATGATTCTGAGATTACATATTTAGATGCACCTTCCGAAATATTTAGAAATGATATATCTTCTATGTTATCTGTTAGAATCTATGATAATTATACAGAGACATATCCTGAAAATGCGACTTGTCGTTATAGAGTACTTTTAACTAATATGAGTTCTGATAATAATTTATCAATTGAAGGTCCTGCACGAGAGGTGCTTTCAGATTCTAATGGTTATTGTAATTATTCTATGTTTTCATCTGATGTAAAATATAGAAATACGGGTTGTGTTGGTAGTTATTGTTCATCTTATCAGACTAGGGGTAATGTGACATGGTCTGTTGAGGCTGCAGGACCATTATATAATAGTTCTAAAACATATTATAATATAACTGTGTGGAGTTGGGCAAGTGTTAGTGCGACATCACTACCTCAATATGTATATGAAGATGTTACTTATACTTTGAGCTGTAATGTTTTTGATTATATTAATAATGAGCATATTAGTGGATACAATGTAACTTTTTTGAATAATGGGATTGTGCTTGGAGTAAGTGTTACAAATTCAGCAGGTATTGCAACATGGTTATGGTCTCCTGTAGGTGGAACTGAAAATGTAATTCAGTGTCAGATTTTTGATTTTCCAGAGGTTTATCTTTTAGTATGGGGTGGTGCAGGTAATTCAACTTCTGGTACTGGTGGCGGTGGTGGTGATGGTTCAGGCCCTGGTGGTGTGACTCCGCAATGTAATGATGGTATTGATAATGATAATGATGGAACTATGGATTGGCAGGACAATAATAATAATAGTGGTCTTCCAGCTGATCCCGATTGTACAGATCAATATGATAATGATGAAGGTGGCACTTTTGGTTCAGGGACACCGCAATGTAATGATACATGGGATAATGATTTTGATACCTTTTCTGATATTGATGATCCGGAATGTCATACTGATTTTAATGCATCAAATATATCTTCTTATGATCCATTTCATGAAAGTGAAGCTATCGCTCAATGTAATGATGGTATTGATAATGATGGTAATGGTCTTATAGATTGGCCTGAGGATTTTTATGGTTGTTCATCCGCAGATGATATTTGGGAATGGTCTCCTGAATGTAATAATGGTTTTGATGATGATGGTAACGGTGTTGCGGATTTCATAAATGATACATGGGGTTGTGATGATGCAAATGATACGCGTGAATGGTCTCCAGAATGTAATAATGGTTTTGATGATGATGATGATGGTTATGTAGATTATCCCGCAGATTTTGGCTGTATTAATGAAACTGATGATAGTGAACAGGGTATTATTGTTACAACAATAATTTTGATTAATATTTCAATGGATAATAATCTGATTTATCGTGATGATGCGTATGCAATCTCAAAAGGTTATCCGTATAATGTAACTTTTAATGTCAATGCTACAGATAATCGATCACAAATACTTAATGAGACAACGGTTGTTTTTACAAATACAGCTGATTCAGAATATCTTGGAAATTGTACAACTGATAATACGGGTACTTGTAGTTTCTTGTGGAATCCTTCAATATATACTTCAGTTGGAAATATTTCAATACAATATGATGCAACAAAATTGTTTTATATATTACAGATTGAATATGGTAGTGTTGAAGTTAAAGGTATTCTTCATCTTAATTTGACTTCTGAAGATATGGGATATTATCGTGATGGCGATATTAATGTTTTTGCTGAGCTTTATGATGAGGCTAATTTATCAGTATCAGCGTATGGTCTTTCAGATTATAATTGTTCTTGGGAAATATCTCCATTTGATTCAACTGGTACAACGTTAACGGGGACAGATAGTGTTTGTAATTATACATGGTCTGATGGATGTTCTATTGGTGTAGGTTCATATCTTGTGAATATTTCATATATGAATCAGACATATTATAAATACTGGGATATTTTTGATGATAATGTTATGGGTAATATTACTGTTATAGATAATCTGACGGTATTTATAGATAGTCCAAATCAAAATTCTGAAATTTATTATAATTATAATTATTGGTTAAATTCAACTATAATTGAATCTGTATGTTCATTTGATGTAACTAATGATTATCAAGTATCTTGGATATATGCAGATAATTTTTCTAATAATGGCGTAATAGTTGATTTTGGTAGTTCATATGCGAATTATAGTTGGGTTGCAGATATTTCCGGAAGAGGTCCTATCAATATAACTGCAAATGTTAATGGTACCTATTATCCTGGACTTTTCACTAATATGACACAGTTGATGTTATATCGTTTTTCAAATGTTGGTGGAATGTTAATTAATCCATCAGAAGTTACAAGAAATGATGTCATCGGTGTTTATTGTGAAGTTACAGATTTGAATCAAAGTGTGATTGTTCCTAGTGGTTATAATGTTGATTTTTATGTTGATAATACTTATGAGTATACTAATATTTCAAATTTAACATCTTTTGCAATATGGTCTTGGGATACTACAGGATATTATGGTGGTTGGCATAATGTTTCTTGTTTAATTAATAATACTCGTCAAGCACCATATTATTATAATGTTTCATCTGGATCAAATTCTACAATTGGTGTTGTTGCAACCCAATTAAATATATCTAAATTAGAAATTGGTTCTCCATGGATTTATCGTACTGATATCATACCGTATCAAACCTATATAGATATATATGTTAATACTACAGATGAAGAGGGTTATTCTGTTTTTGTTGAAGGTGCTATTGTAAGTATATATGGTCCAACCGGTTCTTGTGGTAATGGGCAATATATAAATGAGACTGTTGATCATTGTAATTGTACAACTGATTCAGTTGGTTATTGTTCTATTGATTTTAATGCTAATGATACAATTTTCCCTAAATTATATGATTTTTATGTGAATGCATCAAGACCACTTTGGATTAGTTCTCAAACTGTAACTGCATCTCTTGATATTAAGGGTTCTATATTTGCAAACATTATTAATCCTGTAAGTGATGGAGATATACGTTATAAAGGTCTTTCACATTATTTGAATTCTTCAGTAACGACGGATGCAGGTGTTCCGTTATTAGATTCTGAAGTAAATGTTACATGGAAAAATAGTTTGAATGTTACAATTGGTTCAATTATAAATTCAACTTGGAGTATACCTGTTGGAACTGTACCTTTTAATGAGACAATAAGTATTTATGTTAATAAGACGGGTTTTGTACCAATTGTACTTGAACGTTATGTTGAAATATATGGTTGGGTTGCTGTTAATGTTACAGAGATATCACCTGCACCAGATGTTGATGATGTATTACCTAGAGATATAATAAATATAACTTGTATGGTTTATGATGATAATACTACAACTGGTATTTCTGGTTATCAGGTCAATATCAGTGATAATAATGGAACTGTTGATACATTGATTGCAACATTATTTACAAATTCTTCTGGTTATGTTAATTATACATGGAACTCTTATTTTGTAAATCTTGGTAGCCATAATATTACTTGTACTATTTTGGAGAATAAAACTTTGAATTATAATGTGTCTTTTTCACCAAGTAAGAGATATATTAATTTTACAGATAATAATCCGCCTATAATAACTATACATTCACCGATAAATGCTACATATACAACACCATTAGTGCTTCTTAATTTTTCAGTAAATGAGTATGTTGATTGGTGTGGATATTCTCTTGATGGTGCAGCAAATATCACAATACCTGATTGCAATGTAACAAATATGACTGCAATTTATGATGTTGGTCAACATACAGTTACTGTCTATGTTAATGATTCTGAAAGTAATGTTGGTAATTCTACAGTTTTCTTTAGTATTGATGTTGGTGTTGAAAAAAATAGGGTGTTTTATGAGGATGGGACAACAATCAATCTAACACTTGATGCTGGTGTTCCAGGACTTGATCTTTTTGCAAATTTTTCATTAATTGATTCTGATTATGGACCAAGTCATAATGAGTCATATTATGATGCTGGTGGCGGTATCTATTATTTGACTTATACTATTTCAGATGATGCAACAAATACGCGTTCTGATGGAGGTTATACAATATTTATAAATTCAAGTGATGGAAGACTGCGAAATGCAACATTACATCTGAATAATGATTGGTCAACTTGGGATGAGATTTCTAACGCTTTTAAGTGTACAGGTGATATTCCATATAAATATTTTATGGAAGAATCATGTCTTAAGAATGATTACGATTTTGCTTTTAAGAAATATTCAGGAACTTATACTGAATTTGAATGTAATGATGCATCACTTTTAGAAAAAGATTATCTGAATGGTCTGTATTATCCTACAGATGGTCTTGATTGTGATGATGCTGATTGTGCGGGTATTGTTTATAGTTGTCCGCCTGGTTCTAATGGTGATCGTACTAAAGATGGTGGACAATTTGTAAGTTTTGGTTTTATGGATATGGTCTTTGGATTATTATCACTTACACCGACATGTTCTGGTGGTGTATGTCAAGCGACAATTGATGGTATACAAGATACTAAAGTATATTATACTGAAAATGTTGCTTTGGGTGGTAATCTTACAGTTCGTTTTGTTGGACCTGTTGGAAATTGTGGTTCTAGTGATAATAGGACGGTTCAATTTATGCTTGGTGTTGGAACTCAACCATTACCGTCTGGTCTTGTTCTTCCTGGTGGAAGTAATGTGTTTATTAATAATCTTTCAGAATCATCTAGTTTTACCCCTTATGTGATTGAATTAGGAACTTCAGAAGTTACATTTTTAGTAGCTACAGATAATGTTTCTTATTGCGGTAATCTTGATATGACTATGAATATAATAATACCTAATGAAACGGGTCTTATCGGAATTCATACGATTGCAGTTTCTAGAGACCTTCAAATAGATCTTACAAATCAGATAAATCTTACAATTGAGATTGGGACTACAGCAACAGGTATGCTTTATGAACATAATATAACAGATGGTTGTCGTGATCGTACGGCATTAAATCAATATCAAGAAGATAATGATCTTGATTATTTAGTTGATTGTGCTGATCCTGATTGTTGGGATCCCGGATGCAGCGGTGCAGATTGTGTAGATTATCGTGGTTTTTCTGATATAAGTCTTTCAAATTCATCTGATTATGGACAAGGTTTATGTCAGCCTGCAGAGACTACATGTTATGATCTTGTTGATAATGATTATTTTAATGTATCAGGTGCAGATTGTCAAGATATTAACTGTGATATGAGACAAGGTAATTATACAGACACATTACATCTGTGTGAATATCGTCAAGAATTGAATTGTACAGATGGTTTCAATAATGATCAGTATCAGCTTAAAGATTGTGATCTTGTTGCAACAGCTGACAGATTTACAGATCCTGTTTATGGTTTTTTACAAGGTACAGGAAATGCAGAATATGATTGTCAAGTTGAATGTAGAACTTTAGGAATCGTGCCATCACAAGAAATTGGTGAGAACTGTACAGATAATATTGATAATGATATGGATTATTTCCAAATGCAACCGGGAAGTTCATACAGTAGTGGTGTGAGAAACATGTCAATTGGTGCTGGTATTGATTGTCGATATAATAATTATGATGCTGATTGTAATATGACGGCAATAAATGATAGTCATAGTCCAATACCATTTGGTGATTGTCAGCTTCTTTGGGAAATGAATTGTACAGATGGTTTTGATAATGATCAGGATTGGGGTGTTGCAAATATTCATTTTGCAGGATATTCTAATTTGAATGGTTCAGATTGTGATGATTATAATTGTAGGGGTTTAGGTTCATGTCCTGTGACTGAGTCTTGTGATTTCGCTTGTGCTTCAAGTGGGGCAAATACTTGTTATGATTTCATAGATAATGATTTAGATGCTTATAATACAAATGGTACAATTAAAAATGTAACAGTTGGTGCCGGTATAGATTGTAATTGGATTGCAAATGATTATGATTCTGATTGTCATTTATCTTATGTAAATGTTACAGGTTCTGTGTTCCGTTGTGAGATTGGTACTGAATTGAATTGTACAGATGGTTATGATAATGATTTTGATTTAGCTAATTTGACACGTAATAAACCTAATTATACTGCAAATTATGGTGGTCTTGATGCGGCAGATTGTGATGATTATGATTGTGCTGGTGCGACATATTTAAATGGAAGTTATATCTGTTCTAATAATCCATATACTTTGTTTGAAAGTGTATGTAATGACACAACAGATAATGATCTTGATTATTATTTTGATTGTGCTGATAGTGATTGTATTGGTTCTATGGGTCCACAGGGTGTTGTATGTGCATTTAATGAATATCCTGAATATTGTCGTGATGGTGGCGATAATGATGGTAATGATCCAGATGCAGATAGTATTTATGAAGTTGGTAAAAATGGTACGGATTGTGAGGATCCAAACTGCCATAAACAATTTGGTCTTTGTAATGTTTGTCCGGAATTTGAAAATGTATCTGTTGATGCATGTTCAGATGGTATTGATAATGATTTTGATAGGACTTTTGATGTTGATTTAAAAGATTGTAAAGAATCTGAATGTAATGGCTTTGCTGGTCCAGATGGTAAAGTCTGTGAATTTAATATTGAGTTATCTTGTGATGATGGTGTTGATAATGATGATAATGGTTTTATAGATTGTCTTGATGATGCTTGTGCTGGAACACCATCTTGTCCTTCTGATGAATATGGACCAAATATGTGTGTTGATAATGTTGATAATGATGATACTCCAGAATCACCAGGAACTGATGCGGATTGTTCTGATGCGACAAATGATTGTGATTTAACAATCCATTGTCAGACAAATGATGTCATATTCAAGTGGGAGTCAACAGCATCTAAAGTGTATATTGATTATGATTATGTTGTAAGGCGTGGTGAAAACTGGACAATAAGATTTACAAATAAGACTGAAATGGTTAGTAGTGTAAGTTTTTCGGTTGGTATTGCTGCATCACCTTTACCTGCAGATTTTAATGTTAACGGTGCTAATTCTGTAAAATCTGTGCTTACAGGTCCAAGTGCATCTGAATTTACAAAAGGAATTTCAACAGGAATATTCTTTGCCGAATCTACAAGTTATCCATCAACTCAAGCGCTTGATCTTACATATAATATAGAGCTTCCAATTACAGATGCTATTGTTGATAATAGTTTTTATACATTTAAGATTGCTGGAAATATTGATGGGGCTGAAGAAATGTTTATTTCAGTTTATGTTCTTGAAAATAACAAACCAATAATAAATAATATTTCATTTGTATCAAGAATGGCCGAATCTGGGGCTTTATATGGGCCAGATGTTACAGTTAAAGTGAATACCTCAGATAATGTTTTATATAATTCAGGTATACATCATTGTGAATTTAAATTGAATACGACTGGATGGTATACTTATAGTACTGTTGATGTGCGTGATTGTGAATTTACATTTACTGGACTTAGTGTAGGGTCATATAATCTTAGTGTTCGGTCTGTTGATGGTGCATATAATATAAATGAGACTTCTATGGTATTTGATGTTTTAATCCCACCTATTCTTCAAGGATTCTATAATATAACCGATTTAGAATATCCTGGAAGAGTAAGGTATGATGATGATGAGAATATCACAATTAATGTCAATTTCACATCATCTGTAAGTACATTCTCAGCAAGTCCTACAGGGTGTTTAGTTAAATTTAATAATATCTCAACGGGCGTATCGCAACTTACAAGTACAATCGCACTTTCAGTACCAGTTGCAGGTAAAGCTGTATGTTCTGGTGAAATAAATATTAGTTCATTACCACGAAATAGTGGACGGTATGATATTACAGTTGAAGTTAATGATACTTTATTATCTACAGGTATTACAGATGCTCAAGAGTTTTGGTCATGTCCGATTTTCTTTGATTCTTATGTTGGACGTTATCGTTGTATGACAGCTTGTGAAGATCAAGAACCGCCTGTTATTGAGAATGTTTCTGTTGAATTGGATCCAATATTTAGAGGAAGTAATCAAACCATTTATGCTACAGTATATGATGATGGTATTGGTCTTGGAGGTAGTATTGAAGCTGGTTGGCCTAAATTATTTGTTAAAGAAGCTGATGATTTAGGTAATGTTTATTTACACGAGTATCCATATACAACAACAGATGGAGCTGGTAATTATACTTGGAATGTAAGCATCAATGTTACAGAACTTCCAGGTGTATGGTATTATAAAATTGAAGCAAAAGATACAATTGGTGTTTATACAAAAACAGATCCTTATAATTTTACAGTGATTGGAAGAATCTATATAACAATTGATTCACCTGTAAATCCTTGGGATATTTATCATAGGACTGAAACAGTATCATTAAATTCTACAGTTACAGATGAAAATGGTGTTATATTTGATGATTCTGATGTGACTTTGAATTGGTTTAATATAACAAATGCTATGATTAATACAAGTATTAATGCATCCTGGGCTCTTGACAATCTTTTTGTGCTTGGTGCAAATAGTGTTAATGCGACAGGAAACAAGACATTTTATGCAACAAATTCATCTGTTAAAAATATTTGGATATATGGTTGGTCTGGAATTAATCAGACAGCACCATATAATTCGACAAAGACAAGATCTAATATTGATGTAATCTGTCATGTCAGCGATCTTAATTCAAGTGAGAATATTCAAGATTATCCGGTTATGTTCTGGGAGACAAACAGTAGCGGAACAACAGTTTATTTAGGTTCAACACTTACAGATAGTTCAGGAAATAGCACATTTACATGGGATACAACAAGTCATAATGTTGGCACTTATATAATTACATGCAATATTACAGATAACGCAACAGTATATTATAATGTGTCAATACCAGAAACATCTTATAACATAACTCTTACAGGTCTTCTTAATGTTAATGTGACATCATCTGAATCTGTGGTATACAGATATAATAGTGGTGTACCTAATGAGACTATTTTTGAAGCAAATGTTACTGATGTGTTTAGCGATAATCTTGTTTCTGGTGCAAATGTATCTTTTTATTATAATTCAACTGAAAATTCGACCTTATATTATCTTGGAAATTGTATGAGTGTTGATGGATTATGTAATATTAGCTGGAATCCTGCAGACGATATTTATCCTGCGAATTATTCAATTTATTTTAATGCGACAAGACAATACTTTAATGATTCAAGCACAGATTATATTCCATTAAAAATTAAAGGTCTTCTTATAATAAATATGACTTCTGAAGGCAATATTTATTATAGAGGTCTTCCTTCATTGATTGAAGGTGGTTTAGTTGATGCTGGCGGTGTTTCTGTAACAGGTTATCCATTATCTGGATTTAATTGTAGTTGGATTATAAATTCAACTATAACATCAAGTCTTACAGATATAAATGGTACGTGTAATATGACATGGAATTCAGATTGTACGCATATTCTTGGAAATTATGAGACTAATTTATCACTTACAGCAACAGGTAGTGAATTCTGGGATATTTTTGATGATAATGATGTTGAGAATATAAGCTTAATTGATAATCTTACAATAATTATTGATTCGCCTCTAAATAATTCAATATATCATAAAGATGATGATATAAATTTATTTTCTACAGTTAAAGATAGTTGCGGTTTCCCTTCAAATAGTCATAGTATAAAATGGTATATTTCAGCTGATATTAAAACTGTTGAAGATACTGTATATTCTGTATTCTGGTATGATTATCAAACACTGCCTGTAACTATAAAAGTGTCAGATCCTGTAAATGCATTTTATCCAAATCAAGTACAGAATATAACATATATTGACATATACCGTTATACTGAAATAAAAAATATAAGTTTTAATCCTGCAAGTGAATTTGTTCCAGGTTCTATTGTTAATGTTTCTTGTTTGATACAGTTCAACGATACTGCAATAAATTCTCAAGTTAATATTGATCCACTTTATGATGTCTCTTTTTATCTTGATGATGTATTACAATCTGTAGAAAAAGCGAATTTATCTGAGTATGCTATGTGGCAATGGGATACTACAAGTGTAGGTGGTGGTGAGCATGAAGTCAAATGTAATATCACAGATTCAGTTTTATTATATTATAATGCATCATATCTTTATGAGCAAAATTCAACTACAATGGCGGTAACAGGTCTTAATGTTACAAATATCATATTTGATCAGGATCCTATTGTAAGAAATGATAGTTATAGTCCACATGAAGTACAAATTAGTTCAAAGGTTGTTACTTCTGATTCAGGTGTGCCAGTTTTAAATGCTGTAGTTCATATATATCTTCCATCTGGAAATTGTACTGACATAGATGGTAATGTAAATGAAATCAATTCAACAAATAAAGTTTGTGATTGTATTACAGATTTGTCTGGTGACTGTTATATCAAGTATAATGCGACTGAAGATATTTTACCAAATAATTATACTGTATATATTAATGCTACAAAGACATCATGGTCGGATTCTTTAACTGAAACTTATATATTGGGTATTTGGGGTAATTTAGAGACAAATATAACAAATGTGTATGAGACTCAAATATTCCATAGGGGTAGTAATGAATCATTACAATCTTATACTGTAAATGAAAGTGATGGTAATATTACAGATGATGTGACTTTGACATGGGTTTGGACGCCATCTGTCACTTCAGATCAGAGTGGAAGTGGTACATTATGGGAAATATTGAATGATTATCAATTGGGTCCTATAATGATTGAAGCTCTAGCAGAAAAGACATATTATGTTTTTGATATAGAAGCTAGGAATGTATTTGTTTATGGATGGTCAAATGTAACTCTTGTTGAACCTGCTTATGATGTACATAATAGAAATGAAACTCTTTTAATAAAATGTAATGTTACAGATCAGAATACTACAGATGTTGTTTCTAATCTTTATCCTGTCCAATTTACAGAAGATAATGGGACTGTTGAAAATGTGCTTGGAACAAATTATACCGTAAATGGTATTGCAATGTATAGTTGGAATACGACTGAAATTAATCCTGGTGAATATACATTAAGGTGTAAAATTTTAGATAATGACACATTATATTACCATGCTACAGATGTTTGGAATGTCTCATCTAAGTCTATTAATATGAGTGGATTTTTGAGTGTTTCAGCATATCCTGAATTATTATGGATTTATCGTAATGATTCTTTTGTTAATTATAACACAACTTTTGTAGCTAATGTTCTTGATGATAATAATAATCCTGTTAATCTTGTTACTGTAACTTTCCTTAATTATACGGGCGATGTTGTTGGAACATGTTTAACAAACACTACAGGGGGTTGTGTTATGACACCAGCTTGGAATCCGTCAGATACATATGTTCCTGGTTTGTATAATATTACATATTATGCATACAAAACATTTTATGAAAATTCAATCTACCATAATTTGACTGTTGAAGTTAGGGGTAAATATAAGGTTAGTCTATCTTCTGAAGATATATTGTATCGTGGAGAAAATTATTGGTTTAATGGTACAATTACAAGTGAAAATGGAGATGAACTGACAAGCGGCCTATATCTGAATTGGACAATTATAAATCAAACAGGTTCTGGTGTAACCTTGATTTTGAACACTTCAAATATAACAGATACTGCAACAATTGATAATGCACAAAATATAGGTTCTTATTGGTTAAATGTATCTGTTATTAAATCATATTATGATGATATCAATACATATGATGTTCCAGTTACGTCTATAAATAAATCTGTTGATGTTTATGGTAGAGCTGTTGTTGAAATAATTAGTCAGAGCGATACCTCAATATTAAGAACTGATAATGTAACATTTATTGCAAGAGTATATAATTATTATGATGCTTCTGATAATGTATCAGATTATGTTTGTAATTGGAGAAATGATGAAGGTGATCAGTTTAATTCAACAACAAATAATCTTGGTCTTTGTAATTATACATGGGATTCTGGTTGCAGTTATGTTGTAGGTATGCATGATCTTAATGTGACAATCTATACAAATTCAACACTTTATTATTCACCTAAAGCAGGAGGTTATGAATCTGATAATACTACAGTTGCACTTAATGGTACATTAAATATTACAATGGATAAGCCGGAAGTATCAGGAGTACCAAAAGAAATTGTATATAGATATGATTATGTTACGTTAAATTCGACTGTTCGTGATGAATGCAGTCAGATTATTTTAGGGACTACAGTCAATTGGACAAGTACAAATATTACAAGTAATGTTGAAATTATTGATGGTGCAGGAACGACTCTTACATATTGGGATCTTTCAAGTCCAAGTTATCATAAGATTGGTTTGTTCAATGTCAATGCAACAGTAAATAAGACTTATTATGTATCAGGTAATGACACTCAAAACGTGTTAATATATGGATGGTCTAAAATTAATTTAGTTTTACCTTTATCTGATTCATATCAAAGGACAGAATTGAATATAAGCTGTAATGTTAAGGATAATCATTCTTCTGAAAATATTACAAATTATCCAGTATATTTCTGGGATTCAATTGATAATGGTCTAACTTATGCGCCTATTGATACAATTTACTCTAATTTAACTGATGCTTACGGGAATGCGATATATATATGGAATACTTCTATGTCTATAGTTGGTGACCACAGATTAAAATGTAATATTACAGATAATGCGACTCTTTTTTATAATGAGACTGAGATGAATGAATCTGTAGTAGATATAACGCTTATTGGAGACCTTTATATAAATATTACGTCTTTGATTAATTCTGTATTTTATAGGAATGACACATTTAATCCGTATTTTGCAAATATTACTGTAAGAGCTTTTGATGAGAATGATGCAAATATAATGAGTGCAAATATAAGTTTCCAATATTCTGATGATAATGATAGTCTTTCAATGATTTATTTTGCGAATTGTACAACAGATGCTACAGGTAAATGTAATATTATTTGGAATGCATCTGATACTATGACTCCTGATGATTATTATATATTCTATAATGGAAGTCATCCTTTTTTCAATAATTCTTTAATTGAAAATACTACAGTACAGATTAGGGGTATGTATCATATTGATAATATATTTTATCCATTAGATGATTATTCAGGTACTGAGAAATACAATAATAGGGTATATAAGGATGAAACACATTATTTCCGTTCCATTTTGTCTTTTGAGAATGGAACACAATTTTCAGCATCTGAAAGTCCACTTTATATGAATTGGTGGATATTTAATAATGCAACATCGGAATATACTAATATTTCAGTTATTGTAAATGATACCAGTCTGAAACTTTTTGATGTGTCTAATCATTCATTAGGTAATCATTATATCTATGTTAATACTACAAAAGAGTATTATGATGAGATGCCAACATATCTAGATACTGCATCAAAAAATAAATCTGTTGTTATATTTGGACGTTCTGTTGTAAATATAACTGTTGCACCTACTCTTGTTATTCGTGGTACTGATGCTTTATTTACTGCATTTGTTTATGATTATTATAATGACACAGGAATTGCTGATTATAATTGTACATGGCAGACAAGTGAGGGAGATGTGTTTGTCAATAAGACAAATGCAACTGGTTATTGTCATTATACATGGTCTACAGATTGTGCTGATAATGCGACAATACAAAATGTAACAGTTTTGATTGGTGAAGAATTATCATTATTTTATAATCCATTACAGGACATTTCTTTGAATACAAGTAATACTAGTTTAGAAGTACGAGGTGATATTGATTCATACATTATATCTCCAAATGCAATGATTGATATGCCTTTACAGAAAGATACAATTGTTCCAGTATCTGTACAGGTATTTGAATGTGGACGCCAGATAGATGATGTTGGTGTTAATGTAACATTATGGGATGGTAGCACATATGTAGAGTGGTGGAATTATTCAAGTGTTGGTGTATCTGGAGAGTATAATACTACAAAATATATTGATATAAGTCATGCTCTTGGTAACTTTACAATCCATGTGACTTCAGGGCGGACATATTATACCACTAATTGGACATCTGTTGATGTTTCAATATGGGGCTGGTCGAATATAACTTTCATATCTCCACTTAGTGAAATTTATTTTAGGAATGATACAATTAATTTAATATGTTATGTAGATGATGTGAGTAATTCATCAGGATTAGAAAATTATTTTGTGACATTTATTGATAATAATGGTACAGATACGTCTACAATTGGAACTAACTTTACAAATAGTTCTGGTTATGCAACATTTTTATGGAATGCAAGTGAATCTTCAGCATCACCACATAATGTGACATGTAACATAACAGATAATTCAACACAATATTATACAGCATATCAAGTAGAATCTAATAAAGCAATGCTAGATTTAAGAGGTTATACGTTTATAACGCTCTTTAAATCTGAAAGTCATATATATAGAAATGATTCTTTTTATCCTAATTTTACAGAACTTTATGTGGTTGTTATAGATGAGCTTGGTTTATTTTTGAATAATTCGTTTGTAAGTTTTTCATATTATAATGGTACTGATAATATCTTTATAGATAATTGTTTGTCAAATGAGACGGGTAATTGTGCGGTTATTATGGATGTTCCAGACGACATATCACCGTCAGATTATATAATATCTTATAATGCAACAAATTTACCACAATATCAACCAGTCCAGAAAAATAATACTATTGAAGTTCGTGGAAAGATTAAATTGAATATCACATATCCAACATACAGAATATTCCGTAACGAAACATCAGATCTTAATATGACATTTATCACGGAAAATGGCGAATATATAAATTTGACAGATAATACTGAATGGTTAATTGTTAATGGAACTGACTTAAGTGAAACTCATATTACAAATACAACCTTTTTGAATTCAAGTTTAACTATGCCATATCACGTTCTTGGTAATCATATATTAAAGATACGTGTTGAAAAAGAATTTTATGATAGTATAGATACAAATGATTCTGTTACAATATATAATAATTCAATTGAAGTTTGGGGCCGTTTACTTATTGAATATAATTCATCTGTTTCAACTACAGATGAACGTGGTGATGTTGTTCAATTTGCTGTAAGGGTACATAACAAATATGATTCGCCACAAATTGATGTTGATTATAACTGTATCTGGGCTCGTGATGATGTTGGTGGAACATCTTCAGTGTCTGTAAATAATGGTATCTGTTATTATAATTGGACTACAGATTGTTCTACTTGGGTTGGTGGACATGATTTAAATGCAACAATATATGATAATGCTACATTATTTTATGCGGTTGATACCGTGACTGCAAATTATAGATCTTTTACAAATGATTTAAGAGGAAATATATCAAAAATAGATATACTTATACCTAATTCGTCTATGTATCCGTTACATAAGAATGATACAGTAAGTCTTATAGCAAATATAACAGATGAATGTGGTTATTATATACCAGATAATACACATTTAGGTGATGTTGCTATTAATTGGACTTTAGAGAGACCGTCCTTTTTTGAGGTTGTGAATGATACTGGTAATGGTACTGATTCATGGTATATAAAACAGAGTCATGATTTAGGCAATTTTACACTTTTTGCAAATGTGTCACATAGTTATTATGGTAATAATTTTACTTCTATTGGTGATGTGCAAATATTTGGTCGTTCAGATGTATCTTTTATAAATCCTTTTGAAGGTAACATAACAAAATATGATCGGAGTTCTATTGTAAATTTAACTTGTAATGTCACAGATCGTGATACTAATGCACTTTTGAATGGTTATCAGGTTAAATTCTGGGATAATTTTACGAATGTATCTGGAACATTTGTGACTCTTATCAATACTACACAGACATCAGTTGGTATTGCATATTATGAATGGAATATAAGTACGATTCCAACAGGAGATCATATTGTAACATGTAACATCTCAGATTATCCTCTTATTAATTATACAGCATTTAAAACTGAAGCAGAAACAACTATAAATCTAAAAGGTTTTCTTTTTGTTGATTGTGTTAATCAGACGGTAAGTAAAGATTGGGTTTATCGGATGGGTGACAGTATCTCGTATTCATGTAATGTGAGCGATGAGAATCAAATGCCAATAAAAGATGCAACAATATGGTTGTATACTCCTGGGGCTCCTGGTGTTGTCCAATCTGGTTTGACTGCTGTTGACGGAAAAGTTATATTTGGATGGGATCCGGATAATACAATTAATCCGAGTTCATATACATTATATTATAATGCGACAAGGGGTGTGAATTATTATAATTCCATCACTAAAAATGTCACATCAAGAGTTTTAGGTAAAATAAATGCGACAATCATAAGTCCATTACCTGCTAGTTCTTATTATAAAGGTGACCCTGTGTCACTTAATATGACAATGGTCCTTGATAATGGGACTGTTGTTGATGAATCGTTTGTCACAAGTATATTATGGTATCTTAATGGTGATATGGCAAATGTCATTGGTAACAGTCAAAATACAACTTGGAATGTCTGGAATAATTTAACCAATTTACAGGATGTTGAAGTCTATGCATTTAAGGATTCATATTATTTTGATATAACTTCTAATCCAACACATGAGAATATCCATGATTCTGTCTCAATTGGTATTTGGGGTAAATCTGCAGTTGAATTTATTGCACCTCTTCCTACAGAAAAGTTTGCAAGAGGTTTAAACATAACATATATTGCAAGAGTTTATGATGCAGATAATATTACTGGTATATACAATTACACATGTAACTGGACATTTAATGGTATGAATAATATAACATTTACAAATGAAAGTGGTTTCTGTAACATCACATGGAATACTATGTGTCCTGTTGTTGACATATCAAGTGATTCAGATACTATTGGAAATCATATTGCATCTATTGTGATACCAAATGAGACATATATGTATTATACTACGGATTTAGGTAATAGTACAAATAATACTAACCTTAATTTGACAGCACCTCTTAACATAACGATTGTCCAGCCAAATATGACAGCGTTCTTTAAGACTGAAACAATGTTCCTTGAAACAATTATTGTTGATGAATGTATGGATACTGTGGTAGGATCTCAAGTTCAGTGGAATCTTGAGCGGACTGGTTTTGATAGTGTTATTAATAATTCTGAAAATGGAACCTATTTGATACCAAATGACCATAAATTAGGGCAGTTTGATTTGAATGTGACAACACAGCTTGTCAATTATAATATGTCGTATGATTTTAAACCTGTTGAGGTTTGGGGTTGGTCTTTTGTAAATCTGTCAAACATTACAAATCCTAAATACCCTCTAGAAAATCCGCAGCAGTTTGAGAAATCTTTAATCAACATAACTTGTGATGTTAAAGATGCTAATATGACAGATCCTGTAAATGTTACATATCCAGTTGAGTTCTGGTACACTTTCAATTATACCGATTATTTTATCGCCTCCGACAATACATCTCTTAGCGGTGTAACATCTGCGGTATTTGATGCTAGGTATGTACCAGGTGGTATATACACAATAAAGTGTAATATTTCAGATTATACTGATGTCTATTATAATACAACAATTGATTTTGAAATGATTCAGGATATAGTAATACTTGGTGTGCTTAATGTAAGTTATAATATTTCAGATAATAAGATCTATCGAAATGATACATTTACACCAAGTCAGACGGTACTTTTTGCTAATGTTACAGATGAAGATTGGCCAATTAACGGTACAAATGTGACATATTATTATAACACAAGTTCAAATTCACAGATATATATTGATTCATGTATCACAAATGAATCTGGTGTGTGTCCAGTTTCTGTTATATGGAATCCGTCAGATACTATTGAACCATTTAATTATTCTGTAATAGTTATTGTAACAAAACCATTGTTTGATTATGATACAAAATATGAGAAAGTTGAAACACGAGGTAGGTTTAATTTCACAATAACCCAACCATCTATAAATTTAAGATTATATCAAAATGATAGTTATATGTTTAACACGTCAATTTTATCTGAAAATGGTGATGTGTTATATGTTCTTAATGATACTAAATGGTATGTAAATTCAACGCTTCTTGAGAATGGAAATACTTATGATGCAACCAATGTGACAGTTCCTTATAATCAGACATTGGGTGAGTCTATATTCAAAGTTGATATGCTTAAAGAATATTATGATTCTTTGGGTAGTCCAAGTATTGATAATGATGATTATCTTGTTTCAAAGGAGATACCTGTAGAAGTTTGGGGTTATTCTGTAGTTGAATTTTATCCTGGTCAAAACAATTCAATTTATCCTTTAGATAGTAGTTCGATTTTGTATGGTGTACAAGTGTATAACTATTACAATAATACTAAGTTTATAAGTGGTTTTGATTGTGAATTTAATATAACTGAATCAGTGACCCCAATTCTTATAAATGAAACAATGGGTTCCAGTTTCTGTTATTATACATGGGATACAGATTGTACAAATAATGATTATAATAATATTGGTCCAAATGATGTAATTGTAAAAATTTATGAGACACCATCTTTGTTTTATACACCAAGGTCTGGTTATGAAACGTCTCAAATAGTTACAACACTTAATGGAAGTCTTAATGTATTTTTCAAAGCATCTGATGGACCTTATGTAGATGCTAGTGTTACAAGAATTGTACATCGTGATGATACTGTGAATCTTTTTGTAAGTGTTGAGGATCAATGTGGTGACGATCTTCTTATTGCATCACCGTCTGTTGTGAATTGGTCTTTGGTTCCGGAGCCATCGGTTGGCACTCTTAATATATCTGGTGATGGACTTAGTGATGTTTGGAACATTAATCCGGATTTCTTTGAGATAAAGAATTATACATTAAGAGCTAATGGTACACAGCAATATTATGTTTCAGATTATGATGATCTTGAAATTAGTGTTTGGGGTTATTCCGATGTTACAATTGTAGAGCCTGTTTTAAATGTTTCAAAAACATATGAACGTAGTGAATTGAATATAAGCTGTTATGTTAATGATGCAAATGTTACAAATCCTGCACTTTTAGATCTTGAAGGATATCCTGTAAATATAACATATTCTCTTATAACAGCGACAATAAATGAATCTGGTTTTATTAATTATAGTGTTACAGATTCAGATGGTTATTTTAATTTTACATGGGATACACTTAATATCAAAGGTGGTCTATATACAATTTATTGTAATATTACAGATAATTCAACTTTGAACTATACGGCATCTCGTGTGGTTTCAAGTGTTCAGCTTAATATGACGGCGTCAATGGAAGTTGATCTTCAGAATGTTACTGAAACTATGATATATAGGAATGATACATTACCTGCATCTGGTCCATATAGCACAAAGTTCATATCAAAAGTGATTGATGTTGGATCTTCTGTAGATGGTGCAACAATAGAATATTGGTATAATGATACAAATGATGTTTTCCAGCTTATTGGTACTTGTATTACAAACATTACTGGTTATTGTACAAATCCGGTTGTTTGGAATCCGGTTGCAACAATTGTTCCAAATAATTATAATATTCGATATAAAGCGACTCACACACTTACAACTTATGAGAATTCAAGTGAGTATTTCACAAATGTTTTAGTAAAAGGAAAAATCCAAATTAATATAACAAGTCCATATCCAAATGAGGTTGTATTTAGGCAATATCCACTTGACTTGACTTGGTTTAATGTGACAGTTACAGATGAAAATGGTAATTTCGTTTATGATACACAAAATAATTGGAGTATTGTAAATGTGTCATTAGGTCTTATAACACCTCTTATTGATACGTTATCACAGAATATATCTGTTGTTGTTCCGTATCATTCTTTGTATGATAATGTTGTGAACCTTACAGTTTGGAAACAATATTATGAATTTATGGGAAGTAATGCATCTGTTTTAGATGCAAATGTGACAGTTGATGTATGGGCAAAATCTGTTGTTGATATTGTGCAAGAATATGATTCTAGAGAGAGGGGTGAAAACATAACTTATATTGCGAAAGTGTCTGATAAATTTAATGCATCTCTTTTAATATTAGGTTATAATTGTACTTGGGATTATGATGGTCAACAGAAATTGACACCTACAAATGCGTCTGGTTATTGTAATGTGACTTGGTTAACAGGCTGTTCAAATCCTGGTGCTGGTGCGGATGAAGGTGATAATCAATCTATCGGTCAGCATACTACAAAAGTAAATATTTCATCAACAAGCATGTTAAATTATGAGCCTAATGCTCCTAATGATAATAATGATGAGACTTATACTAATTTAACCGGTGCTCTTGATGTGACAATTGTTGAACCATCATATTATCTTATACAGCGAAATGATAGTACATCTCTTATATCTGAAGTAAGGGATGAGTGTGGTAATACTGTTTCGGCATCTGTTGTCAATTGGGATATATACAATCAGACAACATCAATTTGGTATGAATCTGTTGGATCTTTGCAGAATGATACCTGGAATGTTACTTATAATCATAATCTTGGTAACTACACAATGAATGTGACTTCATCAAAAGATCTTTATAATTCAACAATGTCATCTAAAATTATTGCTGTATTTGGTTGGGCTAATGTTACACTTAACCTTCCACAGTCTGCAAGTTATGTGAGGAATACTACAATACTTATGAGCTGTAATGTTCTTGATCTCAATACAAGTCAAAATATTGAATCATATCCGGTTGAGTTCCTTAATATGGATAAATATTCATCAACATATAGCATTATCGGTACAAATGTGACAAATCTGACTGGTGATGCAATATTTAGTTGGGATACAAGTTTGTATAATGCAGGATCGCATTATGTTGCTTGTCGTATCGCTGATAATTACACATTATATTATACAGCACCAATCAATACAAGCAATAATATCACATTGGATCTTAAAGGTAAACTTTACATCAATATAACCGATATAGAATATCCTGTGATATATAGGAATGATTCTTTTTCGCCATTCACTACAAATATTACATTCAACATCACTGATGAGCTTAATATGACAATCTCAAATGCGACAGTCACACTTAATTATACATTACCATCTTGGTCGCCTATGGAAAAGTCAATTGGTGTATGTAACACTACAGACATTTCAAGTGGTCTTTGTGAGATATTATTTAATATAAATGATCTAGAATCACCTGAAAATTATACTATAATCGCGTCTGCAGAAAATCTTGATTATACGTCACAAAGTGATGTGTTTGAAAGTATCATTGTTAAAGCTAAGACTGATATTATTGTGATTGCGTATCCAAATGGCAGTACAGATAATTATTATGGTATGCGCCTATATCGGAATGAAACACATAATTTCACAATTGATATTTTAGATGAAAACTCTGTTGGGTTTATGAATGCGACAAGTATTAATTGGACAATATTAAATTTTACAGATTTATCTGATGTGACTTCAATATCAAATACAACTGATATTTCTATTGATGATTCATTGAGTAAGACTCAAGATCTTGGTCAATATTGGCTTAATGCTACTGTTGAAAAAATCTATTATGATGATATAATTACAAATGAAAGTGTTTCTTCAATTAATATGACTGTTGAAGTTTGGGGTAGGGCGGCTGTCAATATAATCAATAGTTACACATCAAAATATCGTGGTGATTCAGATATAATATATATCGCTAAAGTCTATAATTATAATAGCGTTTCAGACGATGGATTGTCAGATTATAATTGTACATGGCGTACTGATGATGGTGTTGAGGTTGTCACTGTTACAAATTCAAGTGGTTATTGTAATTTCACTTGGATTACAAATTGTAGTAATTGGGCTACTGGTGATAACTGGGTTGGAAACCATATCATAAATGTAACAATCTATGAAGATGCACCAAAATATTATACTCCTGAAGTAAGTGAGTATTCAAAACAGACTAATCTGATATTGCGAGATACTCTTAATGTTACAATATTAAGTCCGAACGCGTCTATATATGAGCTTAATAAAGATACAACTGTATTAATGGATCTTAACATAACAGATTCTTGTGACACTCTTGTCTATTCAAATTCATACAGGTCTACAGATCCTGTTGTTAATTGGACCGTTTATAGGAATGGTTGGACAGACCTTTCAGTTGAGAATGGTAATGGTACAGATTTATGGTACATAAATGGAACATATCCAATAGGTAATTTCACCTTAAATGCAACTGCAATGCATCCATATTATGATACGCATTCATATGAGATTTATAACATGCCAATTTGGGGTTGGTCTGTTATCAATTTGACATCTCCAATTGTTGATATGCTTTTTGATAGGAATAATACAATACCAATATATTGTAATGTGACAGATAATCATACTAATGAATCTATTTCAGAGTATCCTGTATATTTCTGGGATTCTCTTCCAGGGTTTTATGATTATACAAATCTGAGTGTATCTAATGTGAATCTTACTAATGGTTCTGGTCTTGCGGTTTATTATTGGAATGCAAGTCAGGTTCAGGTTGGTGAGCATATAGTCAAATGTAATATTACAAGTAATTCAACTTTAAATTTCACATCATGGGCACCTAGAGCAGAAGCTACACAAGGAATAGATCTTAGAGGACAATTATATTCTGTAGCTGAAAGTCAAGAAGCTATGATATATAGAAATGATTCATTTATTCCATTTAAGACAATGTTAAATGTGACAGTTACAGATGAGAATACTAATCTTGTTGTGAATTCAACTGTTGCGTTTTATTATACTAATCTGACATCATTACAAAATATCACAATAGGTTTATGCAATACAACTGTAGCTGTTCCAGGATATTGCAATATCACTTGGAATATCTCGTATAATGCTGAACCAGGTGATTATCAGATATATTATAATACTACAGCTGCATATTTTAAACCGGCTGTGATAGGTAATTTTGTTGTACAAGTTAAGGCTAAATTTAATGCTAGTATAATTACACCTGTATTTGATCAAAGGCTTTATAGGGATATTATATATCCTTTAAATGCAACAATTATTGATGAAAATGGTCTTGCTGTTGTTCAATCATCTCCAGATTGGATTTTTTGGAATCTTATAAATAGAACATCTATGTCACAGGTTATAGAGTTCCTTAATACTTCGATTGTATTAGATAGTCAAATAATTAATATGACACAGGCTCTTGGAGAATATTATCTTAATCTGACAGCCCAAAAACAGTATTATGATGATACTGATGATAATAATTCTATCACATGGTCAATGTTTAATGTTTCTGTTTGGGGTCGAGCTGGTATTGAATATATTGCGCCTGTTAATTATTCGACGTATAATCAGCTTGATAATTTAACATTTATCGCAAGAGTATATAATTTCCATAATTATTCTGAAGGACTTGAAGGTTATAATTGTTCATGGACTCTTGATGGACGGACTGAAGTCCATAAGACGAATGCATCAGGTTATTGTAATGTAACGTGGTATACTGATTGTAATACAGTTCCAGGTGCTGGTGATGATGTTGATACTGTTGGAAATCATACAATTGGTGTTGAAATATTTGAAGATGCTGGCAAATTTTATACGCCAGAACCTACTGTTGATTCAGATTTAATCATATCTGGTATAACTTCAATAATAAATGGTACAATATCTACATTTGATATACTAGGGTCATCTAGAACTAGTGGTTCTGTAAATCCTCCTTATGGTTATCCCGATATTATCGAAAGGCCTGAAGTGCATAAGAAAGATCTTGTAATAATTTCAGTAGTATTAAGAGATTCTTGTAATAATCTTTTAGATGAAAGCATTGTTACAAATGATTATCTTTATGTTGATGGTTCGCCTAAAAGTTCTACTGTGACAAGTGGAGATACAGTTACATTGTCATGGCCTGTTGGAAGTATCAGTATTGTTGGAAATGTGAGTCTAAATATTAGTTTAGCATCTGATGGTTTTTTCACATCTTATGTTTCAACTAATAAGACTGTATATAGTTGGGTTGAAGTAGGTTATTCTAATTCTGAGCCAAAGAGTGGATATTATAGTAAAGGCATGATTGATTTCAAATGTAATGTTTTAGATAATCCGACACCTGCAATTTTAGTTAAAGATTATCCTGTTAAGTTTTATATTACAAATGATACAGTGCCATCTAATGTAACAGATGCTAGCGGTATTGCATATACCTCATGGAATTCATCAGCAATTGAAGGAACACGATTCAATTATACTTGTAACATAACAGATAATGCAACTCTTTATTATCATGCACTTCCAAATCAAAATAGTTTTGATTCTGAAATAAAGTTTGTAACAGTTGAGTTTGATTCAGATCCTAAAAAGATTTATAGAAATGATTTGTATTCACCGTTTGAATCTTTTGTAAATATTACCGTCTTTGATGATAATGCGACTGCATTAAATAATACTAATGTTACATATTATTATTTTAACCTTACTGATTTACAAAATCATACAATTGATAGTTGTATAACGAATGAAAATGGTACATGCGGTGTTTTGTGGAATATAACGGATATTGCTGAAGTTGGGACATATACATTGAAATATTTAGCGTTATATGAAGGAACGCCAATATTTATGGCAGGAGAAACATCTGAATCTGTTGATGTTTATGGACGATATGGGATTAATATAATTGGAATTGCAGATGGTCTGATAATATTTAAGAATGAATTAGTTTATTTGAATTCGTCTGTTACTGATGAAAATTTGGCTGAGATAAATATTGCCGGCGTTAATTGGACATTTGAATTAAATGGTACAGGTAGTCAAGAAAGTCTATTTACAAATACTGCTGATACATGGTGGACAGTTCCAGTTGGAAAAAGTCATGGAGCATACATAATTAATGTAAGCGCAACTGAGGATTATTATGATAATATTAATATTGAGACACCATTTATATCTAACAATGTTTCAGTTTATGTTTGGGGACATTCTGCAATTGAGACTGTATCTAATGCAACTAATGTAACAAGAATGGATAACATAACATTTACAGCTAAAGTTTATGATTATCATAATAGTTCTGTAATACCTGATTATAATTGTATTTGGGAAATACCCGGTGAGTCTGTTACAGTCACTAAAACAAATGGAACTGGAATCTGTAATATTACATGGTCTACAGATTGTACTGATTCAGTTGGTGCATATATTGTGAATGTTTCAATAACTTCAAATTCAGATATGTTTTATTCGCCAAAGATTCCATTAAATATTACATCATATA
Source organism: Nanobdellati archaeon (assembly GCA_019429005.1). Taxonomy (GTDB): domain Archaea; phylum EX4484-52; class EX4484-52; order EX4484-52; family GLR71; genus JAHYJR01. The sequence goes on along the minus strand of JAHYJR010000003.1, from coordinate 21,468 downwards.
ATGTTGATATTGTTGATGTGTTATCTATTATTATTGATTATCCAAATGCTACAGATTATAATATATATAAGAGTCTTAATCAGGCACTTAATTCAACGTTCAATAATACTTGTGGTTCTGTAATTTCACCTGTTGTAACTTGGAATATTTCAAATGGTGTTATTGAAAAAACAATCTTATCAACTGTAAATATGAATGATTTATGGTATGTTGCTGATAATGAGTTGCCTGGCAATTATACACTTACAGCTGAAGTTGTTGCACCTTATAATGTTGAGGATACAAATTCAACAAATATTACATTATATGGATGGTCAAAAGTTGAGGTTGTTTCACCATCAGTAGATATTCAAAGAGGTTTAATTGATGTTACCTGTAAAGTCTCAGATGCAAATGATTCAAGAGTGCTTGCTAATTATTCTGTTATGTTCTTTGTGAAAAATGACACAGGTAATTATGAATCAATTGATGTTGGTATGAATTATACAGATGCATTAGGTTATGCAAATGTTGTTTGGAATGCAACAAATGAGACTGCTGGAAATCATACATTCATGTGTAATATTACAGATAATATGACTCAATATTATTTTGCAAGTCTAAAAGAAAATTTTAAATTGATAAGGGTTTTAGGTAAGGTATATATCAATCTATCAAAACAGTCTGATATGATATATCGTGATGATGCATTTGCTACACCTTATACTGTAAATTTCACAGCGAATATTACTACAGAAACTGGGGATATTGGTACAGATTCTGTAGTTGCATTTTATTATGAAAATTTGACAACGTCTGCTTTACATTTTATAGATAATTGTTCAACTGGTTCAATGACATATTGTGATGTCTTATGGAATATTGATGATAATGCTGAAGTTGGTAATTATACAATATATTTTAATGCGACAAAAGATTTATATGGATTTTCAAATGTACTTCAGACAGATATGGTCGTAATAGGTACATCAGAACCTGTGTTCAATATATCAAGCACTATGGTTTATGGTGTTGTCAATAATGTGAAATGTGGTGTTAAAGATTCATCGAATAATATGTCAGTTCAAGATTATCCTGTATCTGTTTATTATTATAATTCAACAATACCTGGATATGTTATTGTAGGTTCAAAAACAACAGGTTTAGATGGTAATGCAACATTCTCTTGGATACCTGAACAACTTGGTGTTGCAACATTGATGTGTTCAATAGGAGATAATCAAACATTGTATTATAATGCATCAGTAATTAGTGTTAACGATACAACGGATGTAAAGGATCTTGTTGCACCAATTATTTATGGTACGTCTCTTGATAAGATTTCAGTTGAAGTAAATAAGGATAATATTACAATTCTTGCGAACATTTCAGATGATGTTATGATGTCATATGCGTATGCTACAATTTCTAAAGGTGCATATCTTGTTACAGTTAATTTGACTCTTATATCAGGTAATACTAAAGATGGTCAATATAGCGGAGTTTATTTACCTGTTGACCCGTTCAATAATATGGTTCAAGGATTATATGATCTTAGTGTTTATGCGGTAGATGTATATGGACCTAATGCAGATAATGTGTTTGTTTCAAACATAACAATTATAACAACTACAGATTATGTTTTATATCAGTCACCTGATAGAGAATATGTAAATGAAATTTCAACATTGAATACATATCTATTTAATATAACATTTGATCTTGAAAATATTGGTAATGGTACAATGTTTGATTCGGATATTATAGTATATCGTGATGGTAGTGCATATGATCCTGATGCGACTCAAGGCATAATTTTAGTACCAAATAATTTCACGTTTGTTGATAACTATAAGATAAGTTGTGGTGACATAGCGCCAGGTTCAATATGTCATAAAGTATTAACAGTTAATGTTACAGCTGATGCAACTGTAAATACACATGATATCAAAGGAATTATTTCATGGTTAAAATCAAATACATATCCAGGTCCATCATTATTTAATTTGACTAATGTTATTGTATTGTCAAGTCCAGAATTAAGTTTATTAGTACCATCTTCAAAAAATATAACCGCATCTCTTGTTCCTGGTGAAACAAAAATCTTTAATGTAACTATTGGAGCAACTGGTAATGAAGATCTTTGGGTTATTGAATATTCAAAAGCATCTGGAAATATGGATATTAACTGGTCTTTAACATATGAACCTGTATCTATCTCAAGCATAACAAAGAGATTTGATGATGTTGTATCTGTTAGTGTTGGCGTTCCTTTGAATCAGTCATTTGGAACATATACCGCAGTTGTTCTTTTTAATGCTACAGGGACATTTTGTCAAAATGCATCAAGGTGTATGGACAATCTAACAATACAAATTGAGGTTGTTCCAGATATAGATGAACCTGAGATACTTTATATAGATATATCTTCTGCAGATATAAATGAGACTATCGTTTTAGATATAAATGTGACAGATGAAGCTGGTATTGATACAGTATGGGCTTATGTAGATTATATAACACCTAATATGACACTTATGCCAAATGAGACAATTACAAACTTTGTGAATGCATCGCCAGTTGTAGTTAATTTTAATTCACAACCGTCTCATATGGTATATCTTGATATGCGTAAATATGTGCAGATACGAAATATGACAATGACACTTCAGGCTGTTAGTGGACCACCGTTTCCTGATAATATTTTAATAACTCTTGTTGGTACAGATAACGTATTATGGTCTTATGATGGCGAATTTTCAAATACTAGTAAGATTGATATAGCACTTGAAACATCTGCATTAGAAGCATATCTTGATTCATGTACATTAACATCTGTTGGGAACTGTACTGCAATTTTAAATGTATCATCAAATGAAGGCAGTGTTTGGATTGATGACCTTAATATATCATACCAGCCTACATCTGTAAGATATAATATACCTCAATTTAATGTATCTTCAGGAAATAGTTGGGATGCTATGTTTGATAAGACATATGGTTATGGTGATTACGATGTTATCTTTTTTACAAATGATACTAATGGTCTTTTGTCTCAAGAGATGGGCATTTTTGATGTTTATCCTGAATTAAGATTTAATGGTTATAGTACAGATTATGGTGCAAATAGTTATATCTCGGCTATTCCTATTGCTGTTAATTTTGTATTTTATAGACCTGGTACAAATCTAGTTCTTGATCATTTTTCAAGTTTAGAACAAAATAGTTCTACGGCGGTTTATAATAAGACTATGCGACAGAGATTATATGATGTTAAGCTTAGTGCTTTTGATGGGAGTGCATTATTTAGTAATGTAAGTTTTATAAATACAACATCTGTTGAGTCACCATTCTTTATTGGTTATGTTGATCCGTCTATATTATCTTTACCTGAAAGGACAGCTGAGATTGGAGCTCTTTCATCCATATCTGTGCATACAGATATGATCTTTTCAAATATGACAATTGTTCTTGATTATTCAAATTCAGGAAAATCAATCAGTTACGAAGGTAATATTGATATGTATCGTTGTGCTAATTGGGATATTCAGAGTGGTGTGTGTTCATCAGGTTGGATAAAGAAACAAAGTGTAGAATCAGGAGTTATTTCAGTTGATAATGAAAGTTATGTTGATATGATTAATAATAAGATTAGTTATGTATCTAGTCAGACATCTGCATATGCTGCTGTTGAATATTGTGGTTCTTGTTTTAAGCAAGCTGTTATGCCTTCAACTAGTGGGGCAAGTACAGCTGGAACACTTAATGTGTGTGGTGATGGTAGTTGTACTGCTGGTGAGAATGGTTTTAATTGTGCTGAAGATTGTGCTGTCTGTGGTAATAGTATTTGCGAATTTGGTGAGGAATTCACATGTTTCTCAGATTGTGTCTTTTCATATTGTGGTAATTATATCTGTGATATTGGTGAAAATGAAAATAATTGTGAAATTGATTGTGTTGAAGGACCTTTCAGTGTTGAGACTGATTTGAATGATGTAATATTATATCCAGGCGAATCTAGAACATATCCATTTGAAGTGACAAATAATATGGATCTTGATATTGGTGAGTTTGTTTTTGATGTGTCTGATAATTTGAAACCATTCATACGGTTTGAGTTAGCTAAAACGTCATTGTTATCAAGAGATACTGTTTCAAATAGGGCATTTTTACAAGTTAGCAATAAGACCAAAATAGGTACCTATTCAGGAGATATTCTTTTAGATGGTGATGGTTTTGTTAAGAGGATGCCTGTTAGGCTTGTTGTAACATATAGTGGTGCAGGATTCCTTGATGTTGTATTTGATGTTATGCCTAAAGAAGTGACTGTTGATAGTACTCTTAAGACTCAAATAATTATATATAATAAAGGTTTTAAGCAGAATTTTAATGTTGATGTATTGTATCTTATCAAAGATTTTAATTCTGAAATGGTTTATAATTTTTCAGAAAATCTTAATGTTATTTCGTCAAATTCGTCAATTAATATTATAGCTCTTGAAGAGCTTGAGTTAGAGAATGGCAATTATTTTGTTGAAGCAATAATTACTTATGAAGGTAATCGTATGGCTTCAGCTACAAGTGCATTTACAATTATGAAACCATTTTGGAATACAATGAGAATCAGAATCGTTGGATATTGGATTATCTTATTGTCAACTGTAATGCTTACATGGTATATATACACATGGTATCAGAAACAGAAGAAGAGTAAAGCAAGGTATGTTTTCCCAGTTGATTATACTAAACTTCCAATGAAATCTGAAACTAATTTTGATATTGGAAAAGTTGCAGAGACAAATATTAAAGCTTGGTTTAATCCAACTGACATAACAACACATATACTTGTTGCAGGGAGTACAGGTAGTGGTAAGAGTGTTACTGCGAGCGTATTTGTTGAAGAAGCTCTTCTTAAGAAGATACCTGTTGTTGTGTTTGATCCTACAAGTCAGTGGACTGGATTTGTGAAGGCTTGTAAAGATGTAAATTTGACTTCAAAATATTCTAACTTTAATATGAAACCTTCAGATGCACGGCCATTTAAAGGACTTATATATGATGTTGAAACACCTGATGTTGATGTTGATTTCAAGAAATATATGAATCCTGGTGAGATTACTGTATTTAATCTTGATAAGCTTAAAGCTGGTGAGTATGATCAAGCTGTTATGAGAATTATTGCTAAAATATTTAAGGAGACTTGGGAAGAATCTGCAGATCTTAAATTGTTCTTAGTGTTTGATGAAGTTCATAGACTTTTAGAAAAGTATGGTGGTAAAGGTGGATATGTTGCTCTTGAGAAAGCTTGTCGTGAATTCCGTAAATGGGGAATTGGTCTTATAATGGTTTCTCAGGTTTCTGCAGATTTCAAAGAGGCTGTTGCAGGTAATATTCTTACAGAAATACAGCTTAATACAAAGAGTATAGAGGATATAAATAAAATTGAAAGCAAGTATGGTAGTGAATTTGCTGAGAGGATATCAAGGCAAGCTATTGGGGTTGCTATGGTTCAGAATCCTAAATATAATGATGGTAAACCATGGTTTGTTAATTTCAGGCCTACAATGCATAGTCCACATAGGATACCTGAAGAAGATCTTAATAGGTATAAAGAATTTACTACAAAACTTGATAATCTTGAAATTAAGATTGATATCCTTTCAGAGAAAGGTAAGGATGTTTCAGATATACGTCTTGAATTAAAACTTGCAAGAGATAAACTTAAAGAAGGTAGATTTAGGATGGCCGAAATATATATCAATTCTCTTGCTGAAAATCTAACTAAGTTAGGTGTATAGATATATGAATACTAAAAATAGATGTTCTATATTTTTTAAAGCTCTTTTTAGTATAAGTTTTTTTTTAGTTTTAATTAATCTTGTGTTTATATCGTCTGTGTATGCTTTGCATAGTTCAGATGTTTCTTTTGAGATTAATGGTGGCAGTACTTCTGTTCTTGTAAATACATCTGCTTTATTTAATTTTGGTGTGACAAATGGTGTAGGTTCAAATGATACAATTTATGAGATTGTAATAAATGTTCCTCAAAATGGTTCGAGTTATTCTTATTTTTTAGTTAATCAATCTACAATAAATATATCTAATGTAAATTGGTCTTGTTTTTCTCAAAATGATACTGGCATTAATGTTGCAGTTATTATATGTAATACTACAACAGGTAATCTTACTGAAGGACAATCTTTAGATGTTTGGTTTGATGCTTTTACTCCAAATAAAATAGGTAATTTTACATGGTTTCTAAATACGGCAGATAATGTTAGTTATATGGATAGTAATACTGTTGTGTCTACGTTATATGATAATATATTACCAGTGATACAGTCTTTAGCTGTGAACCGTTCTGTAAATATTTATGAGAATATAACAATTATTGCAAATGTTACAGATAATATTAATGTATCTTATGTTTGGGCTGAGATTAATTATGATTTTCAGAATACATCATTTCAATCAATTATTAATTTATCTGATTCTGGAGGGTTATGGGTTATAGATTATAATGTTTCTGTAATTGGTGAGTATGATATTGTGTTGTATGGTGTAGACACAAGTGGGAATGTTATTTCGGATTCAGAATGGTTTGAAGCATATTTTCCGCTTCATTTTCTTGGGAATATCAGTGAGTTTCAAAATGTAAGCAGTGAGGTATATATAAATTTTACATTTTATAGACCGGGAACTTCAAAAGAATTGTATAGTATTATCTCATCAAATACATCATATAATGATACTGCTCGGAAAGCTGTTTATGATATAGTTATTTCAGTTTTACATAATGGTCAATCTTATTTATTTAGTTTTTATGATGTCAATCTTACTGAATCTGCAAATATTAAAGGTGGTGATGGTGCTAGTGAGATAATTGATTCAGTTTATTTTGATAATGTGTCTATAGATAATATAGATATTTCTGATAATGTGTCTTATTTGAATTATACTGTATCTGCAATTTTATCTAAGAATTATTTTGAATATTCTTCTGTAAAAATATCTATGGGTTATATGCATAATTCAAATATTACGGGTGGTGATAATCCTAAAGCCATAGAATTTTTTGAATGTTCTTCTTGGAATGTGTCCTCAGAATATTGTATTGGTAGTTGGAATATATTGGTAAGTTCGGTAAATATAACGTCAGGCAATATTGTTTCTGGTAATATCACAAATGCTTCGTTTCAATCAAATGTATCGCATATGTTTGTTATTTCTGAGCCAAAAACTACAACATTGTATCAGTATCCTTCAGAAATTCTCGGTAATTATATGTCTAGCAAATTGTATTTATATCGTCCTGGTACAAATTTTGTAGATGATCAATTAGTTTATAATTTTAGTTTTAATAGTTCAAGTGCAAATATTTCAGATATAATTTATTCTAGAGGTTATGATGTATTATCAATTGTTACGCTTCAGACAATTAATGATGTGCATAGGATTAAATTTAATAATATGGATTTTTTTAATTTCACATCAAATATAACGAATCCACTTTATCTTCAATCGATTTATAATAATATTAGTTTAAGGCCATCTCTTAGTGAAGCATATCTTCCTGATGTGTATACAGATAAAAAATTAATTGGTCTTGCTTTTAGTTCAGATAGGCCTTATGATAATTCCTCTATATATCTTAATTTTTCAAATAATCCGTTTGTACAAACATTGAAGACAACAATATTTGAATGTCCTTTAGGAAATTGTTTGCTTCCTTTTAATGATGATTGGTTATATGATATTATATGGGTATCTAAAGATACTGTTGTTGATTCAATTAATAAGATAATCTTTACATATCTTGGTGGAAATAATCTGACCTTCAGTTCTGCGTTTGTTGTGTCTCAAGAGACAACATCTAGTCAAGATAAAGAAGAAGTACCAATAGTGCCTCCTTATTCATCTGGCGGATCAAAATCTTATTGTGGTGATAGGGTCTGTGGTTTTGGTGAGGATGGTATTAACTGTCCTGAAGATTGTGCTGTATGCGGTAATCGTGTGTGTGAGCCTGGAGAAGAATTAACCTGTATAGATGATTGTTATACAACATATTGTGGTAATTATATTTGTGAAACTGATGAAAGTAAGCAGAACTGTCCTATGGATTGTCTTATCGGTGCTGTTTCGGTCAATCTACCATTATCTGAAATTGTGATAACACCAGGGTCTAAACAGATTTTTAATTTTACTATATTAAATAATATGGACGAAAAAATATATATTCTTAGGGTAACAGCAAGTAAAAATATTGAAGAATTTGTTTCTTTTAAATCTGTTACACAATCTATTGATAATAAGAGTAAAGTTTCAAACATATTGAAAATTTCGGTACCTATTGATGCTGTTCCTGGTGTATATTCTGGAAATCTTATTTTTGATGCAGATGGTAAAATGACACGTGTTCCAATTTCATTGTTTGTTTCTGTTGACAAGGTTTCTTTAATAACTATGTCAATGGATCTTTTGCCTTCAAACCTTAATATTGAAGAAGAAATGAAAATACAGCTTACAGCTTATAATAATGGTTATATGGAGAGTTTTGAGCTTACATTAATATATAATGTAAAAAAAATAGATTCAGATGACATCTTTGCATCTTTTAATTCAACAATGTTTTTAAAATCTTCTAATTCAACGATTCAATCATTTTCAATACCCGATTTTGGACTTCCTGAAGGTAATTATGTGATGGAAATTTATGCGCTTTATAATGGTGAGGAGATAGGTAGTACTTTTAAATCATTCAATGTCTTTCTTGTATTCTGGACAAAAGACCGTATAATGACATCAACCTTCTTATTATTCTCAATAATATTAGGGGGTGGAATGTGGTATGTTCGTAAATGGTTTGCAAAACGTAAAAAAGATAAGGCAAGATATGTATTTCCTTTGGATTATACTAAACTTCCAATGAAATCTGAAAGAGCACTTAGTATTGGAAAAATTGCAGAAACTGATATCAAAGCGTGGTATAATCCTGATGACATTACAACCCATATGCTTGTTGCAGGGAGTACTGGTAGTGGTAAGAGTGTTACTGCAAGTATATTTGTTGAAGAGGCACTTCTTAAAAAAATACCTGTTGTTATATTTGATCCAACAAGTCAATGGACAGGATTTGTAAAAGCTTGTAAAGATGTAAATTTAACTTCAAAATATGCTGATTTCAATATGAATCTTGAAGATGCAAAACCCTTTAAAGGTATGATTTTTGATGTAGATTCGCCTGATGTTGAAGTTGATTTTAAGAAATATATGAATCCTGGTGAAGTTACAGTTTTTAATTTGAATAAGCTTGGTCCAGGTGAATATGATCAGGCTGTGATGAAAATTGTTGATACTATTTTTGCAATGCATTGGGATGAATCTCCCGAGATGCGTCTTTTGATTGTGTTTGATGAAGTTCATAGGCTTTTAGAAAAATATGGTGGTAAAGGTGGATATATCGCTCTTGAAAAAGCATGTCGTGAATTTCGTAAATGGGGTATTGGTCTTATAATGGTGTCTCAGGTATCTGCTGATTTTAAAGAGGCTGTTGCAGGTAATATCCTTAGTGAAATCCAACTTAATACAAAAAGTATGGAAGATATAAATAAAATTAAAAGTAAGTACGGTGAGGAATTTGCACGTAGAATTTCTAGAGAAGCAATCGGTACTGCTATGATACAAAATCCGCATTATAATGATGGTAAGCCATGGTTTGTCAGTTTTAGGCCAACATTGCATAGTCCCCATAAAATACCTGAAGAAGATCTTAATCAATATTATGCTTTTGCTAAAGTATTAGAGGCTCTTGAAAAGGATATTAATGATCTTGAAGCAAAAGGTATTGATGTGTCCGATATCTTGCTTGAATTAAAATTAGCAAAAGATAAATTGAAAGAAGGTCGGTTTAGGATGGCTGAAATTTATATAAATACTTTGAAAGATAATGTTTTGAAACTTCAGAAAAAATAAGGTTTTATTGCTTTTTAAAAGTATAATCGTGTTTTAAATTCGTTTATTTTGTGTATATAATACCGTTGTAGCACCTTTTTTAGTTAATTATATATATTGTCTTATATAAATAGTTATAAGTATCTCTTTTTATGTGGTATGTATGGCTGATGATGCAGATAAGATTAAAAAAGATGAGTCTGCAGCGGATTCTAAAGAAACTAATACTGATGAGCGAGAATCAGATATCCTTACATCAGATGATTTCAATAAAATTGAAATTGATTTTGGAAAAAAAGAAGGTCTTATGGATAAGATTTTTGGTAAAAAGAAAGAGGACACTTCTGATAAAGTTGAAGAAGAATTATCAGTCCCTAAGGATGATTTATATTCAAAAGTATTTATTTTATCAAAAAGTCTAGATGATATGACATTAAAGGTTGAGAAGCTTGAAGGTAAGCTTGAGGCTGAGGTTGGTACTAGAGATGCATTAAATGAGCGTATATCTATGCTTACTGAAGAGATTGGAGAACTTAGGTCTATGATTCTTGATCGTGAAAAGACATTTAATTCAATACAGATGGGTTATGAAAAAATAAGTGATATGGCTCGAAGTTTTGATCCACAGCGCATTGAGAAATTGTTTAATGAGAAAGAAAAAATGATTATTGATAATACTGTAAAGATTGAAAAGGTTAGTATTTTTGTTGATACTATTAAAACTGAGTTAAAAGCATATCGTGAACAGATGTCAAAGATACGAAGTTTTGAGAATCTTGCAGATGTTTATGGTAAAATTCGTGATCAGGTTAAAAAGCTTGAAGAGGATAAGCAATATACAGGTCGTATGGCTGCAAAAGTTGAAGGTTTATATTCTGATATTTCTGATAGGATTTCAAGATTGATAGAATCTCAAGAAAAGATTGATAATATTGATGGTATTGTAAATGATCTTACATCTGAAATTGATTCTCTTGATACTAAATCCAAAAGTCTTGTGACTAAAGATGATTATACTAAAGGTACTGCTTTGCTTAAGAGTTCTGTTGATAATATTATGCTTAAATTGTCAGAGATGACATTAAATCTTGTAGATATTGAAAAAAAACAGAAATCTGTTGAAGATATATCTGATAAATATAACGAAGTTGAACATTCTATTGAAGATATTGGAAAAGCATTGCTTGAGGTTGAGAAACAGCATCATATTCATGTTGAGAAAACAGCACCTAAATTTGCTATAAGTACGAATCAAGTTATGCCTAAAGATATACCTGTTGTGCCATTAATACCATCCTTAGATCAAGTTGAAACGGATATATATGGTATGCTTACACAAGCAAATAATGCATTAGCTGAAAGAAATACAATTTTGGCAAAAACGTTATATTTACGGGTTATTGATATTTATAAACAATTACAGAATGATAAGAATCCAAGAGTTCATGTAATTTATTCTTCAATCAAAGCATTATATGAAAATATACAATCATCAGATAATATAATCCAAAGTTCATCTGAAACACCATTACCTTCTGATGCTGAAAGTAAAAAGGTGGAAGAGTCTGAAGGTGAGACGCAAGAAGTTACAGATGGGTCTGAATCGGTACCAGTTGTTGATAATGATGCTGATAAAGCAAAGATTGATTCATTGATGTCTGATTTTGATAAGGCGGTAGATGCTAAGGATATAGGTAAAACACAGTCTTTATATCAGGATATTTTAAATGAATATGCTGAACTTAAGAAAAAGTCATATCCTAAGATTGATGAGGTTTATGATTTAGTTAGAGCTAATTATTATAAATTAAAGGAATTACACGGTACTGGAATAGAACCGTCAAAAGATTCAGTTGAGAATTCTAAATAAATTAAAAGGGGATTGTTATCAAAAAGTCGGTTTCAAAACCTAATTATAGATGTAATCATTGTGATTATGAATGGCATTTTGGTTTTAAACATAGTACTCCAAAATTTTGTCCTAGATGTTATAAGAAAATGATTGTTAAGATACATTATAAAAATATTTTGGATTATTTTTATGATTTCATTATTTATATTTTTAATATCCCTGTCAGATCTTATAAATCATTACGATGCACATTGAAAAGACTATATAAAATGAAAAATCGTTATGGTTTTATATTTGATTTTATTGTTTTTGTATTAGCATTTGTAATTATAGTTTATGTTGTATTTTATTTTATGTATGGAATACAGTAATAAATTATAGTTTAATATTAATTTGAAATTGGTTTATATGGTAAATTCTTATTGTTATAATGGATGATTATATGATATCTTGTGGGATACAGGTGTTATAGAGATTAGGAATTTATAGGTTTCAGAACCTTTTGTTTATGCTTAGGGTTATAAGAGTCCTTTTTATGTGCATTTTAAGGACCTTTCAGGGCGTATAACAGAGAGACGATTTGTTGTCAATCTTGCTTATAATATTGTTAAATATTTTAGTTTTGATTGTGTTGCTGGTGTTGTTGCAGGTAGTGTGCCGTTTGCTACAAGTCTTTCTGATAGATTGGGATTACCTTTATTATCTGTTCGTGGAGTTTCAAAAGATTATGTTAAAAATGATAGTGTTATAGGTCTTAATAAGTCTTATATCTCAGAGGGTTAAAATGCTTTTGTGTTTGAAGATGTTACTAATTCAGGAGTTTCATCTATTAAAGCTATTGAAACATTGAGAAATAATTCTTTAGAAGTTACAGATATAATTAGTGTTGTTGATTATAGTTTTGGTGCTGAAAAGGCTCTTGAATCTATTAGTGTTAAATTACATTCTATGGTAAAACGTGATAATTTTTTAGTTTATGGTGTGGTTTCTGGTAAAACTGATTCTTTATGTGTTGGTAATTATAAGGATTATCTTAATAATCCGCTTGAATGGAATTTTAAGAATGGTTTTAGTTTGGATTAATCATTTTGTCTTAACTATATCTCCAAAGAATGCTGTAGATGAGACTATGTCGCCAAGACCGACAGTTGTTTTTATATGCTCTGCAAGTTTTGTTGGTATCATATTTATGTTATAATCTTCAAGTTCTACGTATCCTTCTGACATGTCTTTGCCAAGGAACATAGATGCATTTTTAATTTCGTTTAGACCTTTTTCGGAGATTTCATGTTTTAAGTTTATTTCTATATCGTTTATATTATTGAGAGATTGTTTTATTGATCTTGTAATTACTGCTTCAGCTGAATAAAGAAGAGCTGTACGGATTTCTTTTGGAGGTATTCCATAATCTTTGCTTGTGATACAAAGGAAATAGTTTAAGTTATGGACATGTATTCTTTTCATATTAAGTTTTTTTGCAACGGCCATTGCACCTGAAATTAGTGATGGTGAACTGTAATTCATTTCTTTTATATATTTTGCGATATTTTTTTTGTTTATGTTTTCAAGCAATATGCAGAGTTCTCTTTCGTTACAACCAAGACTGTCTGTATGTTTTAAAATTTTGTCTATTATATTTTTGATAATTATTGGATTTTCTTCTGATGTGAATTCATAATGTATCTTAATATCTTTGTCAAGATTTGTTATACTAATTATTTGTTTTTTTAGTGTATCATAATAATTTGTTTTTTGTGTTGGTTCTATGTTTGCACCACTTAAGAAAATTCTTTTGACATTTTTGAATAATTCTTTGAAATGGGGTTCTATTTTTTTATCAAAACAAGGTGGGTTTTTCTTTGGTCTGTGTGATACGATAAATCTGTTTTGTCTTGGCGTTTTGAAGCTTTCATTTTTTGTGTTGATTTGCATATCTTTTTTAAATTCGTATATGAGATTCATTTTTGTTTCGTTTTGTGAATCTATGCTTTTTGGTGTTTTGAATGTGAGTTTATCGTTTTCAATAATTGGTATTTTTACAGAAGGTTCATAATATTTTGCTTCTTCTTTAGAAAGTGATGGATTATAGACAATAACTGTTTTTAAACCGATATGTTTTAGATAATTTGCAATTATGCCGACTTGTCCACCTATTTGTGAGTTATCAAATTTTGTGTTATTTTTAAGGTAATCATATGTTTTTTTGTCATTTATTACCCATTCTGCAGCTTTTCCAGTTTTCATTGAAAATATAAGGCCGTTTTTGAAGTCATTAAGACTGTTTATGGTACTTTTTGTATTTTTTGGGGTATTAAATGATTTTAGGTCTAAAAAATCTAAGAATTTAGAATCTATGTGTTTAATTTTATCAATATTTGTATTGAATCCGATTACTACAGGACTTGTGTTTTTGATGTTTTTTTCAAAGTCATGTGTTGTGTTTTTGTATTCATTTTCCCAGAATTTTTTATCCATAGTAATTATTAATTTTGTCTTGTTTATATAGTTTATTTTTTGTGTATCTAATAAGTTTTAAAGTTTAGCATCTAAATTATGTTTGGCAAGACTATACTGGGTGTTTAGGTGACACTTGTAACCATAAATCGTCTATAATGGGGTGAAGTCATTAGAGCGGGATTAGTGTGGGAGTTACTGGTATCTCTTCTTACTTTGAAATCCTGCCCTGGATGGTCGGTATCATGCTGAACCGGGCGAGGCCCTGACGGGTGCAGTCCTAAGGTCTGATGTCGGTGCTTCCAGGATACGGGGTGGATGTTGAGGTTATATTAAGCCTTTCATGCTGTTTCAATCTTTTGGCATGTCTTGCCATTTTTATCTTTTTTAGTTATATTATATGATTTTGAGTTATATTAGTCTAGCTAAGTCTGAAGGTTCTTTGTGTTCAAAAGTGTGTGGTACTAGCGGTGTGGGTTGTCTTTTATTTTTATGTGAGGATGTATGTACTGATTCTGTTAAATCTGTGTTGAAAGCGTCTTCTGCCGATATACTTGATTTTAATTTTGATCATATTGGTGTTTCGACACGTAAAATTTGAGATTTTTTAATATATTTAAATAATTACATAGACCAATTTGTTTAAGTGGTTTTATGAAATTTAGTAATAATCAGATTTTTGCATTTTTTGTTATATTTGGATTTTTTGCAGGGATATTTTTTGCATTAGAATTTGTTCCTCCTAATGTTAAGATTGTAGAGGTTCCTAAATATATTGATATAGTTAATACTCAAGCATATACAGGGGTTAAAATATTATCTGGTGATAGGCGTGCTATGATTTTGTTACCTGCAATTAATGAGAATGATACTGGTGTTACTGCGTATTTGACAGTTTCTGTTGTGCCGGGGTCTGGGAAAGTTCTTGTTGCTATTGATAATATATTGTCTCATTCAGATACTCAAGAATCTGCAAGGACTGCGGCATATGTTGCGTCAAAATATACGGGTTATAACATGTCAGCTCTTGATGTTATGTATGATATTGTTGCAGATGCATCTATTTTACAAGGTCCTTCAGCTGGGGCTGCATTGACTGTTGCTACAATTTTTGCTCTTGAAAATAAGACACTTCGTGATGATGTTATGATTACGGGGACAATCAATCATGATATGACTGTCGGTCCTGCGGGGAGGGTTGAAGCAAAAGCGATTGCATCTAAAGCATCTGGTGCGGTTAAGTTTCTTGTACCTGTTGGTGAATCTGTGAAATATGAGGAAGTTGAGTTTTGTGCGGATTATGGTATCTTTACAGATTATTGTAATGTTGAGTATGTTCCTGTGCGATTAATTGATTCTGTTGGTATGGACATTGTTGAAGTGTATACTATGGAAGATGTTGTTAGGGAGTTTACAAGATAGTTTTATAAAATTGTTTTTATTAAAAAAACATGTGATTAATATGGATAATCAATATAAAGAAGCTGGTGGGGATACGTCTTCAGATTATATTCTTAATGGAGATTTGTCGGATGTAGAAAAGATTAGTTTTATTTCAAATACGTGTGTTCTTTCTTTATCTAAAGAGGAATTAGCTAAGCGTCATGTAAGATGTCTTGAACTGATAAAGAAATTATGATACTCTTAAAATTGTTTTTATGCCGAAGTCGCTTAGCTCGGTAGAGCGGGTGCTTCGAAAGCATCTGTCCCTTGGACACGCAGGTTCAAATCCTGCCTTCGGCGTTTTTTATTTTTAAGTTAAATTTGTTCATATACTAATTCATACTAAAATGTTAAGAATTAGTATATAGGGTTTATATTAAAATGTTTATCCTAATTTTAGATTAAGTACCAATAATCAATTTATACGAAATGTTTTTTTTAATATTAAATATTATTGATTTTATACAATAATCATTTAAAACATTTTCTATACAACCATTACTTATGATGAAGATTGGGGGTGTGCGTATAGATGGTAAGACTGTGCTTGCACCTATGTGCTCTGTTACAACGCTACCGTTCCGCATCTTATGTAAGAGGTATGGTGCTGCGTTAGTATTTACTGAGATGATTAGTGCTGATGCTGGGTCTTATGTGTATTATGATCAAAAACATGGATTTAATACTACGGTTGAAGAAAAACCGGTTGTTTCACAGATATTTGGATCTGATCCATATAAACTTGCAAATTGTGCTTATAAGATGGAAGAGATGAAAGCGGACATAATTGATATTAATATGGGTTGTCCGTCACTTAAACTATCAAGAAGTAATGCTGGTGCTATGATACTTAAAGATGAAAAGCTTGTAGCTGATATAATCTCTAGTGTATCTTCAACTGTATCTTGTCCTGTTACAGCAAAGATACGGATGGGAATTAATTCTAATAAGGATACTGTTAAAATTGCGAAAATTATAGAACAAGCTGGTGCTTCTGCTATAACTGTACATGCTAGAACTATGAAACAAAAATATATGGGTGTGGCAGATTGGGATATGATAAAAAAAGTCAAGGATGCTGTAAGTATTCCAGTTATTGGTAATGGTGATGTTTTTTCTTCTTCTGATGCAAAACGTATGATTGATATAACGGGATGTGATCTTGTAATGATTGGACGAAAAGCTATTGGAAATCCGTTCATATTTCAGCAATGCGAACATTATTTTAAGACTGGCGAAATTTTATCTGAGCCCACGTTAAATGAAAAATTTGAAGCGTATAAAACTTTATGTAGTCTTATGGAACAATACTTAACATATAAACCCGATTTAAAAGATTATAGGATTAATGCTTGTTGGTTTACTAAACATGTTAAAGGTGGGCGTGATGCAAGGGTTGTAATGGCTAGGTGTAAATCTAAAGAAGATATTGATGAAGTTATTAATGAGTTTTGTGAGGATTAGGGTTTTGTGAGGATTATATAAAAATCATATTTATTAATTTTCTGGAATTTTATTAATTAAGAGATATTCATTTTTAACTTAATCTTTTATTTTAAAAGGTACTTAAAGAATTATCAAACCTCAATACAACTTACCGAAATCTTTGATTGCTTTGTTGACTGTGTTTACGTTTGTATGGTAGTCTGTTGCTATGTTTTTGATAGATAGGCCATCATTATAGAGTTTAACCCATTCTTTCTTGATTTTGTTCCATTCTTTTTCATGGGTTATAGCAAGATGTTGGTTATAACTTGTTAAAAGAAATCTTCCACAAAATTGGCATTTATGCATGATATATTTTTGTTTTTATTTATTATAAAGGTTATCAAAAAAAACATTAAAATAAATAATTTAATTAATATTTTAAAAAAAGAAAAAAGGTGTAAATGTTAGTTAAACTAACATCCACCAGTTGCTGTTGCTTGAGAGACATCCGTACTTACGATTATATCAGAACAACCTGTAAGGTCAGGGTTTTTAGTGCAGATCTGTGCTTGTATGTAATCTGCTGGCTGTGCACCGCCGAACATGTATCTGTTATTTATCATAAATGTTGGTGAACTTCCTATGTTAAGCTGATTTCCCATTTGTATATTGTCTTTAAGAAGTTTTGTGCCTTCATCTGCAAAACATGTGTTTATAACACTTGTATCGATTCCGTTACTTGTAGCACAGGATTCCCAAATGCTTCCTGCATTCCGATAGTTAGCAGCTATACAAAGTACATAATCAACAAATTCGTTTGGATTATTTTTCGCAATACAAACCTGTCTCATATCTTCATCAACTTCAGCTTGGCCATGTAAACTACTGAATACGCCATTACTTTCTGATGCGATAAAGTTTATGTTATATGTTATTTCATCACCGAATGAATCAAGAACTGCTTTCATGTTTTGTTCAGCTAATACACCGTATGGGCATTGGCTCATTACAAATAAATCTACAGTTGCACTTACTTCTTCTCTGCATTCAAGTTTTCCAGCACAATCAGAATCTTCACAATCTATGATTCCGTTTCCGTTATCATCTTGACCATTATCACAGATTTCTGCTTTAGGATCAAATACAGACATTGTTGCTTCTGGTACAATGTACCATAAATTACCGACTTGTACTAATGCTGTTTTTATTTGTTCGAAAGATTCACCGTTTTCAACTGCACTGTCAAATATATATGCTGGTAGGTATGTTAGTCCGAGTGTGTCGTAAAGTTTTTTACCTTCATCTGAATTGTAATCAATTTTAGTTACTTTAGCACCTGCAAAAAGCTGTTTTGTTACGTCAATTACTTGTGATGTATCACAAGATGGTTCTGTACATCTTTTATCACCAATTACTGTAAATTGAATCTCAACTGGTTTTGGTACTTTTACACAAACATCATGTTCAGGTATTATACCACATATTGTTCTTGTTAAAGTTGCAGCATCTCTTCCTCCAGAGTATCTTGAACCATCAATGACTATTGTTGGTGATGCTCCAGCACCTATTGCTTCTGCTTTTGCTAATGATACTCGTAATAAATCTTTTCCTTCTTCACCATCAAAACATGTCTGAATTTGGCTTGTTTCAATTCCATTTGCTTCTGCACAAGTTTTCCAATTAGCATTTCTTATGTTTTTGTTTCTACAAAGTATGAAATCAAATGCTTTGTCTGGATTATTCTCAATTATACAAAGTTGTACTATATTTTCATCAGTTTCTGGTTGTCCATGAAGGCTTCTAAATGTGCCATCACCAAGATCTGTTGATATATATTCCAGATTTATATCAAGTGCATCTCCAAATGTTTTTTTTAATGGAAGAATTGAATCTTCAGCTTGTGTACCATATGGACATTGACTCATGATGTAAAGGTCAATTGTTGCAACATCTCCAGTATAATCTGTAGTTGAATCTGTTGTATTGTCTAAAGAAGTTCCATTTAATGTAAGAATGAGTGCTCCAATTAAGAGGATTGCTCCAATTGCTACAAGAGGTATGTTCATTTTAGTTTCAGTTTTTTTTGAAACTGATTTTGTTTTATGTCTTGTTTCATCTTTTTTTACAACAGGTTTTACCTGGTGTGTGCTCTTTTTGATAGTAGCACTATTTTTTTTAACAGGAACACTTTTTTTTATAGGTTTTGTTGTTTTAGCGGGGTTTACTACCTTTTTTGTGTTTACTGCCTTTATTATTTTTTTCTTAGCTTCAGCCACGTTTAATAACACCTTTTTTCGTTTTTAAGAAATCTAACTTTTAATTATTTATTTTTAGTATATACTATTTATATATATTTGTTATACTGTTTTTATAAGTTTTACCTGTTTAGAAATATAAATCTGTTCTTTTATTTGCAAAGTGAGTTATCAATACATAATGTGCAATTATTCATTGAAGGCATAGCTTCTTTATGCATTTTACAAAGTAATTTTTCATCTCGTATGGCTTTACAAATTGTACAAAGTATATGTCGGTTTTCAGAAGGTTTTGTAGTTGATAGTATTTTTGCTTGATTTTTTATCATGTTAAAAACGACTTCATTTTTTTGAATAATCTCTGCTTTTGATCCTCGTAATTCTCTTTTATATTGACTTATTGCAGGTTGTGTTATATTCATCTTTGCAGCAGTTTCGTTCTGTGTATGATTAAGTTCATCCATAAGTTCTTTTGCTATTAATGCTCGAACTGTTGGAAATATTTTAGTTACGATTATTTCACAGAAAGGTTTCATAAATAGTATATATTATATTATCCTTTTATATCTATTTAACACAAAAATAAGAATATGCCTTTTACACCATTTCATATAGGTTATGCGTTATTGATTGGGTTAATATTATTAAAAAATTTAGATATTTTTGTGTTTTTTATAGCAAGTGTTATTATTGATATTGAGCCATTTATGGTTCTTGTTATGGGTTTAGATTATCCATTACATGGTTTTTTTCATTCCTTTTTAGGAGGTTCTATTGTTGCGGTATTTTTGATTTTTTTAATGTCTGTTTTGCTAAAAAAATATAGTTTTTTTAATTTTGTTAATAGTGAAAATTATATTATTTCATCAAAAAAAGTATGGTTCGCATCGTTTTTTGGAATTTATCTTCATATTTTTTTTGATTCTATATTATATTTAGATATCAAACCATTTTCACCATTGTCATATAATCCTTTTTATGGGGTTGTTTCAATGTCAAATATTTATTTGGTATGTACTATATCTTTGATTTTGGGTTTATGTTTATTTCTTTATAAGAGATATCTAGTTTAATATCAATATTTCTTATACCATATAGAATTAATTTCTGTTGTACCTAGTTTTTTAGACCATGGTAATGCGTATTTGTTTGTGATTGCATTCAGTTCCATAAGGTTATTAAGTGCTTCTTTTTTAAGATATGCGATTTGTCCTGTTCCTTTATGTTTTAGGTATGCATCTTGCCATATTGCACGACCGCAGGCAAAACCACTTGCACCACCTTTACATGCGATTTCAAGTTGTTTTTTGTATGTTTCAATGTCGGCACCTCTACTTAAAAGTACCCAAGGCACATTTGATGCTTCAGTTATTTTTTTACAGTATTCGTAAGCGTTTTTTTCTCCAAATGTTTTAAGGTCACAAGGAAATTCGGCTTTAAGTATATCTATATCAAATTTGTTCATATTTTCTGCACTTTTGATTATAAGATTTGGTTTTTCTAATTCGTAAATCTCATTGTTTTCATTTGCATCTTTTGGGTATGTGACAATTTCACAGAGAAATGCTATGTCATGTTTTTTACAATCTTTAGATACTGCTTTTACAAGACGTTCTTGTTGTGTCGTTATTTTTCCTAGGTCTGGACGATAATATATTACCAGTTTTACTGCGTCAGCACCCATTCTTTTAATTTTTTCAACATTCCAATCTGTAAGTGTTGATGATGTTCTAGCTTCAATATTTTTGTTTGTTTTTTTATCTTTTATTTTCACGATATCGTAACCTGAGGATTCTATACCTACAAGAAGTCCTATATTTTTATTTATAATATTTTGTGATATTGCTTGCCCTGCACCGTATAAGGGGTCAAGTAATATTGCACTTGAGCTATTTCCAAGAATTGAGGCCATATCAAGTTTTGCTTCTGTGTATTGCTCTTCAGTTATTTTTGAATCTGGATTTATCATTGTTTCAAGTGAATTTCTATGGTCTATTGCAAGTATATTGAATACATCCGAATTATTTGAGATTCTTTGGATGCCTCTTAATTTACCGACACTAATGTTTTTTGGATTATTTGTTATTTTTTCCATACTTATATTGT
>JAHYJR010000007.1 GCA_019429005.1 Nanobdellati archaeon | reverse complement strand
ATGCGAACTGGATTCCAATGGATGTCATAGTTAATTAAATAATCACAATCTTGCAAGTTTTGTCCTTCAGAAATACAGTCTGTTGCAATTAAAATATCAATATCTCCGGATATTTTAAGTCCAATTAAGTCTTTATTTTTTGATATTGGAGAAAAACATGTTAAAATACGATTCATATCATTATGACCTATGTCTAATGTTGATTTATTTGTTTTTGTCCCACTGACACATGCAGAATGCAAGTTATGTTTCTCTAAAAAATGTTTAGATATATGTTCATATAGATAATGTACTGTGTCTGCAAAAGCTGAAAATATAATCACTTTTTTATTATCTGGATTTATAGGACTATTAATTTTTCCTTCAATTGTAGATATAAGACTTTCTAATTTACTATCTTTTTGCGGAGTTATTTTTTTAATCTCAACCAATAAGTCTGAAATTATTTTATTATCCTGCTTAAGCTCTCGTTCCCAGGATAAGACATCCATATCTTTAAGATTTATCTTTATTTTTGTACCTATATTGAATCCATTATCATAATTATCTATATCTTCATCATCAACATTACTTAAATCAACAGCTTGTAACTCATCAGAACCACCATTATTGAAATTATTAATTGCTTTAAGTGTCATTTCAATATTGTTGTTTAATTTAGTCATAGTTATCCTAAATGATTCAATGCTACTCTCTAACCGTTTAAGGATATTGACTCTCATCAATTTCATAATTCCTGTTTCTCTTGTTGATTGTTTTAATGATGATTTATTACTTAACTGAGTATCATATTTCGCTTCATAATATGCCTTTCTATCTGGTAAAATCCATTTTGACGGTGAATATATTTCAAGATTTAATGAGCTTAATATATCGAAAAAATCTTTAAATGATAGAAAGTTTTCTATACTTGTCAATTCAAAAGTTTTATTTATTGGTTTATTTTTTACTGGAAATTTTCCTATATCTTTTGTATCATAATATTTCAGTATATGTTTTCTTGAACGAGCAATAGTTACTGAATCTAATAATTCAAAAAAATCAAAACTTAATGAATCTAATAGTCTTTGTGTAGTGCGCTCAGTTGTATCTAGTTTAGACCATGCATTAAATGATGCCTGTGCATCACGAAATACTGAGTCTATATCTTTTGAGATATTTAGAGACTCATTAATATTCCCTGTATCACCCTCATAAGCTAAAGCTAGTTGATTTTTTAAATCCAAAAATTTATTATTGACTGGTGTGGCAGAAAGCATCAATACTTTTGTTTTAACACCAGATCTAATTACTTTTTTCATCAATGTCTGATAACGTGTATCACGGTCAGCTCTTGCAGTATTATTCCTAAAATTATGACTTTCATCAATTACAATCAAATCATAATTACCCCAATTAATCCGTTCAAGATCTATACCGTTACTCTCACCACGTTCTCTTGATAAATCGGTATGAAAAAGGACATCATAATTAAATCTATCTTTAAACAATAAATTTGTCGTATAATTTGATTTAAAACTTGTCCAATTTTCAGATAATCTTTTTGGACACAGAACTAAAACTTGCTTATTTCTAAGCTCATAATATTTAATAATACCTAAAGCTGTAAATGTTTTTCCAAGACCTACGCCATCTGCAAGAATACATCCATTAAATCTCTCTAGTTTATTTATTGCACCAAGAACTGCATCTTTTTGAAAATTATACATCATATCCCAGATTAATGTGTCTTTAAACCCCGTTTTTTCATTTGCGATATTGTCTTCGTTGATATCATCTAAAAATTCACTAAATATATTATAAAGTGTTATGAAATAAAGGTACTCTGGAGAGTTCTCTTTGTGGACTGATGAAATATAATTAATTACTTTTTCAGTTAC
Source organism: Nanobdellati archaeon (assembly GCA_019429005.1). GTDB lineage: Archaea > EX4484-52 > EX4484-52 > EX4484-52 > GLR71 > JAHYJR01. The sequence continues at coordinate 51,882 of JAHYJR010000007.1, read as the reverse complement.
ATCACTTGTAAAGTCTTTATTATCCCAGACTTGATTAAATTGATCTATAAATTGTTTTGCATTATCACCTGTCATCTTTGGATATATTGGAGTTATAAGTTCTTTATTTTGTTCATATCCAAGACCGTCTGCAGTAAAGCTGTCAAAATTTGTATATGCAATCGTATCATCTTTATTTTCAATGAATATACCATTATTAGCTCTTATGTTTTGCTTTAAAGTTTTGAATTTTCCTTTTTTCTCAATCCATTCTCTACATTCTCTTGCGATTGCTCTCTGACTAAGACTATTTCTTAATTTTATCTCAAATTCACCACCAGCAATAGTTCTCTCTCTTACAAAAGGTGGTATAAAAAACTCTTTTTCCTTCTTATCCTTATTATTTGTTTCAAAAAAGGTTGGAGAATTAAATAGAAATGAAAATTCTTTTATCTTTGATAGCTCTTTTTTTAGTTCATCAAAGGCATATATTGAAAAATAGGCAGCGCATAACTTTATCTTAGATTTGCTGTCTATGTTTACTTTTAGGTCATCGCCTAACTTTGTGCGCACATTATCTATGTTCATACTCAATCTTCTTTGTTGTATAGATCGATACTCTCAATCTTCTTTGCGGTTTGCTTTGTATTTATGTCTTGAGGCTCAACTTCACCAGTTAACCTTTTTGTGTCAATTATTAGTTTTTCTAAGTTGGACTTTTTAGAACGTTTGTCCATAGGGACATTGATTATTGTTTTTAGCTCATGATTTTTTACTTCATCTAATATTTCTTCAGGCAAGTATTCACAACTTTTAAGCAAGTCTAAAGATGCATTAGCTAAAAATGTATCAAGCTGGAGTCTTCGTTTAGTGTGATGCGCAAAATGACCTAAAACACGACATATAGATTCTCGGTCTTCCGGACTTAGCTTTTCTGCAAATTCATAATCCTCAATTTTTCTTAGACTTAGTATTATAGGTTCTAAAGAATCTATTGTTATTACATATACTCTATAATCACTCATATCATAGAATGTTGTATCTAAAATATCGATTGTGTTTGTAGGTACGACTAAAAAAATATCTTTTTTTACATCTAATTCTGTAATGTATTTTTTGACAGAAATTGCTTGATTTTTGATATATGTTGGGAAATTATTTAAATCATCATTTGATGGACTTTTTGCATCAAAAATGATGAATTCGTTTGCAATCTTTATGCTGTTATCTGGTTTACCTTTGAATGGCACTTTTTCTTTATCAAAATAATCAATTGTATATTTATTGCATATCTTTTTTATTGATTGTTCAATTGCGATTTCATGATTTCGCCATGTTTTTTTCATTTCTTCAAATTTTTGTGTTTCTTTACCAACTTCTTGATCTTCAAGTTCTTGTCTTCTCTTTTCAAGAGTGTCTTCTCTTTTTTCTAGTTTTGCAATAGTCTCATCGTATTTTTTTTGTTGTTCTTCTTTGACTTTTTCAAATTGGCTTATTTTACCGCTTAAATCTTTAGTCTCTTTTGTTAAAGTCTCTCTTTTATCTTCAAGAGTCCTAATATTAGCTTTTAAGTTAGATATTAAATCTGTGTTCTGTTCTTTTGTCTCTTCTAATTTAGCAACTTCAGATTCTTCTTTCTTGATATCTTGATTCAGATGTTTTATCTCAGTATCTAAACTGGATATTTTCATTTCATGTTTATTTATTGTATTAGTTAATGATTCTATAGTTCCTTCTGCAACTTTGAGATCTGATGTAAGCTTATTATTTGTTTCTGATATCTCATCAAGTTTTGTTATTTCAGAATAGGATTCAGTCAGTAAAGGTATTATACTACCCCATGAAAATAATCTTTTAAAAAACCCCATATTTTTAATTTCATCATAAAATTTCATTGTTTTTTCTAATTTTATCATAATTGAACATCTTTTTTATTTTATATCTTAATTTATTGGTGTTTGTCACATTTAAATCCTCAGCGTTTAATCAACAATTTTTCATTTCACCCTAAGTTGAAATTGTTGTTTTATTTTAACAGCGTCTTTGACACTTTAGCTAGTGTATTTTCATCCTTTTTAATTCTTCTTTCTAGCTTTTTAATATCATCTTCAGGAGGCAACTCTTCAGGAATAATATCATCTTCTAGAAGTACAGTTCTAATTCGTTTATTGTTTTTTATGTGTTCATTTGTAATTTTAGATTCGCCTTGCAAATCTTCTTTTTTAACATTAAAATTTGTTATTTCTGTTGCAAAGTTTTTAGCTGCAATTGTAACTGTTGGAAGAAAATCCGCAACTGGTTTATTTTGTGGGATATTTAGTTTTATTTTCATTTGTTTTGTGTTATGTCCACCAAATAAAGCGTGATCACCTTTGCTTCTAATTCTTGCAAAACCTTTATTATCTACACCGTGTTCATAAATTAATTTTGAAAGTTCTGTTTCAGATTTCACTAATTTTTCTCTTGCATCAACGCGTTCTTTTAATGCAATCCTTTCTTCAATTAATTCTTGTTTTCTTGTCTGTATTGCAAAATAACTTTGTGCAAATGCAATTTCATCTTTTCTTGAATCTCCATTTTGAGCAATAAGGTAACAGGCATATCTTGTTAGTATATAATCGTCAATATTTCTTGTTGCACCTTTTGGCATGTTTATCGTTTTCTTGACGTCAGGAAAATGATTGTTTACTTCTTGTCCTGCCTTTTTACAAGAAATTTTTGCTTTTTCTATAATTTTTACAAAATTTTCCCATTTAGAATAACCTAAAAGTGTTTGTAAATCTCTTGCAAACCAAAATTCGATTCTGTCTTCTATATGAATATAATCTTCAAATGTTTTAGTGAGTTTTGTGATTATATTTTTTTCCATATTAAATAACCTTCACAATTGTATTTGGTTTTTCAAGTACTTTTACATTTAAGTCTTTGTTCAACTTTGTGTGTACATAATTTATGTTCATCTCAGATATCTTCAATTTTTTGGTTTAATTTCTTAGTCAGTTTGTCAAAATCAGATTCTATTTTTTGGGTCTTGTTAAATAGATCATATTCTTTAAACGCTTTATCTTCAGCTTGTTTATAAGATCTTTTTCCTTTTCCATCTAATAGTTTGAATTCATGAAATTCTAAAAAGTTGTTCACACTTTTTGCCAAATCACTCATAACCATTGTAGTTCTATTTTCAATGATCCTTTCAATATAATCAAAAAAGCTTGAAATCGTTCGTTCTAATTTTTTAATATTTTCTTCAGACAGATAATTTTTAGCAATTATTGTATCTGATTTCAAAATCCTACTTGTGGGCGCATTTTTCCATGTTGACAGACCCATATTTTGTTTTTTTGCATCTGCTTTTTTGTATATTATTTCTGCTGCAGTTTTTCCAGATATCGCATAGTGGAATTTATTTTGGATTGTTGCATAAAAGTTTCTTGTAATCATGGAATCTTTATCATAATCAATACTACATTCTGCAAAAATATCTGTTATCTTTTGATAGATTCTTCTTTCACTTGACCTTATGGACCTAATTCGTTCCAAAAGCTCATCAAAATAATCTTTATCAAAATATTTCCCATTTTTGAGTCGTTCATCATCCATTGCAAATCCTTTGAGCATGTATTCTTTCAGGATTTTAGTTGCCCAGATTCTAAATTGAGTTGCTTTTTTTGAATTTACTCTGTACCCTATTGCAATTATTGCATCAAGATTGTAGAAATTAGTAGCATATTTTTTCCCATCATTAGCAGTTGTTAGGTAATTCCTAATAACTGAAATTTCGTCTAATTCATTTGAATTAAAAATGTTTTTTAAATGTTCATTAATAGTAGGGATTGTCACATCAAATAATTCTGCTATTCGTTTTTGAGTGAGCCAGATATTTTCATTATGCAAAAAGACTTCTACTTTTATTTTTCCATCAGGTGAATTATAGAGTAAGAATTCTGTAGTTTTATCTTTTGGGGTGATTTTTTTAATAGTCATCTTTATCCCTTGTTATCTAAATTCACATTTAGGTCATTGTAACGTTTTATGTGTACATTATTTCGTTTTTTTATATAATTTAATTTATTAGTTTTTGATGCATTTAAACATTTTATATATTTTGTATTCAAACTTAGTTAACTCGTCATTAATTATGAATCTGTTCAATATTCGTTTTTTCATCTTTATAGTTCAATTTATAATTCATACTTAATCCATCTGGTAATGAATGTTCATTTTCAATAATAATCACTTGTTCGTTTAAATTAAGTAATCTTTTTAGTAATAATTCTGATTTATCTTTACTTAAAATACTAAAAAGTGAATCTAAAACAATAGGGAACTGGGTATTATTTATTTGTCTTAATGTAAAAATTTTAGCAAAATCAAATAGTATTTTTTCACCAACGGCAAAGGTTTCTTTTAATTGATTAAATGTTTTTTTGTGTGATTTTAAATCTGTTGTAATTTGTGGAATTAATTGTTGTATTTCATTCATAAAGAGTTCATTAGTTTCATCAAATTCTTGTAAAAGATCCGTTTGTGATAAACGGTTTTCAGATATAAAACCATATGTTTCTTCTGTTGGTATAGTTCCGTCAATATCTATTGAATAGTCTTTTGATGTATTTTTATAATTTTTAAGTAAATTAAAAAGTATGGTTTTTCCAGAACCATTATTACCAACAATAACAGTTAAATTGTCATTAAAGGTAATTGTAGCATCATTAAATAGTTTATAATTTTTTATTGTTATTTTTTTAAATTTCATATTTAACACCATTAATCAACAATACAATTTACAATCTTTTTCTTAGACGCACCCATTATCTCATCAAAGGTATCATTAGTTATAGGTTCATCGTTCTCAAGAGCATAGAACATCAGGTCGTTCCAGATACGGTCCATGTCTCTGTAAGACATGTTTTCAGTTTCTTCTGCAATGTACGAACTCTCAATATCCAGTTTGATGTGAGCCTTTGCAGTTTTAATTTTGTTCTCTAAAAAGATCAGTCTCTCTTCAAAGTTTGGCAATAGGAACGGTATGTTTACAAATCTATCCCTGAATGCTTTGCCGAAACGTTTAGGGTTGTTGACAGACAATATCAATAGTGCTTGTATCTCTTTGCTGTCTATGTTGTCAAGAACTGCTTGGAATGAACCTACTAGTGAATTATCTTCATCAAACATATTGCCACCCATTATCTTGTCAGCCTCATCTATGAATATTATGTAATCTTTGTGTGTCTTTGCAATCTCTGCTATTATGTCAAGTGTACGGTATACATTTCCACCTAAAATCTCTTTTGTGCTTATGTTTATTATAGGGATTTTAAGTTCGCCTGAGATCGCTTTAACCATGAATGTTTTTCCTGTGCCAGGCGGACCGTGGAAAAGAATTAAGTTGTTTCTTCTTATGCCTAGGTTTTGCTTAAGCTTTTCATTTTTTTGAAGCAATGATAATCTGTTTACAAGCTGTACTGCCTTATCTTTGCCAATTATGTCTTTTAGGTTTGTATCAATCTGATGATGTATATCAAAAGTATGAAGACCTTTTGGTTTGCATGTATGTAATGCTCTTTTCAACGATTTGTTTGTTATTTTTTTATCGTTTATGCGCCAAGAAAATTTTATCATTTCTGAGAGATCTCTGTAATTATAACCAATTGAATTTTTGATTATGAATGATATGTTTTCAGGTGTTATGTATTTTGAATATTTAGAATTTATGAAGTTAAGTTTATTTTTTTCTGAAGGCAAGTCAAAATTGATGGTAATCTCTATCCTATCAAGTATTGGCATCTCAAAAAAGTCAATATTGTTTGATGTCATTAGTAAGACTTTATTTGCATTTTCTTTTACATTATCAAGAAGTTCCATTATTGATTTTTGATGTTTTGGAATTATGACATCAAATTCATTTTTTTCAAGTAATATGTTTATGTCATCAATGAATATGATTTGTTTTTTGTTGTTGTTTGCAAGTTCATTTAATTTTTCAAAAGTGTCTACTTTTGTTGCATTTTTCAGATTAAGTTGTCTCCATGCCATATAGATTATATCTTCATTCATTGAAGTTATGATGTCTTTTACAAGTGTTGTTTTTCCAATACCTGGAGTTCCAAAGAATAGGTAGCTTTTGCTTAGTAAAGTTGAATCGTTATCTTTTTTGAAATAGTTCAATAGGTATTTTATTGTTTTGATATCGTTCTCTTGTATGTTAACAAATTCAGCCATATTCGCTTCAATAATAATCACCATTAATTGTATTAAATATAATATTCGTGTATAATTTTATATATTTGTCTATTGGTTTGTATACAAAATACATATAAAGTATAAATGTGTAATATATATCATGGCTAAAGTTCTTATAGCAACAATATATTCTCCAGATCCTGTGCTTGTGGCAGCTACACAGCTTGGACCTAATAGGCTGATATTGCTTATGGATGATAAACCTGATAAGACTCAGCAACAGAATTTTGATCTTATCAAGAATTCTCTAGGGCGTGTGGTGGATGTTAAGGAGGTCCGTACAGATGTGTATGATATTGTGTCTGTTGCCCGTAAATGTGTGGAGATAATTGATCTTCAGCCTAAAGATGATGAGATATTTGTGAACATCACTGCAGGTCGGAAGACTAAGGCACTTGGACTTTTGTTTGCTGCATATGCGCGTAGTTCTCGTGTTAGTAAGATTGCTTATAATCCTGAAGAAGATAAAAGTTCTGTAGTGTATCTTCCAAAGATGTCATTTAAGTTTACAGAAAGTCAGAAGACTGTTTTGGATGTGATTTCTTCGTCACCTGATAATATATCTTTGGCTGAGATGAGTGAGAAATGCGGGCTTTCTAGGGCTATGTTTTATAGGAACATTGATGACCTTCGCGATTCTGGGTTTATCACAACTGATGGTGGGCTTAGATTGACTGATGCGGGGAAGATTGGGCGGTTGTGAAGGGTTTAATTAATAAGAATATGTTTATAGAACAAAATATAATTATTAATTTAGTCCTACCTTTATAAAGGATTTTATTTTAGATGACTGGGCAATTCTTAAAAGAAGCTGTAATTAAGCTTATATATATTAAAACAAAGATATATTTAGGGTTTTCATAGAACTAGATGTAGTATTAAAACAATCTTTTCAATAACTTCTATTTTCATATAATACACCTTTAATACTTATAATATAGCGTTTAAAGTATATATTTTTATGTCTTAATTATTAAAAATAGAGATGTTTTTATTTAATATTTTCATTTGTTTACCTGAAAATATGCGGTGCTATGGTAACATGAGGGACAGATTTTTGGTGCTGATTCACTTGTGTGTGTATAACCACAGTTTAGACATACCCATTCAACTTCTTTATTTTTTTTGAAAACTTTTTTTTCTTGAAGTTCTTTTAGAAGGCTTATATATTGTTTTTCATGATGTTTTTCAGCATTTGCAATTGCTCTAAGTTGTACTGCGATATCATCAAAACCTTCTTTCTCGGCAATGTCTGCAAATTTTGGATACATTGTTTCATGCTCAAAATTTTCACCGTTAATTGCAGCTTTAAGATTTTCTTCAGTTGTTGATATGGTTGTAGGTACTTCAGAATCAACAATAATTTCATCTTTATTTTCAGATTTTTCTTTCAATACTTGAATCAATTTCATGAGTCCGTTTGCGTGTTCTCTTTCATTGTCAGCTGTCAGAAGAAATATGTCTCCAATCTGTTCAAAACCTTCTTTTTTTGCAATTTTTGCATACATTGTGTATCTGTTCCTTGCTTGACTCTCGCCAATGAACGCTCTTGCCAGATTTTTTATTGTTTCATCCATAATAACACCTTTTTATCTAATAATTATAGTATTTTTTTATATATTTAAAATTAATGATTATAAAATATAAAATCGTTTAAGATGTGTGGTATATGGTAAATTAAAAAAAAACATTAGATAAATTGATTTAAAACATATAATTTTGTATTATAAATCAATTAGGTCTAAGTTTTTTAAACTGATTTTTTGTTTATTTTTTAATTTGTCGATATTAAAAACTACGATCTCCACCTAACATTGTTCCAACTACACCACGGTTTTCGCCTCTTTTTGGAGCAAAGTTATTTATTCTTGAAGCAAGACGTGAGAATGGTAGACTTTGAAGATAGATTTTACCTGGGCCTGTAAGTGTTGCAAGAAATATTCCTTCGCCACCAAAAAGCATATTTTTTACGCCTTTAATCATCTTGATGTCGTAATCAACACCTGATTCAAAAGCTACAATGCATCCGGTATCAACTTTAATGATTTCATTAACTCCAAGTACTTTTTCAACAATAGTACCACCTGCGTGGATAAATGCTTCGCCTTTACCTTTAAGTCTCTGTAGTATGAATCCTTCACCACCGAAAAATCCAGCACCAAGTTTTTTTGTAAATGCGATATCAATTTCAACTTTATCTGATGCACATAAGAATGAATCTTTTTGACATAGGAACTCTTTGTTTGATTCTGTTAAGTCTAGTTTTATTATTTTACCTGGGTATGGTGCTCCAAAAGCTATTTGACCTTTGTTTTGTCCATTGTGTGTGTATGTTGTTATGAAAAAGTTTTCACCTGTCAATGCACGTTTGAAGCCTTTTAAAAGACCGCCACCGGTATTTGTTTCCATATCTATATCTTTGTTCATATAAAGCATTGTGCCTGTTTCAGCACGTATGCTTTCACCTGAGTTAAGAGCGATTTCAACAAGTTGCATATCGTCTCCGATAATTTTATGTTCCATGTGTTATTTGTGTGCAGAATAGAATAAATACTTTTTTAAATGGTTATGAAAATGGGATAATTTATCCCATATTTAGATTCTGATGACTTATAGTTCCATCATCATGTACTGTTAGAGCTCCAACAAGGCCGCCATCCATATAACTTGCGTTCCATGCGATGTTATTTGTTCTTGTATTTTCGGGAAGTTGTTTATTGTCTAGTGTTATCGCATTACCTTTAGATTCATGGAAATGTCCACTGACTTTTTTGTTTATACCTATTGTATCACAGGTTTTACCTAAATCAAGGTTTCCTCTATTTTCTTGTTTAATTTGTATTGGTGCTCCTAGTTGTGCTAATTGATAACCTATGGGTCCAGGGAATATTGATCCTATTTTAATAATTTCTTGATCTAATTTAAATTCTTGTATCACTTCACCATAAATAGCATTATCTGGTGCGTGTTTGCCATAATATTTTGCGGGTACATGGCTGAAAAGGATTGTATTTTCTGCATCTGTGACAAGTTTTTCAAGATCTTTCATGTTTGTAGATCTTTCAATACTATCATCTGTTTCGTATGTACCTGTTGGAATATCTCCATTTTCAAGTTTATAGCTTGCATCCCTTACCATAAAATCAGAGCCTGGGAGAAATACAATATCATGACCTATTTTTTCAATAGTTGGCATCTTAAGTGCGTCTTGAACATTTGGATATTTATCAGTTATGTGTTCAATTACAGGTTGATAAGAATCTGAATTTTCATGACTTCCTGGCTGGACATAAACTTCAAGTCCTGATTCTCCTGCCGTTTTAAGTATGCTATGTAGGTATGTCACAGGATCAATACCAGACCTATCTCCTATGATATCTCCGTTAAATACTAATGAATCAAAACCTAAATCGGTTAATTTTTTGATAGTCTTTTGTACCATTTTAGGTTTTATTGTATGCATGTCAGACATAATTGCGTAATTTTGATCCATATATATTATATGGTGTTTTTTATTTATAAATATATCTATTATTTGTAACTATTTAGTAATATATCCATTAATATTATGATATCTTGTTTTATCTAAAATGACATTTTTTTAAAAATATAAAAAAAGATTGAAGCTGATATAAGCTTCAATTATTGTTAATGTGTTTGTTGTCTCTCTTTTTTTTATGAGCAGTATCTCTCATGTATCCTTTTTTAGTCAATATATTTTTTTCAAGATTTTTTAAGAGATTGCTTGTGATATCTAGTACATCCCATCCAAATGTTTTTGTTCTGAAAAGTCCTAAATAAGTGTCTGTTTTACATCTTAATGTATATTTTGTGTTTTCGCCTTGTTTTTTGTATTCTTTAATATGGATTGTAAATGAGTTTACTTCGCATTGTTTTGATATTTTCATAATTGTATCTTTTATTATGTTATGGATCTTTTCAATCTCAAATTCATCCAGATCTAGCTTATTTATTCCCGATATTTGATATAATATCTGTTCTGTTTCAACAAAGCTTGCGATATATTGTATTATATCTTTTGGTGCTATCAGTCCAAGTGGTATATTTTCAGAATCAACAGCGATGATGGTTGTGATATTAAGGTTTTTAGCGTTTTTGAAACAATTTTCAACATCATCATATATATCAGTTGTAACAATCTGTGTGTTCATTATTGATTTGATGTTTATTTCACTATTTGCGACTTCATTAGGTGTGTATGTTGTCGCAGTCATACTATTGTTTTCAGATTTTGATTTTATAACGCCTTGTTCTAGGTTTTGTTCAATTTTTTTTGTGATTATATCTTTTGATTCTACAAGACCTATGAGTTTATCATCTGAATCTATTACTGGTAATCTGCTTATATCATTTTCACGCATTATTGATTCGGCTTTTCCAATTGTGTCTGAATCATTAAGGCAAATTGGTTCTGCTGTAATGAAGTCTATAACTTTTTTGTTTTTAAGGAATCCTTTTTGGATTGCGATAGATAACATATCTTTTTCTGAGATTATGCCTTCAATAGTTGTATCTCCGACAGGTATATTTTTTATGTTGTGTCTATACATTTCATATGCGATATTTTCGAAAGATGTGTCTTTTGGTATTATTGGTGGTTTTAAAAGTGTGATTTTATTTATTTTTGTTTTAGATAGATTTTTATTCATTGTATAGAGGAGTTGTTTGTATCTAAATATCCCTTTGAATTCTTTTTCATTCATAACTATAAGATATTCAGTGTTTTTGTTTCGCATTATATCTATAGCATTTTGTATATATTTTTCAGATTCAATTGTTTTTAAATCTGTATCCATTATAAGCCCGGCTACTATTGTTTTATCATCTTTCATTAAAATCACCTTAACCTTAATTAATGGTGATTTAATTAATATATATTTAACTTAAGAAATAATTTAGGTAATTATATATATTTAATCAGAATGGTAGGTAAAGTGTTATAACTCTATCGAAATATGTGAAAAGAACAAATTGTGTAATAATTGCTGTGGCTACTAGGGAAAAAATGATTCATAATGTGAAAGAACAAATACAGCACCAAAATATGACGAAATTATCATATTTATGGCAATGCTGTAATTGAATTAATTTTAATTAAACACTTTATTATCGTCTTTGTTTATTTCTACTGTCTGTTTTTTCAGTTCTTACTATTTTTTCTTCAGGCATTTCGAAATCTTCTACTGTATATTTAAATTCAGCATCGCCTTTTATATCGCCTCTGAGTTTAAGAACTTCTTTTGCTAAAATCCAGTATACAAGTGCTAATGATTTTCTACCTTTGTTGTTTGAGGATATAACTAAATCAAGATATTGTGGATTATTGAATGTATCACAAATACCGATTATTGGTATATTACAGTTAAATGCCTCTTTTACAACTTGTTTATCGAGGTGTGGGTCTGTAACCATTGCAAGTTTAGGTTCCATATATTTTCGGTATTTTTGGTTTGTAAGTGAACCTGGGAAAAATCTACCGTATACTGCGTTTGCACCACCTATTGCTTTTGCAAACATAACAGCAGGTTTTTGGCCATATTTTTTTCTGCTTGTTACAAGAATATCTTTAGGATCATATTTTGATATCATTTTTGCAGCATTTTTTAGCTGGTCATCTATCATTTGAATATTAAATACAGCTAGTTTATCATCTCGTACTTTATATATGTATTTTGACATTGCTTTTAATCGCTGTTTCATACCTATATGTATACCTGTTGACAAATATGCCTGTATTGGTACTAATGTATCTTGTGTGCTGCTTTCATCACTTGTATTTTTTGTATTATCTTCCATATTAAATCACAATATATTATGTTTAATTATTATTAGTATACTATTTTGATTTGTTTTTATAAATTAATCGTTTATTTTTTTAAATTTTTGTTTTTATAATTTAAGGTTCGGTTTTGTCATTTTTGGTTTTTCTGAATTATTCCAGTATTGTATTAAACTGTTAAGTTTTACAATTCTCATATCGACTACACCTGCTTTAATTATAGGTATGCTATAGTCAAGTGCAAGTCTTGCTATTGTTGTATCTGTGGTTTCTGCTGATCTGTGTGATATTACGGGAGTATAATTGTTTTTTTTAGCTAAATTTATGGTTTCGATTGTTCTTGTTATTGAGCCTCTTTGGTTTGGTTTTATTATGATTGCGTTTGCAGATTTTAGGCCCATTTCAAGTCTTTTTGTATTTGTTACAAAAAGATCGTCTCCTGATATTAAACATTGTTTACCTACTTTTTTTGTAATTTCTTTAAAACCCTCAAAATCTAACTCATTTAGTGGATCTTCAACATAATATAAATTGTATTTTTTTATAAGTTCAATTACGAATTCAATTTGTTCTTCAGGTTTTAGTTTTTTTCCACTTGTTTTATAATTATATGTTTTACCATCAAAAAATTCACTTGCAGCAATATCAAGACCAATTCTACACCCTACATCATCTGCGATGTCTGTGATAATATCAAGTGCTTGTATGTTATTAAGTTTTGCAGTAAGTGCACCTTCATCGTTGATGCCTATATTACCTTTTTGAATCTTAAGTAATTTTGTTTTTAAAGTATGGTATAAAATTTCATTTGTTTCAATTGCATTTATGATTGTTTTAGATTTTGTAGGTATTGCAAGAAATTCTTGAAATTCTGTATATCCACCATGTGCACCACCACCGAATACATTTCCAAGTGGGTATGGGAATATGTTTCCCACTTGTGTTTTTGATGCGATGGCATTATAAACAGCCATTGATATTGCAGTTGTTGTGTTTCCACCTAGGTTTGAAAAATTGTCTGTACCATCAATCGTTTCAAGTTCATTATCAATTATTTTTTGATTTAATGGCATTCCAACAAGTTTTTGTAGTTTAGTATTTACAAGATTAACACTTTTTTCGGTATCAATGGTTTTTGCTTCATATGTACCTGTGCTTGCACCACTTGGAGTTATACCTATATAGTTATTGACTTCAACAGCAAGTGTCCAATTACCTCTGCTGTCAAGAATTTTGTATCCATGTATTTTGTTTATAGTGTCATCTGTTTTTATAGGATTCACCTATTAAACTTATCGTAATACTGTTATTGGTATTGCGTCTTTTTCAAACTCAAGTTCTGCAATTGTTATTGAATCGATTTCTTTTGTCTTTATGAGCTGTGGTGCTCCCATAGAAAGCTGAAGTGCTCTTGCACTTATAACTCTTGCTTTTTCAAATCTATTCATTTCTTTTGGTTTTATATAAATTTTAATTTTTATCACCTAATAATTTTATTATTATGATTAACCAATATATCCTAATTCTTCTGTTTTTGTTTTTGATGCATTATTTGTCATTTTCTTTTGGATACTTTCTATTTTTTTAATGACTTTTTCAGTATCTTTTACATTTTCTTTTATTTTTGTCATATCAATTTTGATATTTAAATATTTTACAATAATTTTAAGTACTGATTCTGTTGCTTTTGGATCACTTAATAGCATACCTGAGGTTTCACCCATAAGGCAAACAGCATCTATATTTTCTTTTTCTGCATCCACAACAAGAAGTCCGGAGGCACCTATGATTTGACCAATGTTTGTGTCTTTGAATATAATTTTTTCTTTTTCAAACTTTTTTATGACTTTATCTTTTATTGCTGCTCCAAAGACTTTACAATCTTTAGTATCTTCAAGTTGTCCTGTTGGAAATCCTGCAATTGTAATTAATTCTTCAGTTTTTAATTTTTTTGCAAGTTTAATTATTTTTTCGGAAATTTCGTAGTGACCAATAGAATCTATGCTTTGTGCGTCGCCTATAAGTAATATTAAATCTCTTTCATCTTTTTTTTTTGCTTTATAAAAATAAAATTCGTTTGCTAGTTCTGTTATTTTTCCGGTTTTATCATGATCTAAAAGAACAACTGGTGGAAAATGATGAGATCTTAATTTTGCAAATTTCTCTGCTTTTAATTGATCTATAATGTATGCAACAACATTACGTCCAATATAACCTACACCAGGAAGACCACTAATAAATATTGGTTTATTAAGTGTTGGTTTTTTTAGTATAATTATTTCAGTAGTATCCATAATAACACATCTATTTGTTAATTTTGTCCTCATTTAGTTTTTTCATAGCACGTCTATATTTTCCGTATTGATCTTGTGGTGAAAATCGAGGAGGTACGGGTCTTTTTGTTTTTTCTTTACATTTGCTACATTTTTCTTTCATTGTGTATGTATCACAAGTTGGGCATTTGAATATATGTGCCATATTATTACACCTATGCTACGATTGTCATTTCAATATTGTTCTTTTTGGCATTTTTTTCAATTTCTGCAATTGTATCTGTTAAAAGTGTTTCAGCTTCTTTGTAATCTTTTCCAGTTGTTAAAACTTCATATTTTGGTGCACTGATATAACGTATTTCAACATTGTTTTTATTTATATCTAATGTTTTTTTAATTGCGTCAATTCCACCCATATTGAAGGTTTTTATATTAAGGATTTTTCTTTTTTCAATAATTTTTTCTTTAATATTTGTTTTTGCAATTTTTATTATTTCAGATATCCAATCTTTATCAAATCCAAAGTCTTCAAGTATGCTTTGTCCATCTTCTTTTGCAGCAATTTCAAATACATTGTATAGGTTTTCGAAATAGTCTTTTATTTCATCTTTGCGTTCTTCAGAAATGTTGTCTTGAGAAAGATTTTTTGCAATAATCATGAAATAATTCATGGCTTTTTTATTATTTTTCCATTCATTCATTTTTAGCTTTTGTTGCATTGGTTTGACTCTTTTTAATGATAATGTTAACATACGACCTTCATATCGTTTATGTGATGGCATAACCTTTAAAACAATTCTTTGGTCCATTTTTATGAATTTTCGTATATCTTTGACCCAATTGTTTGCAACTTCAGAAACAGGAATTATACCTTCAAGGTCTTTAAATTCATCTAGTGTTACACTTGCACTGTTTGGATATAGTTTTGTGACTGTACATATTACGTAATCCCCTTTTTCAGGGTTTTTCTTTTTTTTTGAATTCATGTACATCACTTTATGCAAGGTGCTCGTTATTTGAGTTATAAATTGCTTATGATGTCTGCTTTGAGTTTTATCTTACCACCTGTTGGCTCTGCAAGTATTTCGTTGCATACAACACATTTTATAACTGTAGATGCTTTGTTAAAAATGTTTTGTTCATTATTACATTTTGAACATTTAACTTTTATGAATTGTCCGACCATTTATTACACCATATTTTGATTATAGATTAAATTAGTTCAAATTTCTTTGATCTTTGTGGGTTTTTTGATTGATGTGCTTTTTTACATATACCACATGTGTATTTAATCATGATTTTTTTACTTGATTTAGCACCATATTTTTTACCGTTTGCTATTATAACATAAGGGGATCCACCATAACCTTTGTTAAGTTTTTCTTGTCTATATCGGTCTGCTTGGTTGAAACTGGATTTGCTTCGTCCTTTAGGTTTAACTTGTTTTAAAGTATGTAGTTGATGGCTGTTACAAAAAGGGCAGTGTCTTTTCATTTCTTTTGGTAATTTCATTTATTTCACCAGTAATATAATTTTAATTTCCAGTTCTGTAAAAAATATAGAATTCTTTAGTTACTAGATATTGTAAATAATTTACGATATAAGTTTAAAAAGGTTTGGGTTGGCTTCAGTTATGGTATCTAGTTTTTATTGGTTTATTTGGTTCAATTATAAATTCAATTATGGAATTATATATTTGTTTTGGATATTATATTCTTGTTTGTTTTTTTCCATTTTTAATCATGATATAATCGTCTTGTATACTTGAATAAATAATCTCTAAGGTTGTTGGTATATTGATTAAAATCTGTTCAGTTTCAGTATAAGACGCATCGTTTTCGTTCTTTTTTTGAATATTTATACTTATTGAAACTGCTTTTTGATTTTTATTTTCAGTTACGTTATAAGGGTATACAGTCATATTTGGGTTATCATTTATGTCAATATTAATCTGTTTTTAAAATTCATTTGCAATTGCATTACATTCTTTTTCAAAAGTTTCAACATTATTAGTTAAATTAGGTATCTCATTTTCGTTATCAATAAACGCATTTGATAAATAATCTTATTTAAGTTTATATATTTCATCTATAAAATCTATTATTTGTTGGTTATTTTATATATCACTAATAAGTGATTAATCTTTATATTTTTATTTTGTTTCTGTTATAGTTTGTTTAATTGTGTTGTATATGGTTTAAAAACAGAATAGTTTCTTGCGTTTAATATTTTTAAATTGTTATTAAGGGTTTTTTAATCAGAAATTGTTTTTATAATATCTTCTTTACTTATTGCACCCTCTCGTAGTATTATGACCTTTAAGTCATTTATTTTACAGATTGTGCTTGTTTTTGTTTTTTTAAGGACGCCGGCATCAAGGATAAGGTCTATTTTGTCTTTTAGTAGGGGGTTTATTTTATCTATGGAGTAAGGAGTATTTTCGCCGCTAATGTTTGCACTTGTTGCGGTTATTGCTGTATTTGATAATCTTGAGATCTCTTTTGAGATTATGCTGTCAGGGATTCTGAATGTGAACTCTGATTTGTGGATTTTGTTAGGTATTATCTCGTTTTTTGGTACTGCGAGAGTCAATGGTCCGGGCATGAGTGTTTTTATGACTTTTATTTCTTGATTGCTAAGATGCGCAAATCGTTTAGCCATTTCTATATCGCATACGATTGCCGTATAATTTTTCTCTTTTTGTCTTTGTTTTGAGATGTCGAGATTGTCTATTGCTTCGGAGTTAAGAAGGTCTGCACCGATAGCGTAAGCGGTATCTGTTGGGTATATGACAAGTCCTTTGCTTTTGATGATATCGCTTGCTAGTTTGAGAATTTCCTTATCTGGGTTATTTTTATCGATTTTTAGGATTAGCATAGTTTTTTATAGGGGGGTTTAATTTTATATTAGTTATATCTTTCAAATAGTTGTAATGTTAGGTTTCTTGTATTTTTTGTAAATTATGTAGCATAAGAGTATTTTTTAAAATAATTATATCTTTTTATTTTGATTATTTAATTTTCAATACTAACTTTTTTATTTGTAATATTTCAATTTGTAAGTATGTCAGGAATAATTACTTTTAAGCATCTTCGAGAATTACAGAAAAACGAAAAAGAGTTTAAGCAAGATTTACAACCTCTTGATGTTGCGCTGTATAAGCATCTTAAGAATCATATTGCTACAATTGTGAAATTATCTAAAAAAGGTAGTCTTAAGGATCAGGCTAATCTTCAGCATACGCTTACTGTTGTAAGGTCAATTATTGATGGAAGGGTACGTAAAATAATTGAATCTGCACGATTGAGACTGGATGGTGGTTCAATACCAAAAAATATGCTTCCTGATGAGAAAGCACTTTTTGAAGTTGTTGAAGTGGCTGTTGCTAAATATAAGATGGGTTTGAGTGATATATTATATTCTGAGGAGCCATCTGAATCTGTTGAGGATACAGAGGAATCCGAACTTGATGATAATAGTCTATTGAAAGATTCAGAAAAATTGGATTTGTCTGATGATAGTGTTGTTGAAAAGGTTGAAGAGACTGTTTCAGATGATTTAGTGTCTGTTGAAATTCTTGATGAGATACCACAATTTGTTGGTAATGATATGAAAGATTATGGACCATTCTCTAAGGGTAATGAAGCTAAAATACCAGGGGCTACGGCAGAGATTCTTATTGGTGCAGGTAAGGTTCGAGAAATAACAGATTCTGATTAGTTATCTTGTATGTATTTAGTATTGTTTTTTAATGCGTTTTCTACTCTTGCTATTTCATATCCTAGATAGGCAGCATGATCTTTTTGTGATATTAGGTTTTGGTCTATTATGTCTCTGTAAAGATCTCGACCGTTTTCTCCTGAGATTATAAATTGCGGTGTGCCTTTGATAATCTTACCATTGTTTTCTATTATGGGTTTATAATAGGTTATTTGTATTTTTTTGTTTTCATTATCTAATTTTATGACAAAAAAACTTTTTGTATCAAGAACAAGATTATATTTATTATGTGTTTTAGCGTCAATTGTTTTTATAGGGGTGTTTAAAGGGTTCATAAGTATCATTTAAAAATAATGGTGGACTGGATGAGATTCGAACTCACGATCTCATGGTTATCAGCCATGCGCCATAGCCAGTCTGGGCCACCAGTCCATTATTTACGTTTTTTTTAATGTAATCATATTTTCGATAAACAAGTTTTATATTTATTGTGGTCTCTTTTTGATATTATTCTAGTTTTTATTATATATTTAGTGTTTTTATTTTTATAATATCTGATTATTATATATACTAAATAATTTAAAATATATATAATATATATTAAAACAGTTGATGTTGATGGTTTTCGCAAAGATTAAGTGGGATTGTGAGAAAGATATTCTTAATGTTAGTTTGAAAGAAGTTAAAGATGCTAAGATTGAGAAGGTTGCATCCAATGTATTTATTACACGAAACAGTAAAGGCGAGATACTTCATATTAAGATTTTAGATATTATGCAAGATATGTGATAAATTATGGCACCACAATTAACTCCAGAACAAATAACTCAATTACAGAATATGCCTCCTGAGCAGAGAGCACAAGTACTTCAAAAGATAGGGTTGCCACCCAATGCATTGGAAATGGCTACACCTGTTATGCAAGGTATGGCTCCTGTTGCACAAGGTCTACCCCCTGCACCTGAATGTATTTTTTGTAAGATTGCAAAAAAGGAGATACCTTCAAAGATGATATATGAGGATAATGAGTTTGCTGCATTTTTTGATATTCAGCCAAAGACTTCAGGTCATATCGTTGTTGTGACAAAGAGACACGTTGCAATGTATCATGAGCTTAATGCATCTGAGGCGTCAAATCTTGGTAAGGTTCAGTTTGAGTTGATTTCAAGGCTTAACTCTAAACTTAAAGCTACAGGGTATTCGGTTGTAACATCTTGTGGTTTTAGTTCTGGTCAGGCTATGCCGCATTTTGCACTTCATATATTACCGACGTATTCAAGTGATGCTGTTGATCTTCCTATCATGAGCATATTACAGTCTCAGAAAGTGCCACCGTTTGTTCTTGATAAGATATTTAGTGATCTTTCGGTTGCATCAGTTGCACCGCCTCTAGCACAACCTACTGTGTCGCCTGCAAAATTTTATTTTGATTAAAGTGTTTATATGGTCTTGAAGCAGATAAGTAAAAGGGATAAGAAATCTATTGTTTCTGATTTTGAGGCTATGGGTTTTTTGGGTATTGTTGATGTAAAAGGTCGTTTGGAATTAGATAATGATGTGCTTTTTGTTGATGGTAAACCTAAAGCTTTTTTGTTTGAAGGTAAGTATTATCCGACGCTTAAAGTTGTTAGAGCTAATTTAGATATTTCTTTTAAGACTGTAACTATTGATATGGGTGCTATTCCGTTTGTTACAAAGGGTGCAGATATTATGCGTCCTGGAATTGTTTCTGTGTCTGAAGATGTTAAATCTGGAGATTTTATTGTTATAATTGATGAGAAAAATAAGGTGCCTCTTGCAGTTGGGCTTGCTCTTTTGGATTCTTTTGAACTTATGGCTTTAAAGTCTGGTAAAGTTGTTCGGAACCTGCATTTTGCTGGAGATTTGATTTGGGCTCTTGGTTGAAAGGTTTATAAAATTTTCATTATATAGTAGTTGTATGAAAGATTTATCTTAAGTTTATATGGATGCTAAAAGTACATCTTTATCTGAAGTTAAGGACTTTTTGAAACCTTCATTTCAAGAAACTTTTTTTTATGTTGTAGAGGGACCTGTTTCGTTTCTTTCTGGTTATGGTACATTACTTATTGCTTCAATTGTTGGTGAATCTCTATTTTGGTGTGTTCCGGCATTATTTATTCCTCAGGCATTGACATATGTTGGAATGAGAGGATCTAAAGTGTATGGATATCTTTTTGAGAAAGAGACGCCTTTGGCTTATTTAGCTCTTAGTAAACCATCTAGTTACAATATGCCTTTTTAAGAATATCCAAAATCTATTTAAAGCTTTAGTTTAATTAAATTATAAGTAAATATAGTAACTGTAGTTTGTTTTTAAAATTATGGGCTCGTAGCTCAGTCTGGCTAGAGCACCGGACTTTTAATCCGGGTGTCGAGGGTTCGAATCCCTTCGGGCTCACTAATTTTTATTTTTTTGTTTTAGAATTACTTCCTATAATACACTTTCAAATGCTTAAATACCTCATTCTTAAGTTTCTTCTTTTCGTTGTAAGTATATGGAACATGCACTTTTTCAAGAGTTTTTGGGTTCATTCCAGTCCAGTACATGCAGGTTGATGTTGTCATTGGGGTTGGTGTGAATATTTGTATTGATTCTACATTATCTTGGTCTTTAAGTTTTAAACCTAAGTCGTTACATTTATCGATCTCATCGCCTGGATGAGCTACCATGAAATAATATTTTAGTGTTTGTTTAGAATTTTTATTCATTTCTTCAAATTTGGTTTTGAATTGATCTAATTTATCTTTTGGTTTGTTCATAAGTTCAAGAACGTCATCAGAAAAATGTTCAGGTGCAATTTTTAAGTAACCAGACACATGATATTTTGAGACCTCTTCAATGTACTTATCGCTTTCATTTGCAAGGTCATATCTTATGCCACTTCGGATAAAGACTTTCTTGACATTTTTTATCTTACGTACAGATTGCAGAAGATTTATGATTCTGTTGTGGGTTAAGTTTAGTTTTTTGCAACCTATACAGCTATTTTTGCATGGTGTATTACAATCCATGCCGTACATGTTTGCAGAAGGTCCACCAAGGTCATCTATGTAACCTTTGAACTTTGGATGTTTTGAAATCTTTTCAATCTCTTTTATTATGCTTTCTTTTGAACGTGATATAATTTTGTTTCCCTGATGAAATGTTATTGCACAGAAACTGCATTCACCAATGCAACCTCTATGCGTTACAACTGAAAATTGTGCAAGTTTTAGAAATGATTTTTCGTTTAAATTTCTTGAGTAATCAAGAGAATAGATCCAGTCAAGAAATTCGCTTGTATATTTAGGATATTTGAATTGTAATACAAAACGTGTTTCATGTGGTTGTGCTAGATTTTCATTGTTTGAGAACATGTTTTGCATTTCAATGAATTTTATTTTATCTGTTTTCACATCTTCAGTTGATGGTAATATTTTGAAATCTTTAGGCAATTCTTTTGACAAGACTGATGTGCCTTCAATACCGAACAGGTCTTTACCATTTTTGAGGCGTTCTGCAATCTCAAGTGACTGGATTTCACCGTTTCCATAGATTAATATATCGGCTCGTGTGTCTGCAAGTATGTTTGAGCGAACAGAATTATCCCAGTAATCATAATGCGCAAAACGTCTTAAGGAAGCTTCGATTCCACCTAAAACAATAGGTTTTCTTTTAAATAATCGTTTTATTTTGTTACAGTATACAATCAATGTTCTATCTGGCATAAGGTTCATTTTTGCATGTGGGTCTTCAGATCGTTGTCTTTTAAGTGGTGTATAATTGTTAAGCATGCTGTCAATTGAACCTGATGTTACACAGAAGCAGAGTTTTGGTGTTCCTAGTTTTAAGAAATCATCATCTTTTTTCCAATCTGGTGCCTCAATGATACCTACATTGTAACCTTTAGCATCAAGGATTTTTGCAATAACTCCAGCTGGGCTTAAAGGATGGTCATCATAATATTCTGCAGTAATTAGGATTATGTCAAAATCTTTGCCAGTTTTTGAAATCATGTTTATATATTATAAGCTTAGATTTTTATAGGGATTAAATGTTTTAACTTGATAAAAATGTTTAATTAATTGTAGAGATTAAGTATTTGAAATTAATTGCTAATTATCAGCTTTGATCTTACAACCATAAAGTTTTTTGATTTTTATAGGTGCTACATTTTTTTTATCTAGACGAGGTATAATTAATTGTTTTTCAACTTTGATCCATGAGTTTTTAGCAGAGAATTCTCTAAGTTTGTCGTCTTCAGGTGGTTTAGAATGTGTTGTTGGTACATAGATAACTTGGAGGATTACGATAGCTGAATCTTGTTCCATTTCAATTATATAATCATTTAGATTTCCATTAGTGCCTATTATTATGTTAAGTTCTTCGATTTCTTCAGGGGTTAGTCTAAGTAAAATGTATTTAGAAACACCTTTTTCAGATATTTTTGTAAGTGTACGTTCTGAAGAACTGGAAACATATACAGTTCCTATAAAATCTAAGTCTGTATTTATAGTTGATGCTGCAACTATTGCAGCTTGACGTCTATTTGATGTTCTGTAATAATTAAAGCCATAATATTGTGCAATTTTAGCTTGCATATTTTCTTTAAGTTCGGGATTTAATTCTTGAAGATTTCTAGATACATATCGTAAAAATACTGCAAACTGTTCTGTGCATTCGTAATAACTTTTGTCAATTCGCATATGGAAATTTGTCATTGAATAATGTTTTTCTTCATTTTCTTGTATCAATATTGCACTATCTACATAAAGGAATTTTTTAAAAAAGTTTTCAAATTCAGGATGTTCCATTTTTTGATGTTCTGGATTATAATTATCAACAACAAGCAACGGATAAAAATTTTCTTGCATAACACGGTTTTTCGAATTAAATCTAAAATGTCGTTCATATTTAGGATCTATTTTGTCTTCATAAAATAGAATTAATGCTGAGTTTTGATGTTCATATTCTACATCTATACTATCGTCGTAGGAAAATGTATGTTCTAATGATTTAATATCAACAAAAGGATATGGACATTTAGCTTTCTTGAAATTATTATATGAATCTAATAGTGTAAATTGTAATATTATCAAATCTAGTTGTTTTCTGTAATAAAAATATTCCATACGTCGACGATGTTGTTCATAACTTAATTCCTCTGAAAGTCGTAACGTCATTTAAATCAATTAAATACTTTATTTTAATAATAACCATAATATGCCCTAAATAGACTATAATATACATAATTTTATTATATAATATATTAATAATATACTATTTTTTCAAGTTGTTGTATTATAATAATATACATAATTTTATTATATAATATATAGGGTGTGAAATATTAAAAATAGATTTGTTCTGATGAAAAAATTGATTATTATTTAATGATTTTATTAAATATTTTTTATATTAAATAAATAGTATATTGGTTGGTAAGTTAAAATAAAAGGTAAAATAATAATCCTTTTATAATTTTATGGTTATTATTTCTATTACACTTAAGTTTCAGGTGATATTATGACAGATAAGGATATACAATTGATTCATTGGGCAGATCAAATTGCAGAGCAGGTAATACAAGAAAAAGGCGATAAAAAAGAGTACGTTTGTGCATCAGGTATAACTCCGTCTGGAACAGTTCATATTGGAAACTTTAGAGAGATAATTACTACAGATCTTGTTGTTAAAGCGCTTGCTGATAGAGGAAAAAATGTTAAGTTCATATATTCCTGGGATGATTATGACCGGTTTAGAAAAGTTCCTGGAAATCTGCCTGAAAAAGATAAGCTTAAAGAATGTATAGGGCTTCCAGTATCTTCTACAATAGATCCGTTTGGTTGTCATAAATCTTATGCTGAACATTTTGAAAAAGAACTTGAAGAATCTATTAAAGTTCTTGATATACATCCAACATTTATAAGACAGAATGAGAATTTTAAGGCTTGCATGTATGCTGAATCAATAAGAACTGCACTTAAAGCACGAGCTAGAATTAGAAAGATTCTGGATAAATTTAGAAAAGAAGCACATTCAGAAGATTGGATTCCTCTTGAAGTTTATTGTGAGAAATGTGGTAAAGATTCAACCAAGGTTGAGAAATATGATGAGGAATATTCAATCAAATATTCTTGTGAATGCGGATTCAAAAATACTATTGATTTTAGGAAAGTTGGTATTGTAAAACCGCCTTGGAGAATTGATTGGCCTATGAGATGGGATTTTGAAAATGTTGATTTTGAGCCAGGAGGTAAAGAGCATTCAAGTGCGGGCGGTTCTAGGGATACTGCAAAAGTTGTTGTTAAACATATTTTTCAAAAAGAGCCTCCGATATATAAAATGTATGATTTCATAATCCTTAAAGGTGTCGGCGGAAAGATGGCAGGGTCAACAGGTAATGTTATATCTGTGACTGATGTGTTGGGTGTCTATCTTCCAGAGATTACAAGATTTCTTTTTGTGGGCACAAAACCTAATAAGGAATTTGCTATTGCTTTTGATGATGAGGTCTTTAAGATATATGAGGATTTCTATAATGTTGAGCGATCTTATTTTATAGAGGATGAGGAGAATGCCAAGAAATTGAATCAGATGAAGCGTATATATAGATTTTCTATTCCAGGCATCATACCAAAAAAGCTTCCAATACAGCCTGCATTTAGGACAATATGCGATATTTTACAAGCAACTCAGGATAAAGAGAAAACTAAAAAATTGATTCTTGCAGATGTTAAGGCTCCTATGCTTTATGATGTTATGCGAGTTGAAAACATGATTGCTTGTGCTGAGACGTGGCTTTTTAAATATGCTCCAGAGCAGTATATTATTAAGATAAATGAGTCTGTATCTGCTGAAGTTATTTCAAAGTTATCAAAGAATCAGATAAGTGCGCTTAAGATGCTTTCTGAAAAATTGCTTGAAAAAGATTACACTGAAGATGCGATTTTTGAGATGTTTAAAAGTATAATGGTATCTACAGAGCTTTCAACAAAAGAGTTTTTTACGGCAGTGTATCTTGTATTGATTGGTAAAGAGCGAGGTCCAAGACTTACAGGTTTTATTAAGAATATTGGTAAAGAGAAAGTTTTAGGAATATTAAAGAGTATAAAATGATTTGTTTGAATACGAAATAATTGAGTATGAAATAATATTCAATAAAGTTGTTCTTATGAGAAGTAAGCTCTGAATAAACATAAATAAAATCGTATGAAATAATATTCAATAAAGTTGTTCTTATGAGAAGTAAGCTCTGAATAAACATAAATAAAATCGTATGAAATAATATTCAATAAAGTTGTTCAAACAGATTATCAGGATCAATATGGTCAATATCAATAGTTGGTGTTATTGGTTGTATTCCTTCTGTGCAACCTAAACAGAATTCTTCAATTGGAAAACCTGTCGCTTTTGAGATATCTTCCATTGTTGCGAATTCAAGGCTATCAAGGTTAGCATAATTTATAATTTCTTGTTGTGTCATGTTTGCACTAATCAGTTCTTCCTTTGTTTGCATATCAATACCTATGTGACATGGATATTTTATCTCTGGAAAACCAATCAGCATATGTACTTTTTTAGGATTATAACGTTTTATGTCTCTAACAATTTGCTTTATTGTTCTTCCACGCACGATTGAGTCATCTATAATATATATATCTTCATCTGTTATGTTTTCTTTTACTGGATTGAATTTGATTCTTATTGCATGGTCTCTTAGTTCTTCCGAGCTTTGCATAAAAGTTCGTTTTATACCACCAAATCTGTTTCTCATAAGTACGTTATAAAGTGGAATACCCTTGTTTGCTATTTCTTTTGCTTCTTTAAGTGTTTCACAATTATTTATCCATTGTTCTAGCATACCACCTGCAAAACCTTGTGCTAATTCAATTGCTGAATCAGGTACTGCACCAGTTTTAGCATCTGTAGGGATATCATTTTTTAATGCTAGTATTTTTCCAATATTACGTCTTGCAGAACCTACATTGATACCATCTATATATGAATCAGGTTTAGCGAAATAGGGGAATTCGAAAGGGCATCTTTTTATTGGTTTTATTGGGTATATTTTTGATTCAATAATACCTTTTGTAATTTTAATAACTTCTCCAGGTTTAACTGGGCATATATCTTCGTCTCTGAAGTATTGTTGTAATGCAGAACTTTCAGATGCAAATGAAAATACATTTCTTTTTCTATTTTTTGCCATGTGGAGTGGTTTGTTTCCATCTGGACTTCTTCCAATTACAAGACTACCATCATCAAGTATTGTTTCAAAGTTACAAGGTCCATCAATTACAGAATACATAAGTTTGACTGATTTGAATATGTCGCCACTTTGTTCATATGCTTTTTCAAGAAGGTTTGCAAGAGTTTCTGTATCGCCATCTATATTAAATGTATATTCTGGCATTAATTTACGGAGTTTTTCATGGTTTGGTATGTTACCGTTGAATGCAAAAAGAAGTTTATCATTTTCACTGTATAAAGGGTGTAATTTTTCTTCGATATTTTTTTTTGTGCCTGAATTAGAATATATGCCATGTGATATCATTACAGGATAATTTTCATGAAAACTTTTTGACCATACAAGCGGACCTTCTTTTACTTCACGTCCAAGGGTATTTTTATCAAAATCATACCAACCAATACCCGAACCTTCATCATTTGCTCTGTTCCAGCAAAGTGTCATAAGATTTTCAATATATTGATGGACTTTTGAAAGTCTTTTTTCATTTTTTTCAAGTAAGTATACACCAGCAATAAAGCAAATATTTATCAAACCTGTTTTTTATATTGTTAAAGTTTATTTTATTTTATTTTTTATATATATTTGTTATAGGTTAAGTTTTGTTTCTAAATTGATATCAAAAAATTCACTGACAGGATCAAGATATCCTGTTTCTTTTTGAAATTTACTTAATACATTTTTCACTTTTTGTCTTAATACATCTGGTACAGGTTCAAGTGGTGATCTTAGTTCTCCAGTTGGCATACCTAAGATATCCATCATTGTATGTATTCCTACAGGATTTGGATATTTTTGAAGTGAATCTAAGTTTGTTTTATATTTTAATATTACTTTTTTTATATGGCTTAAGGAGTTCTTTTTGTCTGTTCCCATTTCAAGATTGTATAGGGGTAATAATTTGTTATCTTTGTCATATATATCTTTTTTTGATGTATTTCGTGGTAAATCAAGACTGTTCTTGATGATTTCTGTTGAGATCTGTGGTGTCAAATTACCCATTACACTTACAACACCATCAGCTTTTATGTCTGGGTGCCACATCATTCTTTGTGTGTCTGTGTCATTTCCAGATAATATTAAGAAATCATTACCACAATATTTTCTTATATTTTTCATGTTTTCAAAATCTGATGTTGCATTTTTTATACCTATAATCTGTGAATATTCTTCTGTTAGTTGTGCAAGATCAGCTACATTTATTGTTGTACCACTTCGACCCGGTATTGAATAATATATTATTGGAATGTCTGCACTTTTTGCAATTTGATCTATATGTCTTGCAATACCATTTGAATTTGGTTTGTTATAATATGGATCTACTTGTAGTGTTGCATCTGCACCAATATTATTGGATTCTCTTGTAAAATATATAGCTTCTTTTGTGTTGTTTGAGCCTGTGCCGGCAATAACAGGAATTTTACCATTGACAGTGTCTACTGTAATAGCAATGACTTTAAGATGTTCATCTGGTGTTAAAGTTGGACTTTGACCGGTTGTGCCTACAGCAACAATTCCATTGACACCATATTCAAGAAGAAATTCAATATTTTGTTTTAATCCATTTTCGTCGATTGAACCACCGTACTCGAGAGGTGTAGTTATTGCGACATGATGTCCTCTATAATCAATTGGATTTAAATTTGTCATATTAATCAACATTTTAAAATAATATTTAATAAATTGTAATATTATTTTATTCAATAGATTAATAAGTTGGATATAATTTTATATTTGTTAGTATCTAGAAGTATTGAATTTTTGCTATTTATAGATATATCTGTTTTTAATATTTAAATATTTTTTAATAATTTGTAAAGATATATATATGTTATATACAACAACATGATATGGATAATTATCAGTCGTTAATAATTCTTTTAGCTTTATTTTTTATAATTTGGATTGTTGATGGTAAAAATTTTAAAAGAACTGGACTTCTTTTTTTAAGACGAACTGATAGAGGTCTTGAATTTGTAGATAATTTAGCAAAAAAATATAATCGTTTTTTCAAGGTTTTTGCAGATATTGGGATTATGATAAGTCTTGGTGTTTTTGGTATTTGGTATGTTTTGAAAGAGCAAAAGAATCGAAAATATATTATGTATTCTGCAATTGCATTTTTAGTATTGTATCCAGTGTTCTCAACAGTTATGAGCGGTTTTGTGCTTATTGCAACTGTTCTTTTTGGTGTTTCGGGTTCAATGTTTTATTATCTTTTATCTAATTCGGTATCTGTATTTACTATGCCTAAACTTCTTGCGCCATTACAGCTTGTATTACCAGTTCAGGTTTCGGGTGCACCAATTTTTTATGTGCCTATAACATATTGGTTGATATCTATATTTTTCCTTGTTGTTGTTCATGAATTAGCTCACGCTATTATTGCAAGAGTTGAAAATGTTAGGGTTAAATCTATGGGTTATGGTTTTTTTGCTGTGCTTCCGCTTGGTTTTGCAGAACCTGATGAAGTTCAATTAAGCAAAAAAAGTTCGCTTACAAAGTCAAGGATTTTTGCTGCAGGGAGTTTTAGCAATTTTATATTTGCGGGATTGTCTTTATTTTTATTGTTAATATCTGTTATGTCATATTCTTTATTTTTCACAGCAGATATTGGTATTAATTATAGTGGATTGATGGATGATACTCAAGCATTTGGGATTCTTCCCGAATCAGGTACTATCTTATCTGTAAATGGTATTAATATAACAACTCTTAATGATTTTATTACTATTATCAATAGTAATGATGGTGTTTTATCAGTTGATGTTGATGGCACAATTTATGATTTGTCAGCTACAGATATTATTGATTCGTATGAACAATATCCATCATTTGT
The DNA here is from genome assembly GCA_019429005.1 of Nanobdellati archaeon. Taxonomy (GTDB): domain Archaea; phylum EX4484-52; class EX4484-52; order EX4484-52; family GLR71; genus JAHYJR01. The sequence goes on along the minus strand of JAHYJR010000007.1, from coordinate 22,776 downwards.
TCAAGCTGTTGATTTTAAATTATCTGGAACAGAATGTGTTGTTGAGAATCAGACAATCACTTCAAGATATCTTGGTATCACAGGAGTATCTATGGGTATTTTGACTAAATATAATTTACCTTCAGTAATTAGTTCAGGATTTGAAACATTCTATCCTTATCTTGTTGAGTTATTTTTATGGCTTTTTATGCTTAACTTGGGTGTAGGTCTTTTTAATCTTCTTCCAATGGGACCTTTAGATGGTGGCTTATTAGCTAAAGAGGCAATCGGTTCTACAGGGTTTAAATATTCTGGTAAGATTGCATATATTTTGACTTTTATTACATTCTTCTTGGTATTGTTTACATTATTTGGACCATATTTTGTAGAAAGTGGTGTTAATCTGATTTGCGGGTTTTAAGAATGTTTTTAATCTTGTTGTTAATAAGATTATCTTAATTATCAATTATTCTGATTATCAATTATTCTGATTATCAATTATTCTGATTATCAATTATTCTGATTATCAATTATTCTGATTATCAATTATTTTTCTCATTTTGATAAGATATTTTTTAAAGCCCCATTTTTCATAAATATTTTGAGCTGGATTTTCATTAAGAACTAAAAGATCAATATATTTACAGTTGTTTTTTTTGAACCATTTAAGTAGTTCATTTTTCAATTTTGAAGATATTTTATTTTTACGGAATTCTTTTTTTACCCAGAGATAGTTTAGTGTTCCATATTTGATTGGTTTATATATTATATGTTTTAACTCTTTAATATTACCATAAACATAACCGATGATTTCGGTATTTTCACAAGCTACAAGAAAATGTTTTTTAGATATAAGGGATTTAATATTTTCTTTAATCTCATCATTTGTTTTTGTCTCTTTCATAATTTTTTGTTCTTCTTTAGATTTGAATTGAGATAGTTCTGTTTTTAAATTTATTATTATTTTTATTAATTTGTTAACATCATTTTCTGTAGCTTTTCGTATTTCCATATATTTTTTATAGTTTTTTTCTTTTTATATTTTATTATTTATTGTTCTGAAGGTTACCAACAATAAAGTATTTAAAAAACAAAATTGTTAATAATTATTAGAGGTCATAGAATGTTAACAAAAAAATGTGCTACGTGTAAAGATTATGTTAATGGGGAATGTACACTTCCTGTGAAAGAGGGTCTGGATCAAAAAGAAGAATGTGAAAAGCGTACATTTATTCAAAATCTAATTTGGAATGTTAATTGATTATAATTTTTTATAAACAATAGTTTTATAAAGTTTATGTATTATTAATTAATTAGCAAATATTTTTGAAATACCCTGGATTAGGTGGGCGTTAAACAATCATTTGACGTAAGTTTTTTGATTAATTTTTATACGCCTAACCACTAATTTATATTCTTTGCATTTTTTTTAATTGACTTATAAACAGTGGATATCTAAAGGTTTTTTTATAATATATGTATAAATAATTAATATTAAAGTGATTTTATGAATAAAATAATAATTAAAAAGAGTTCTGAAAATAGTTCTCCTAATGATAATAATAATAATGATAATTCAAGTGAATCTAAAATTCAAAAAAAGACAATTAAATTTGTGTTAGAACAGAGTTTAGGTATATATCAAATTGAAGGTAAAGTTATATCAGTACAACAGACTTCAGGACCGACAGTATTTATGATTAATGATGGTACAGGTTCTATTGAAGTTACAGCTTTTAATGGTGCTGGTGTTAGAGCAAATCCGGAAATTAATTCTGAGGATATTGTAAGTATCTTATTGTCTATTAAGAATCAAAATGGGCGTAAGAAAAATGAAATAACTATAATTCGTAAATTATTACCACCCAAAGAGATTGAGGTTTCGAATCAGATTGAAGAAAATATAAAAAAATTATCTGAACCTAAATCTTCAGATTTTTTGATTGAAAGTCCTATGCTTGATAAAATGAAACAGCGATTTATTGAGGTTGCATCTTTGATAAAAAGAGCAATCATTGAAGGTAGGCCTATTATTGTAAGGCATCATGCGGATACTGATGGGTATTGTGGTGGTATTGCTCTTCAGCGTGCTATTATACCTTTGATTGAAGCACAATATGGCAGTAAGGATTCAAAATGGCGTTATTTTTCACGTTCGCCATCAAAAGCACCGTTCTATGAATATTCTGATGTTTTAAGAGATATTTCTATGGCACTTAAAGATATGGAACGTTTTGGTCAGATTGAACCTTTGATAATCCTTGTAGATAATGGTTCTACTGAAGAAGATATTTTGGCTATACGTAAAGCAAAAATTTATAATGCAAAGGTTATTGTTGTAGATCATCATTATCCTGGTGAAGTCATTGATGGCAAATCAAAAGTTGATGAATTTTTGGATGCTCATATGAATCCATATCTGTTTGGTGGTGATAATAATCTTACAGCAGGTATGCTTTGTGTAGAACTTGCAAGGTTACTTAATGAAAATGTATCCAATCTTGATTTTTTCCCTGCTTTAGCTGGTGTAGCAGATCGAGCTAAAGGTGATGATTTTGATAAGTATATGTCTATTGCAAAAGAGATGGGGTTTGATTTAGATTATTTGAAACAGATTGCATTAGCTGTTGATTTTGAAGCACATTATCTTAGATTTTCTGAAGGTTGGAAACTTGTTGATGATCTTCTTGGTGTTGATTTGAAAAAACAGCGTGTTCTTGTTACTCTTTTGAATGATGAAATCGGACTTGCGCTTAAGAACCAGAACTTAGTGAATGATGAATACCTGTCTGTTGAAGAATTTGATAATAAGGTAATTGTTGGTATATTAGATACAAGTCTTACGACTCATAGAGGCGAGTTCCCAGCACCGGGCATGGCGACAGGTATGGCACATGATTCCCTTAAAGATAAATATATAGGTAGGATGGTTGTGACTATTGGCCTTGGTCCGTTTTTTGTGACTATGCGTATATCAGACCCTGCTGTTGAACGTGGGTTTAATGTTAATGATTTAATTGTTAAGTTAGTGCGTGAGATGCCGTATGGTTCAATATCTGGTGGTGGTCATCATGCTGCAGGTTCAATAAAGTTTGTTGAAGGTGCAAAAGATGAAGTTTTTTCAAAGATAATTGAAGAGATAAAGAAGATGTAGGTCTAAAAGGACCTTTTTTTAATTTTTTTTGAAATATTATAGTGGTATTTGTTAATTTATGTAATTATTTTGTTATTTTTACCCAAATAGTAACATATATATACTTAAATATCTAAATAATATTTAGATTATTATGTTACCTATGTTATTAACTGCAAAATTGAATCTCGCAGTGCATAGTTTAACCTATAAAGTCAATTCTATTTGTAAAACATCTACTTATAAACTTAAGGGATTTATGTGCCTTGAGCAATAAATTGGGATGATTCGCTAATAATATGCCAATATGGTATATATTGATGACCTCTTTTTTTGTTTAAATTTTATGTATATTATCTAAGTCTATCTTAGATTTTTGATAGCCGTTTTTTATTTTTTTGTTTTGTTTAAGCTATCATTTATGTTGGTTCAATCAATTAGCGTTAGCTAAAAATCTGTTGGATATGTTTTAAAAAATAATTAGGGGGTGTTAAGGGATGTTAAGTGAAAGTAGTCTTTTGATAGAGACTTTGGAATTAAATGAATCAGATAGACAGTATATTTACTTCGATGAATTTCGTAGGCTTATGTGTCTTGTGGAAGATAAGGGTTGGATATATCAGCCTAGATTTAAGACTGATGAATATCAAGATACTCTTTATTTGATTGGTTCAATGTTATTAGAAAATTATCATCCTTTAAGAAATGATATGGTTATACATGCTTCGTATTTGCTTGAATGTGAGCCAACGGTATTAAAAGCGTATAAAGACTATGAATGCGGTATTGATACGAATCTTGTTGATGAGCTTTCGCAATTAATTGAATATAGTGGCAATATTAACTGTCCTCGATATGATGCTAAATTTGAAAGACTTCATTTGTCCATATATGATGATATTAGTTTAAGGCTTGCGAAAGGTTGTGAATTTATATCTGATTTGAATTTGTCAGAAGTTCAAAGAATATCTTGTGTTGTTGAAGATTTTGATGAACCTTTGTGGATTTATGATGATCCGATGGAAATTAGAGATTTACTTAGGCAAAGGGTTGAAGAACGTAGACTTAAAAATTATGGACCTTTTGTGAAAAGTACAAGAGATGGTGATGTTATGGTTTTTGATATAACTGAGCCTAAGATAGTTATACCAGATGATATTATGTTTTCCTATAGGTCACCACCAGGTACGTATGGGGCTAGTATGTTAGTTAATGAGGTGAATTGAATGAAAAATCAAATTGAAGATGCAAAACAGTTGTGGCTTGAACAACCAATTGAGGTTGATGTATATAGTAAATCATTGGCTTTTGGTAATTCTGCATTGAATTGTCTTAGTCCTCAAGATCGTTCAAGTGCATTAGTATCAATAAGAAATGATTATATTGAAAGTAAATCTGTTGAAATCGGAAAGAAAATAATAGATGATACTTTGAATTTTGTTATGTATCTTATTGATCCTCAATTTGAAAGTTTTGTTCAATCAGATCCTATGCAATATAATCTGAAGGAAAAGCTTGATTTGATATATGGTATATCTAGTCCTGAAGATATTATGGAGGATGTTCCGGATGTGTATGAAATGCTTCAAGATATGATTGTTCTTGAGACATTTTGTGTAGATGTTCCAATAGGGTTGATTAAGACTTATCACGACGTTCTTAAAGAATCATACGAATGGCAAAATAAAAGATTTCGTCAAGACAATTATCTTGGTATGCTTATGTTGAATACGCAAACATCACCTTTAGATTTTGCTGAAAGGATTGAGCCTAAAAGTGATGTTTATTATGATACTATGACTGTTGCATCATATCTGTTAAATAATTTACCTTAGATAATTTATCTTAAGAGAGTGGATGGGTTGGTTGTTGTGTCTATATCAGACCGGTTAGCATAGCAACTCCAAGCGCGACCATGAGAAGACCCATCATTAATCGCATCCATTTTCTCTCTTTTTTTCTTGCATCTTCAATTTTTTTAGGGTCGTAACCTTTATACATAACAATCATTATGATTATCAAAGGCAATATAAATGCAAAATTGTATAGGAGCAGATATGGTATTGCACTTAATTGTGTCATTGAGTTTGATAGAAGGCCTAGGATTGCAAGGTAAACGCCACCTGTGCATGGGAGTTCAAACATAGAGACTAGAACACCAAGTATTAATGCGGCAGGTATTGTGGCTTTTAAGATATATTTATGAATCGTTCCTTTGTATTGTTTTGGTATTTCGAGACTTATACCTTTACCATACCAGAAGAAATCTTTTAGGTTTATAAGTCCAAATATAATCACAAGTATTGCAGATATGTCAAAGATTGATCTTGTTATTCCTGCGAATTGGAATGTTGAAAGAAGTCCAAGGCCTGCAACGAAATAAGTAACATATACAGCAAAGATGTAGGTCATACCAACTACAAACATTTTCTTTTTGTTGCCAATGCCTTTTAAGTATGTCAGAAGTATGATTATTACTGCAAATGCGCAGGGATTGATTCCATCAATTAGTCCTGATATGATTATTACTGGTAATGTTATTGATTTTGGTTTAATTTGTGCTGGTGATATGTCTTCAGGTAATGTGTCATCACAACTTAATTGGCATTCACAGTCTTTTGTTTCGCATCTGATAATTTCATTTTCTAACTCTTTAATTATTGATTTATCGCCCATAAGATAAGTGTTTCCTATTACAATAAGTGGTATGCCTGCATTTTTCAGATCAAATTTTTCTTTTGTTTTTTCAAATAATTTGTAATTTTCGTTATCATGATAGATTTCTTGACGGTGTATGATTATTTCATTTTTATATTTTTCATCCATTTCATCTATTAAAGGTTCAACATTAGCGCAATGAGGGCATCCAGTACCATAGAAAAAATGTATATTTGTTATGTTTTCTGCACAATTATCATGTGTATTTAAGTTACTGTATTGTGTTATTTGTGTTATATTTGGTTGTTCAAGTTCACAAGTCCCTTCAGATGTGTCTTCGCATGAAAGTTGTTCTTCTGTAAATACAGTTGGTGTTATAGTGATGAATGTTATTAGTAATAATAAGATTGCAATAATTTGTTTATTTTTATTAATATTAATTCACCTTTGATTTTAGAATACTGGATTAGGATAATTTAAGAGTGTAATAATCCGTTTTATATAATTTATATAAACTATCTATTTATATCTTGTTATGGAATTATAGGCATGGCTAATCTTGTCAGTAGTGTATCTATAGCGCTTCAGAAAGATTTTAATTTAGATTTGATTTTGAAATATAAACCTTTCTTTTTTTTTACGGGTAATCTTCCTGAAAAAGTAATTAAGGTCGGTTCAAATTCTATTAAGATTAAATTTAGTCAGGTTGACAATGATTTGATTTTGTCTTATGAAAAGGGTGTAACTTCGAATGTTTCTGATATCATCTCAAAAAGGGTATCATATTGTCTAGGTTGTGGTGAGGATCTTTCAGGGTTTTATGTCACATGCGAATCTGATAAAATTCTTAAAAAGTATATGGGTGCAATATGTGGTAATAGGCTTTTGAGTGCGTATACAGATTTTGAAGCATTAGTGTCAATTATATGTTCACAAAATGTGTCTTTTCTACAGTATAAGAAGATGGTTTTGAATCTGATTAATGTATATGGATTTGGTGCGTTTCCAGAACCTAAAGATATTCTTCTAAAGCCAGAACATCTTTCAGAGTGTGGTGTTGGATATCGTTCTGATTACATATTGAATGTTGCAAAGTTCATGTTATTTAATCCTAAAATTGATGATATTTCTAGACTTTCAAGAATTAAAGGTTTAGGTCCCTATTCTATAGATATATTTTGTTTGTTTCAGATGCGCAAATTTGATTTTTTTTATACGGATTCTCTTATAAGAAAGATTGTTAGAGATGATTATAAAATTGATTTTGATAATGATAAAAATCTAAGATATTTTGCAAAAAAATCATGGGGACCTTATCAAGGTCTTTGTGAAGTGTATCTTCAGAAATTTTTATATGATATAAAATAATTTTTATGATTGTTTTTTAAATTGGTTTTAGCCACCAATTTTCATATTGCCTTTGAATGTTCCAACAACTTCTACTGAAAATCGTTTTCCAACGACACCTAGATACATTTTGGTAATTCTGTCTTTGAAACGTGATTCATAAGGACCTGTCGGCCTAGTAAAGAAAAAGGGTATGTTAAAATATTTTAATAGTTCTAGTTTCTTTTTTGTCTTTTCTTGTTTTGTTTCTATGTAATCATATTCACTACCGTATTCATCTTTCATGTTTTCTTCAGATGTGTATGTTCCGGCATAGATATCTTCGCCCGTAGTTTCAATTGTTTGTTCGGATACTATATATTTAGTAGAATTATCTTTTTTTTGAATTTTATATTTTATTGTACCTTCTTGTCTTGTGCTGGTTCCGACAATTTCATCTATTTCATATTCAAAGTTTTCTTTATTTGCTTCAATGTCAAGAAGTTTTGCAAGAAGCATGTTTTTGCTTAACATGAATGTTTTAAATGAAAAGTCACCATCTTCGCTTGGTGTTCCTAATAGTGTCAAATTTGATCTTTTATAGCTGATTTTATATACTGTCCAGTACATTGATTTTTCTGGATTAATTCCGGATAAATCACTAATATTTTTGATTTTGTCATTGATCCATTTTTCATCAATCCAAGGGTATGTTTTTTTAAGGTAACCTGGTTGTGTAAGGACTCCATTTTTATCTTTTTTTCCGTATAACAAAACTTCTTGTGTCCATTTATCATTTGCTTTTACATCTGCCTTTACAACCATTTCTGAAGGTGCTTTATGGAATTCTGTTGAGTCCATTGTTTTTATTGCGAAAACTTCTATATTTTCGCTTGAATTTATTCTTTTTTCTGTATCTGTCCAGTTTGTAAGCAGATTTTTTCGATTTTCTGGATCACTTAAAGAATCTTTTTTAATTTTGTATCTTGCAATGAGTGGTTTAATATCTTCTCGCATCATATTTATTGTGCTTTTTCTACTTTTTTCTTGTATTTTCATTAATTTATAGTCATTATTTATCCTAGTTTTTAACATTTTGATCCATTCTTGGTATGATTCCCATTTTGCTGCAAGAAAGTTTTTTTCAACTGTTGAAATGTTTTTGAATCTGTTTTCTTTATCTAAATAATCTTCTTTGATGTTTTCAAAATATTTTTTAGGTTTTATTTCATTAAAATCTTCAACAACTGTCGGCATAAAATTATTTATCCTTTGAAATTCTATGCTGAGTCTGCCTGTTTGACCTTGAATATTAGCTTGACCACCTGCATAGAAATCAACTTCCGTTATAAACATAGTCTTTAATGGTAAATCATTACCCTCTTCAGCCTTTTTAAAATAACTTTTGAATTCTTTTAATTTTCTTATATCATTTTTAACAAGTTCAAGATCATTTACATTAGCTCCAATACCGCCTAAAGTCTCTCTTATTTGTTTTTGAAGTGCGTCTTTTTGGGCTAGTGTGGATTGGTAATAGGGGTTATCTTGTGCTGGAGTAACATTAAAGGAACGGTGTAAATTGATTATTGTGAAATCTTTGCCTGATAATCCAAAAAGACTACCGACCCATAGAGTTTCTACTGAGCCTAAAGACCCCGAATATGATAATTCGGTTTGCATACCTTCATCACCTTCAAAACAGGTAAATTTTGCCCTAGGCCAAGCTTTATTCATCCATTCTGATCCTATACTATGTAAATCAATTGCTTCTTTCATTATATAATATATTTGTTTACTTGTATATTAATATTACACTTAATATTACCGTTTGGATGGGTTACAAAATGTAGTTTTTTAAAAATAATTTAAATAAAATTGTTAAAATATTAACCAATATAATCCGAGAATCAATAAAATAATGCCTGTTATCATACCTATCATAGCAAATCCTTCATATTGGTATTCATCACTAACATTTCCTTGGAAATTGTATGCGAAAAATACACCTATTAGGATTAGAATAAGTGCTTTTATTTTTGTTATAAATATTTCCCAAGTGATACCAAAAAGAGTGATTCCTGTGTATGTTAACACAATTGAAAGAAAGAACATTGTCATGAATTTAGTTGTATTTTCATCTTTTTTTGTTGACATTATATATATGAAAACTATGCCGATTGTAATAAATAATGCAGCTATTAATTCTACCAACATATTTGTATATTAGTGACAAATATTTATATAGCTAAGTCTAAATATATAAAAGCAAGACCTATGTTATTATTATTATTATTATTATTATTATTATTATTAATTGGTGTTTTTTAAGTGGTATATGCAAGAACAAAATTGACAATCGCTGTTGAAGTGTTTAGACCTAAACCAGACATATCAATGAATTATTCAGGACCTACGCCTGAGCTGTTTTATAAAAAAATTCGTACTTTTATGATTAAAATATTTGGTGTTCCTGAAGAATTTATACAGGAACAAAGTTATACTTGGGAAAAATCAGGTAATAAGAGTAAATTTGGTTTTTCTTGGATGCTTACTAAAGATTTTGATAAATTTTCATTTCTTCAGATTTCAATAGGACTTAAAGGTGCATCTGAAGATGGTCATGGTAATGCAACAATTTCTCTTGAGCCTACAATGTATACTGAATATCCACAGGATTCTCTTTATGAGCAAAGTATATTATATGAGATTATGAGACGTATACATGATACTTTATTTTATCAGAAAAAAAGACAAAAATTTGCTGATGAATCTCGTATGCTTTCAAATAAGTTTGCAGAGGCTATTAAAGATTTCGCTGAGGAGTTGAGACATAATGAAGGATCTTAAAATTACAGATGATCTTCTTTCACCTTCTAAAGTGATAAAGGTTGAAGGTAAGATGAATAATCCTGTCAGTTTAATAGATAAGGCTGCTACTATATATAAAACTGTTCTTAATATTGCAAGTTCTGGAATACAAAATCCTAAGTTTTCGTGGAGTTCTTTAGATGGTTATTTTAAAGGACGTGTTATTGGGATATTGAAATTTGATGCTTGGACAAAATTAGAGATTACTATTGAAATTTCGGGTTCACAAGATCTTACTACTAAAGATGGTGATGCTATGATTGTCATATATCCAACTATTACAACTAAATATGTTTATTCTAATCCGTTTCAGATTATGTTATGGAATATATATGCTAAAATGTTTTATCATGAAAAGAGATTGCAATATATGAAAGAATCTAGGCATTTTGTTGATAGGATAAAAGGTGAATATCTTTCTGCATTAGGTATAAATGCAATGTGAATTTAACCTAGTCTTCTTGTTCTCTCTTCAATCAGATTAAGTTTTTCAAGAATCAGTTCTTGTTGCACTTTAAGTTGTTTTATGTCCATTTTGATGCTATCTAGATTTGTTGGGTTTTGTGAATTATTATTTGGATTGAATGTGTCTTGTTGCAATAAATTGTTTGTCTGTGTTTGTTGAAATGTTAAAAATGGGTCTGGATTTATTGGTTGTTGTTGCATTGGATTTTGTGTTATGCTTTGGGGGTTTGGGAAAGGGTTTTGTGTTATGCTTTGAGGATTTTGAAATTGATTTTGTGTGGTGTTTTGTGAGTCCTGGAAAGGGTTTTGTGTCTGTGGGCTTACAGGGTTTGGTTGAAAATTTGTTGTTTGGAATGAATTTTGTTCATTAATTCTTTGTTCAAGCGGATGTTCAACTCCAAGATGTCTTGCAAGGTCCATTGAGCCTCCGATATCAAGTGCGCCTGTTGAATGTCCTAAGGTTTGTGTATTTTGATATGTTGTTGGTGGTGCTTGTTGAACTTGTTGATTAAAATTTGTGTTTTGCGACATTCCTATATTATTTATTCCGCTTTGTGGTTGTGTTGGGGTTTGCATGAAATCTGATTTGTCTAAAGTGCTTTCAAAGGGTTTGCTGCCTTCAAGAACATTTGCAGAATATGGTTTTCTACCTTCTGAGCTTGTTGATCTGTCATTTTTTAACATACTGTCTATATCGTTAGATCTTCCAGGTAGGCGATCTACTATATTGTCTTTTGCATCTGTGACAAAATCTTTTAGTTTTTCGAAAAGTTCCATATGAAAACACTTTTTTTTTAAAACACTTAACTATATATTCAATTTAATTCTATATATATATTATTTAAAATTTGTATCTTTTTTTGATTATGGTGATTTTTTGACGCAGGATAATAGTAAACCAGGTATTTCGAATGAAGCATTAGATAAACTTAGGGCTTGGGACATTAAAAAAGGTAAGCCTGTGGGTTATATAGTCTCAGGTGATCCCGGTTTTGCTAAGCCGGCTGGTAATAATTATCTGGGTCTTGCAAATAAACTTGTTAAAGCATCATATCTTGGTTTTGATTTTGCGATGATGACACTTGAAGAGACATCAGAAGTTCATGAACCTATGTTGAGGGAACAAATGAAGGTTGTTAAAGAAAAAACAGGGTTTAATTTTGGTCTTCATCTTAATGTCCGTATGGACTTGACTCTTGCGTATGGTCAGCAATGGTCTTTATGGCATAAGATTTTGATAGATAGTGTGAAAGGTGCGGTTGATAAAATACAGCCTAAATGGGTTTTGTTCCATTCTTCGTCAAACATAAGGCCAGTATCTGTGAATCCTAAACAAGGTCAAGCTATTTTGTTTAGTCCGTGGGGGACTAATATTGGTTCATTTATAAAAAATGATGGTATTACATATTACAGTGAAAATACTAGTCTTATTTATGGTAAAAAGATAGATGACTTGAAGCATAAGGACAATTCAGATAAGCCATATATGCAAGATTGGTTTATGTCTTATTATCTTGATGAGTATGTTAAAATTAATCTTGCAGGGATTGTTAAAGCAAGAAATTATTTTAGGCGTAGATTAAAAAAGGATATTGGTTTTACAGAGGCATTTAGTGTAATTAGTTACGTGTCTAAAAAAATATTTGAATATGATAAAAAATTAGATAACGAAATATATGGTGTTGAAAATGAGTTGGAAAAATGTCATAAAAATGAACCCGAAAATTCCGAAAAATATAAAGAATTATATCTTAAGTTTCAAAAATTGAAAAATGAAAAAAATGTTAAATTAACAAACTTTTCAGATGAGTTATTTAAGAAAAATGATTTTGATGAAAGGACATTTGGTACTATTTTAGAGATTTCTAAATATAATTTTTATGATCTTTTTGAGACCTGGGTCAAGGAGGGTTCTGTTGCAGATGAATCTGTGGCTTATCATATAATTGCAAAGTGGATGTGGAAAACTAAAGATAAAATGTGGGCATATGTATTGTCTGATATTACAGATAGTAAGAATCCATTTTCAGACGAGTTTGATCCTGATAATATTGTTCAGAATTCAGAACTTGTTGCGCGGATAACTGTGCCTCTTTCGAAGATGGTGACAGCTGTTGCTGGAAAATACATTGAAGGGCATTTGAAAGTAAATAGTTTTGAGGGTGGTATGCGTATAGATGGTGAAACATCTAAAGAGTCAACGAATCCACCGCATACTACGTCAATACATTCGCATAAAAATTTACTTAATGATAATGAATGCTATAAAGATATTAAGGGTGAGGTTATAAAAACCCAATCTCTCTATGATTATTTGAAAGATGAAGGACTTACAATCTATATTGAGACAAATATGCCTAGTGTAGATAATAATGAGGGACGTTTAAGGGTTATGAGTATACTTGATCATGTTGAAATCTGTCGGGCTATTGATGATGGCGAAATGATTAATTATTGTATGGATACAGAGCATCTTAATCTTAATTATCTTAATCCTGTTGATGAAGCTAAACTTCTTGAAAGATGGAGAGATAAGACAGGTCTTAATCCAAATAAATATTTTTCAATGTTTCATCTTAATGCGCCAAGACCTCTTTGGGGTGTTCATGGTGCAATACGTCGTCTTTCATTAGATCCTGAAATATTGTATGAGCAGTTATGGGCTATGAGGAAAGCAGATATTAAAAATGCATATATAATATGGGAATGGGGTAGTTGGGGTAATCCGGGAGAGTCTGCTATAGTTTATAGGGATCTTAAAGATTGTCTTATTCAAGAGATAGAACCTGAAAATTTACCGCCAAGGCTGTTTGGTATTGATGAGTCATTTAAGGCAATGCAGCAGTTTGCGGTGCGTGAACATGCGTTTGACATGCTTAAGGATAATCTATTTATGTTTTCTTTACCTGATCGAACTATGAGAAGTACAAATGCGTTCAATAAAAATAAAATGAATGTTTGGTTGAAATCGCGATACAAATAATAAATCGTTAATTATATATAACGTTCAAATTTAATAAATATCTAAGTGATTCCTATGACTGAAAAAGACCATTCCAAAGCAGTTGTTAAAGATAATAAAAAAGAGAGTTCTGTTTCGGATGATGTATCTAAAGAGGATGTAAAATCAGATATAAAAGATGATGTAAAATCAGATACAAAAGATGATGTAAAATCAGATATAAAAGATGATGTAAAATCAGATACAAAAGATGATGTAAAATCAGATATAAAAGATGATGTAAAATCAGATACAAAAGATGATGTAAAATCAGATACAAAAGATGATGTAAAATCAGATACAAAAGATGATGTAAAATCAGATACAAAAGATGATGTAAAATCAGATACAAAAGATGATACAAATAAGAAAATATTAACAACAGAGGAAAGTCAAAGGCTTAGGTTTGAAATTGCACAGAAATATGCTAAGGAACTTGCAAAAGAGTTTAAGAAATCATTGAAAGCTGTTGTTGTTTATGGTTCTACTGCACGAGGGGATCATAAGGAGACAAGTGATATAGACACTTTTGTTATTATTGATGATACAAAGTTAGAAAATGATATTCCTGCAGAAGTAAAAGATCGTATTTGGGCTGATCTTAGAAAGATTGCAGCTAAAATTGATAAAAATATTACAATACAAGCATTTATGTTTTTAACTGAATTCTGGGAGTCTATACGGAGTGTAGAACCCCTTGTTATGGTTGTATTACGGAATGGTATTCCTGTGTTTGATGTGGGTGTATTTATGCCTGCAAAAAGGATGCTTCAGCGAGGTAAACTTCCAACCACTATGGAAGCTGTATCAAAAAGAATTCATATAGCACCACAACATCTTAAGATGGCTCAATATAGAGTGAAATCTGCCGCACATTACCTTGAACAGGCAATGGCTGCAGCAGGTCAGGCACCTTTGATGTTTATTGGAAAGATTCCAGCTGGAAAAGAAGCGACATCAAAACAATTAAAACATTATTTTGTTGAACAGAAACTTCTTGAGCAGAAATATGTTGATTATGCAGATAAAATCCATAAATTTGCAAAAGAGATGGAACATGATGATGATGAAGCAAATTTGAAAGGGCTTGGTGTTAAGGTTGATGAACATATAGAGATTTGTGATCAGTTTGTTAAGCGTATGGTTGAGCTTTTGAAAGTTCTTGAACAAAAGAAAAAATCAAGTATTCTGCTTGATACTTATAAGACTTTTTTGAGAGCAAATGTTGGTGCTCTTGAACTTAAAGGTATAAAACCACCTGAGAAACTTAAAGATCTTCCAAAAGTGATGGCAAGTACATTCCCAGATCTTAAAGAACAACATGAATTTGTTTTTGAAAAGATTGCAAAAGCTATGGTTGTTGCAAAGAAAGGTCAAGCCGAGATGGTTCCTGAGCGTGAAATTTATGAGATTAAGGAAGATACAAAACGTTTCATATTTGTGCTTGGAAAGAAACTTAAGGAACTTAAAGATGCAGGTGAACTTAAAGAGCCTAAAGGTGACAAGTCTGTTAAAAATTCTATAATTAAAGATGATGTTGTTAAAGCGACTTTAAAAGGTGATAAGATAAAAGATAATAAAAAACCACCTGAGGATGATATTGTTCTTGAGAGAGTTCGTGATGATCTTGCTAAAGAGAGTTATGAAGAGAAAAAATTAATTGATCACTAAAATAAGTGATTTTTTTTAATTTTTACTAAGATTTTTATATTTGATTTCTATTATGATTCTTATGGCAGATAAATCTCAAAAAATTATTGAAGGCAAATGTTCATTTAGAATATATTCTGGAGATATCAAGAAGTCGGATTCTGTATTTTATAACCCTTTGATGAGGTTAAATAGGGATATATCTGTTATTGTATTGAATGAGTTTTCAGCTCAAAAAAATAAGTTATTAGAAACAAAAGATAAAGTACATCCTTTTTTTGCTGCAGATGTCTTTTGTGCATCAGGTGTTAGAGGTATACGATATAGGAAAGAATCTGGTTGCGATGTTGTTTATCTTAATGATCTTAATCCAACCGCATTAGATCTTGCAAAAGAGAATGCTATCTTAAATGATGTTGATTCTCTTGAATTTTCTCTATTAGATGCAAATGAATTTTTATCAGGATATAAAGATTCAATTGATTTTGTTGATATTGATCCTTTTGGTTCGCCTAATATATTTTTGGATTCTGCTGCAAGGGCTTTAAGTAGATATTCAATGATTGCTGTTACTGCAACTGATACTGCACCACTTTCTGGTACTTATCCCAAAGCTTGTTTTAGAAAATATGGTGCAAGGCCATTACATCATGATATTATGCATGAAGTTGGCCTTAGGATTCTTATGGGTCAGGTAGCTTTTGCAGTTTCAAGATATGATAAGGCTTTTATGCCAGTATTGAGTTTTTCAGATCAACATTATTTTAGAATATTTGCAATTGCAACAAAAGGTAAGACTAAAACAGATAATTCACTTAAAAATATAGGGTATGTTGCGTACTGCACACATTGTGGGTTTAGAACGTTTTTATCTAGTGACAAGTCTTTAATTACGTGCCCTAAATGCTCTAAAACAATTCAGACGGGTGGACCTTTATGGATTGGATCTATGTCAGATTCCCCTTTTTTAAAGTCTGTTCTTGATAATTTTGATTCTGAATTGAGTGAAGATAAGAATGTTGTTAAAATGTATAAATTTCTTAATCTTGTAATGGAAGAATCAAAGATTAATTATTTATTTTATGATTTGCATGATTTTTGTAAGAAAAATAGTCTTAGTATACCTAAGATGGATATAATTATTGAAAAACTAAAATCTCTAGGTTTTTCTGTATCAAAAACTCATTTTACACCGACTGGAATTAGAACTGATGCAGATGTAACTGAGCTTATTTTATCGATTCAAGATAAAAAATAATAATTAAGCTGTTGTTGCAATCTTTTTGATAATTTGTTTATTTACTTTAGACATAATATGTTTTGCCATATCTGTTTCAGATTTATTATTTAGTTCGTCAATATTTTTTTTAATTAGTTCAAATAATTTTGTCATTTTCACACCGTTTATGTATATTTTTTTATGTTGTGATTACTATTTTTTTAAAAAATTATTGTAGTAATCTAATTTTGTGTTGTTTCTATCTGTTTTTGTTTAATCTCTTGGTGTAATTCTGTTGTTTTTAATTGCTGTTTCCCAGAAATTATTTCCAAATAGAGATCTTCTTCTTTTTTCAGGATACCTGAAATTAGGTGTTTGAAATTTCATAATCTTTTCAAGTCTCTCAAGATCTCTTAAGTTACCCGATTCTTTAGCCAAACGCATCATTGTTTTTACCTGATCAACTTCCATAAAATCACCATAAATCATATTTAATTGTTACTCTTAGTTAGTAAAATTATATTAACTTCTTCTGTTTATAAAGTTTTCTATAATTTAGTATATAATAGTAACAAATAAATTAAATAATATAGGTTTGGTATTAAAAAGAAGTTTAAAATATCTAATTTAAAGGTCTTAAAACGCTTGTATTTGAAATTAAATGTCCTTTTTTTTGAGAATATGATATATGATCAAATAAAAATGTTAAATATTGTCTAAAATAGAATTAAAATGCTTAAAATAAAAAGTGATTATTAAAAAATAAAAAAAATCTAAAATTTTATTATAAAAAAAATAAAAAAAATCTAAAATTTTATTATAAAAAAAATAAAAAAATAGATTAAAGAAAAATAAAAAAAGTGATTAAAGAATTTTATCTTCAACCCTTTTGTTCTGACGTTTTTCAGTCTCAGCTGCTTTCTTCTCGACTTCTTCTTCGATTCCTAATTTTTCGACAAGATCTTTATACCTGTTCCGAATAGTAACTTCAGTTACACCGACAACATCTGCTATATCTCTCTGTGTTCTTTTCTCGCCACCTAGAACTGCAGCTATATATAATGCTGAAGCTGCAATACCTGTTGGACCTTTTCCAGAGATGATATCTTCGTCTGCTGCTTTGTCAAGTATTTCTTTAGATCTTGCTTGAACTTCGCCTGAAAGACCTAAAAGACTTGAAAATCTTGGTATGTATTCTTTTGCTGTTGCAGGTAATATTCTAATCTTAAGTTCTCTTGCAATGTATCTGTAAGCTCTTCCGATTTCTCTTTTTTCAATACCGGATGCTGCAGAAAGTTCTGAAAGAGTTCTTGGACTTCCATGTTCTCTAGCAATTGCATATATCAATGCTGTGATTATGCTTTCCATTGAACGTCCTCTCACAAGACCTTTTGTTACTGCTTTTTCATAGAGTCTTGCGACTTCTTCATGAACGCTTGAACTTAGATTTAAATATGAAATCTGTCTTACAAGTTCAGAGAAAGAATAACTCAAGTTTCTATCTTTTGATTTTGTAAGTCTTTTGTGCCATTTTCTAAGCCTATAATATTGTGCTCTTTTTTTAACAGGAACCTTATATAATTCTGCTGTACTGCTTCCGATTTCTGTTGAAAAACCCTTATCGTGTTTTGTAAAGGTCATTGGTGCTCCAGTTCGTGTTCTTTTTGATTTCTGTTCGACATCAAATGCTCTCCATTCAGGGCTAGTGTCAACCATATCTATATTTACGATTGCACCGCATTTCATACAAATGAGTTCACCTTTTGATTCGTCTCTTTCAAAATTATTAAATCCACATTCGGGACATTTAGTATTTTCTATTTCCATAATGAGCACCTTAAAATTAATTATGTATTATTTAATAGTAATAAATTAAACTAACAGATATCTTTTTAAATATTTTGGTCTTATATGTCAGTTTATCTAATATTTAAAAAAAGCTTTATAAATGTTTCGGAAAAATGACTATTTATTTATATATTTTGTGGTCTTTATAAGTATTCTTGTGATTGACTTATGCATATTATATCAATCTATTAAACATAATGTTATAGTGTGATATTAGTAAAAAATCAGTTAGTCACTATCGTAAGTGGTTGCTAAATATCATAAAGACTTGTTTGATAAATTATTTTTGTGGTTGGATGGGTTATAAAGATAATATTTTTGGAAATCCTGATTTTAATTATGATTGTTTAAAATTGCGTTCTAAAAAATCATATAAATCTTATAATAAAGTTGCTTTTGGTGTTGGTATTCTTGCATTGGGTGTTTTTGTAAAACAAAGTGATTTTGATATGTCAGACATATCATTTGCGTCATATTTGTTTGATGGTGTTGATAATGATATTTTGGAGCCTTTTATTGGAAATTGTGAAATGTTTTTATACGGAGTAAATGAGTATAAAGACATTTGTTTTGAGTCTATCTATACTAATATTTTAAAACCAGTTTATAATTATGTTAGTAATATCCATATTGATGGTGGCAGTGTAAATCAAGTGACTCTTGCCTTTCTTGGTGGGACATTTTCAAATATCTTAGCACATGAACTATGGGATCGCCGTAATAGATAATTCCTTTTAGTATGCTTTTGCAAGATATACTACTTCTTTTGCCTCTTTATTGCAATATAGGCAGGTACCAAACACTTTTTCTTTTTTGTTATATAATGTACCTCTGATTTCAACACCATTTGTATCTTCTTTGACCTTTTTTTCACAAACAGGATTACCGCACCAATTTGCTCTTATAAAACCACCTTTCTTTGATTTTATTATTTTATCAAATTCAGCTTTGTCTTTTGTATTAAATATTTTGTCGTAAAGATCGTTTTTTGCTTTAGTTTTAAGAGCATTTTGTATGTCATCAAGTATTTTTTCGATGTGTTTGCTATCATTTTCTTTTATTGTTATTTTTTCTCCAGTATCTCGACGTACAGCAATTGTTTGCGAGTTTTCAACATCTCTTGGACCAATCTCAATTCGTATAGGTACACCTTTTAGTTCCCATTCATTGAATTTGAACCCTGAAGAATATTCTTCTCGTTGATCAATTTCTGTGCGTATTCCTATTTTTTCAAGCTGTTTTAGAAGTTTTTCTGAAGCTTTTATGACTGGTTCTTTTTTATTTTTGAATATTATAGGTGTAATTACAACTTGTATTGGTGCAATCTGTGGTGGTAGTACAGCACCTTTATTGTCGCCATGTTGCATAAGTATTCCACCGATTTGTCTTGTTGATACACCCCAACTTGTTTGCCATACATATTCGGTTTTTTCATTTTTGTTTTCAAATTTGACATCAAATGGTTTTGAAAAATTTTGTCCAAGAAGGTGGGTACCTGGACCTTGGAATACTTTTCCGTCGTCTACAAGTGTATCTAAAGCAACTGTATAATCAGCACCTGCAAAAGTATCTGCGGGTGTACGTTGAAGTTCAAGTGCTGAAAGTGCAAGCATTTCATAAAGTTTTGAATACATTTCAACCGAATTATTAACTTGCTCTACTGCGTCTTCTCTTGTTTCATGTGCCGTATGACCTTCTTGCCATAAGAATTCTCTGTCTCTTATAAATGGTTTTGTTGCTTTTGTTTCCCATCTAATTACATTGCACCATTGGTTGATTTTAAGAGGTAAATCCCTGTAACTTCTGATCCACTGTGAAAACATATGATACATTATTGTTTCTGATGTTGGTCTTATTATAAGTTTTTCATTTAATTTTGTTTTTCCAACTTCTGTTACGGTTGCAGCCTCAACTGTAAATCCTTTAAAATGTTCTTCTTCTTTTTTTAAGAGACTTTCAGGTATTAATAGCGGAAAATACATATTTTTAACATCCATTTTTTTGAGACTTAAATTGATGTTTTCTTGTATTTTTTCCCATAATGCATAACCCCATGGCATAAATACATCTAGACCTTTAATAGGTGTTCTTTGATCTTTGAATTTACCTTTTCTAACTACTTCAAGATACCATTCGCTAAAGTTATCTTCTTTTTTAATTGTAATCCCTAGGTCGTTTGCATTCTGTGTCATATATTACACCTTATCTCAGTTTTGTGTGTTGATATTTATATTTTAATCTTTATATGATTGATATGATTTATTTTGTTTTATTTTTATATTAATATAGGATATAAATATATTTAATGTACTAAATATCTATATGGTTTGATTTTTATGGTTAATGATGATACTAATGAAGATATTAAAGATAATACATCTGAGACTGATACAGTTAATAAAAATGAAAAAGAAGTCTTATTTTTGAAAGAATCTCGTAAGAAAGATAAAGTCCTTAAAAAACAGACACAGTTAAGCATTATGGCAAGAAATATTCAGGATTCTTTCTTTTTTCCTATTTGGAGTGTATATAAAGTTAAAGAAAATATTGATAAGATTAAAAAAGTAAATATTGCATCGCATTTTTTCTTTCTTGGTGCCAAATCGGCATTTAAACAAGGTATAAAAGATTATACTATTGAACGGAGTGAAAATAAACAAAATAAGATGCATAAGATGGAACTTGCAAGGAAACTTAAAGAAATTAAGAAAAACGCATTAAAAGTACATAATGGCGGTTTAAATCTTAAATATACTTTAGATTATCTTAAACAGGCTATATCTGATAATAATGATAATCCAGATCTTATAAAATCGTTAAATTCAGAGATTGATTTTTTTACAGAATATCAAAAGAAAAAAGTTAAAATTAAAAAAAGTAATAAGAAAAATTAAAAATTGTTTAGAACCCCTGGATTAGGTGGACTGAAAAGCATAAATCTTTAATCTCTTAAGTGAGATATTTGGAACATTTCCTTGAAATTTTTTTCTATCCACCCAACCACAGTAGATATGTAAGTAACGCAACATGTTGCATATGTAACATATCTGTTTATTAATTGTTTAATTCTCTATATATATTTGCCTCACTGAAATATTCTATTATTGTATATATTATACAATCTTTCGTATTTTTTGTATCAATTATATAGACTATTATTTTATTGTTGTTCAAATACGTTCTTAGTTATACATAATATTTTTTTTCAGTTTTTTTAATAATAATCAGTTTTTTATAATTTATATTGTAATCATTTTGTATGAAAATCGCGATTTTTTCAGATACTCATTTTGGTTACAATTATGATAATGAGCTTGCTTCGGATGCATATGTTCAGGCAAAAGAGGCATTTGAGATATCTTTAGATTGTGATCTTATACTTCTTGCAGGTGATTTGTTTGATTCAAGAGTACCTAAACAGGAAGTATGGTCTGAAGCGTTAAAATTATTTTTTATACCAAAGTTTAATTCATCTAATCTTGAGATTTTAGAAATTTCAAAAAAAAATAAAGTTCATAAATTTAATAAAGCAGGTATTCCTGTAGTTGCAATACACGGTACTCATGAAAGGCGTGGTAAAGGGCAAGTTAATCCTATTGAACTTCTTGATAATACTGGTTTTGTAATACATCTTCATGGTGACTATGTTGTATATAAGGATAAAGTGACATGTGAGATTGTTGCTATATATGGCATGAGTGGTGTTCCTGAAGGATATACTAAGCAGATACTTGAAAAGCTTGAACCTAAACCTATTGAGGGTGCATTTAATGTTTTTATGATGCATCAGTCTTTGAAACAATATATGTATACAGATGAGCATACGCCCGCATTAGATCTTGAAGATTTACCTAAAGGTTATGATATGATTATAAATGGTCATATACATTGGTCAAATATGTCTATGATTGGTCGTGATAATAAGACAATTCTTCTTTTGCCAGGTTCAACAGTTACAACACAGATAAGGAAAAGTGAATCTGAAACACCTAAGGGTGTGTTTATACTTGATACTGTTACAAGGAAAATGGATTTTGTTGAACTTAAAAATACAAGACCAATCATATATTGTGAGATTGATTGTACTGGTCTTGATTCTAAGATGATTAAAAATAAAGTTTTAGATGAGATTCAACAGATTGAAGATCAAAAATATAATAAAAAACCAATTGTACGCATAAAAATTAATGGTGTTGTGGATCATAGTGAAAAAATGCTTTTTTCGGATATGTCTAAAACTCATCCAGATATTATACTGTCTATAAAGAATAATCTTGAAAATAAAGATCTAAAGAAAAAGATTGAACTCTTTAATGATATGCGTGAGAATCGTATGTCTATAGATGACCTTGGTCTTGATATATTGAAATCAAAAGCTAAAGAATTAAAGCTTGATATTGAAATATATGGGCTGTTTAATCTGTTATCAGAAGGGGATATAGATAAGGCTGAGTCTATGATAATGGATAATTATAAGATTGATAATTAAAGTTTGATAGTTTAAGTTTGATAGTTTAAGTTTGATAGTTTAAGTTTGATAGTTTAAGTTTGATAGTTTAAGTTTGATAGTTTAAGTTTGATAGTTTAAGTTTGATAGTTTAAGTTTGATAGTTTAAGTTTGATAGTTTA
>JAHYJR010000006.1 GCA_019429005.1 Nanobdellati archaeon | reverse complement strand
CGTCTAGAAGATTTATCTTTTATATCACATCTAGAAGATTTATCTTTTATATCACGTCTAGAAGATTTATCTTTTATATCACGTCTAGAAGATTTATCTTTTATATCACGTCTAGAAGATTTATCTTTTATATCACGGCAATTTAAACTTATACCGTATAAATGTTTTTTCACATTTTGAGGATACTCATATTTAATTAACGTCTTAACCTGAGACAGTACATTTGAATAAATAGAGTTAGAACTCTTTGTTTTTTCACCTGCAAGCTCATTAAATAATAGATAGTCCCTAAAAAGAAAATAAATATCACTCCTATTAACTGTACCACACTCAAACGTTTCTAACTTAAAAAAAAGTAAAAATAATTCAATAGATTTATCATCCATTATGTATTCAGCGTCAAGAACCTCATTGATTTTTACCCAAGCTTTACCTGTAGGACTTGTCATAACCCACCATAATGGATCTTTTTGAAGATAATCTAAATTAGAGATATCATTATTTAAAATACCAGAACGTACCTTAGGCGGTAAACTAGACCATACTAGACCTAAAACTTCACTTTAAAAAAAATAATCACTTTCTAAACCCAATATTAATTGATCACCATTTTTATCAAAAATACCTTCATCAACAAAGGATTTGATATGTTCGTCTAATGTATCATTATCTAACAAAACACCCGTACTTTGACGAAGAATAGACTTAACACTACTTAAACTAACTTCAGATGTATCATCCTTCATAATTTCAGATATAATGCCATAAATTAGCAATACATCATCAACATCATCATCAATACCAGTATCTTCAGACATAACTATATTTTAGACAATTAACTTCATATACATACTTAAATTAACTACTAACTAAGAACAATTAATACAATAATCCAAAACTACTAACTAATAAACCAACTTAAATCATATAAAAACTATTTAAAAACTCAAAAATCGAATAAAACATTAACAACTAATTTAAATAAAAGTTTCAATTAAACAAAAATAAAAAAGATAAGATTCCTAAAATCATATTATATAACATCAATATCTCCCATTGAATGATCTATCATATGCTCACAATCATCTAACATTGATATCAATTTATCATCATCTGTAGCATTTCTGATCTGACCAAGCCGGTCTACAATCTGCCTAAAGAAACGTATTACATCACCCTCAAGAAGATTTGTATTCTTAATAATATCAAAAATGCTAGAACTGTCATAACACGGATATACAAGTGCCGTAATATCCTTAATATACGTAAAATGTTTTAGATTTCTCAAATAATTATCAGAATTAATTTTAGATACCAAAACCTTCATAGACTTATTATTATACCTCATATAAAATTCATTCTTAGGTTTAGGTTCATAACTAAGACACGCAATAATCAAAAGAATCTCATAATGATCTAACTGTTTATAAAAATCCGTTCCGAAAATCTCGCCTGTAGCAATTTCCTCAGAATAAATTCTTGTTGAAAAATAACCTTTAGGTGTAAGTTTACCATCTTCAATGTAATTAAGAGATTCTAATTTCTTATAAATATTATTAAAATTGCGATAGACAACAGCAGTCTTTTCCTTATCAAACCTATCACCATATTTTTGATATGTATTAAAATTCTTACACAATATATTATCAATTTCGTCCCTAGTATGCTGTTTGATAATATTAAGCACAGTATTTACTGAAAGCCTAAACTGAGACATTATAGGTTCAGTATCTTTAGTAGTTATTTTTTTCAAAAGAGAATAATTAAAATCACGCAAATCAACAATAGCATATGCAAATCCTTCTGTATCAATACCACGCCGTCCTGCACGACCTGCAATCTGGAAATATTCTTTAGAATTCAGATAACGATAATTTACACCATCAAATTTCATCATAGAATCAAAACATACGCTTTTTGCAGGCATATTTATACCGACGGCAAAAGTCTCAGTCGTATAAAGAACTTTGATAAGCCCTTTTGAAAAAAGTTCCTCAACAAGTTCTTTTATTATAGGTAAAAGTCCTGCATGATGGAATGCTATACCATATGGAAGTACAGCTTTCAGATCCCTTGTAGATTTCAAATTATTAATCTCGCTTGGTGTATCACGTAATTTTTTGCGAACATATGTAATTATCTTTTCATTTGTTTCAAAAATATTAGCCTTTGCAAGCTCAAGTGCATTCTGTTGACATTTCTGCCTTGAAAATGTAAAAAAGAAACAAGGTAACTTATCTTTAATAAGTGACACAAGTTCAAGATGTGGCTTAATATCATTCTCTTTCTGATTAAACTTACGCACTCTCCTATACACGACTTTCTTATTATCACGATTTTTTTTAATTGCGTCAAGAGTTGTAATTCCAAGTTCATTTTCAAAAAACATCCGATGTAATGGCACAGGTCTATTCTCATTTATGATTGTGTCAACTTCATGGCCTTTAATAGCTTTAATCCACTCTGCAAATTCTAATGCATTTGGAATCGTTGCTGAAAGGCAAAGCATCCTAACACGTTTATGTGAAAAAATAATTGACTCTTCCCACACATAACCTCTCTGGACATCATTGATAAAATGAATCTCATCAAAAATAACATAAGCAACTTTGTCTAAAGCCGGATCGTTTAAAACAGCCATATTACGATAAATCTCAGTTGTCATAATCACGATAGGTGCTCCTGGATTTATTGTGATATCCCCTGTAATAAGCCCAACACGACGTTTACCATAAGCTTTCGTAAAATCCTTATACTTCTGATTAGACAATGCTTTAATCGGAGCTGTATAAATCACAGTTATACCTTTATCAATATACTTATCAATAATATAATCTGCAATAAGCGTCTTACCTGAACCTGTCGGTGCCGAAACAACAACAGAATGATTCTTTTCAATTGACTTTATTGCATCAACTTGAAACTTATCCAATGTAAAACCTTTATACTCCATAACAATAATGTGTGATTTGAGACATATAAATAGTTCTGATTTGATTAAGAAAAGTCCTAAAATTAGATACATTTAAACAAAAAATAAATAAAAAATAAAACAATTATTAACTAAACAATCTAACAAAAAATAAAAATCACATTTTGATTACAACCAAGACAAAATAAAATAACATTTAGAATATCAATAATAAAAATCTCAATAAATCGCAATTAAAAAAAACCATAATGAACATAATTTTTTTGTTCTTTTTCAAAATCATAATTGATATGTAATTTTTTAATCATATAAACTTGAAATTTATTGACTTTTTCAGGACACATAATTAAGATTAAACCCGCTGTAAAAATAATGATTCAACGAAGAAGATAGAAAATATCCATATTATATATTAGTCAAGTTATGTATATAAACAAATCAATTAGAATCCAATCATTATTATTCAAATTAAATCACATATCACACCCTAAGATCTTAAAAAAAATCATACCTCCAAAAAGATTAATCTATGAAAAATTAATCAATTGAAGGCTAACCAAATATAAAACCAAACTAATTTTTCCAAAGACCATGCTTATTACACAGTGCTCTTACAAAAACATCTTCGCTACTTTCTAAACAACAAAATTCGGCTTGAGGCAAATCTCCAGATTTAAGTCTTTTTTCCATTAAAAGACTACCTTTTAAAAACAATTGAATAAGTTCAATGTAATGATTGTCTTCCATAGGATGTAAAACTGAACCGACCTTAACTAATATACCCTTATCAGTTTTAGTAATTACAGGAACATGTTTTTCAAGCCCTTCATCATTTGTTTTCTCCTCAAATAATGTCATTGACTCTCCACAGCAGACCAATTCACCGCCGAAAGCTTCAATCACCGAAACAACATTCCCACAAATCCCACATTTATAAATCCCGTTTTCTTCAGCCATTTTTATCAACCCCTTACTTTAATCTCTCTTCTGAAAGTTTAAGATGATCTGTCTCTACTTGAACAAGTGCTGCAAATATTTGTTTCACTCTCTTATTCTTAGCATCCTTTGCAGACTGTTTATAAAATTCAATTGCATGATCTTCACGTCTATGTGATTCATTCAGATTATCATTATTGACCGTTGAACAATCATCACTTTTAGAAAGTGCATCTTTTGGAAGCTTCAATATTTTCCTCCAGATTGAAGCATGTTCAGCCTCAACTTTTCCAAGAATCTTGAATAATTGCTTACCCTCTAAATCATCAGTTTTTTCAGCGGCGCAAGAATAAAATTCAGCATTAGAAATCTCAACCCCTAAAGCTTTCTCAACCATAGCTTTATCAGCCTCATTCAATTCAACATCAAACGTCTCAGTATAATCTTTTGCTTCAACCATGAAACCTTCGTATGCCCCACAGAACGGACATCTGCTAGGCTTTGTCTCCCCAATATAGGGATCACCACAAATCTTGCATCTAAATAGACTTACCATATATTTTCACCTTAAACCATAATATTTACAATTAAAAAATTAATCTAAGATTTTTACTTAAATATCACCCACAAATATAACATTAAAAATCATCACAATTTAAAAATATAAATATCTTAAAATAAACTTTTTCATCTAATACAATATTATCAAAGAAAATATAAATATACATATAAAAAAAATAATTGAAAAAATATTGAAAACATACAAAGTATCAAAAATAACTAACACAAAAACTCAAACATTTTCTCCAGGCATAATCTGTTTCATGTTTTCATCAGCTAAATACACAGACCCTGGACCTACAACTTCAATCATATTATCTATAACATAAAGTCCTGCATTCTCAGGCAAAACAATCAATTTCAATCCATACTTTTTACGAGATTTCTGAATATGCTTATCCATCCCAAACACATAATGAGGCCACACATCATAACCTTCAATTAGATTCAATGCCTTAAAATCTGTCAATTCAACATAATTAAGATCAATTGCCAAAGCAGACGTTATGCTCTTACCGCAAATTATAGCTCCAGCACTTCCACCATAAACAGGAATATTATTTTTTATTACTGTTTCCAATTTTTCAAAAAAACCAGATGCTTTCAAAGCCTTAAGAAGATAAAATGTGTTTCCACCACCAATATAAATCCCACTAAACTGTTCTAAATCCATTTCTTTATTATTCACTAACTCTTTCTCGGTCCACATTTCAATATTTTCAACACCTAATGGATTAAATATTGAACTCAACCAACTTAAACATTCAGGATAAGGATAAACGTCTTCATCAACTGCAACAGGTATATACAAAAGCGGTTTAGATTTATCAAGTACAGATGCGAATTTTTTATCTAACTCAACAGAATCCTCTTCACTCCCACCACCAGACAAAAATAATCTCATAAATATAAAATAGATTTTAGAATTTATTAAGATGTTTAACATTTTATTAAAAACAAAAATCAATTTTAACACCAAACCTAAAAAAACCCTTCAACTTCAGCAACATATTAAAAGAACAGAAATACCTATTTATTTTATGGCAAATAAGTTTTATTACATGCTAGCTCCATTGGACGACATGACAGAATCCTGTTTTAGGACAATCTGCAAAGACGCAGACCTAACATTCACAGGATTAATCAGTCTTGAATCTCTCTCAAAAAAGAACATATCTTCAATGGAAAAGATAAAATTTTATGATGCTACACCTTGCACAATACAGATTATAGGTCAAAGAGAAGAATCACTTAAAAAAGTGCTATCATGGTTCTCACCAACTAAAGGCTTTAAAGGATTTAACCTAAACGTTGGCTGCCCTGACCCAAACTTTATCAGACAAGGCATGGGCTGTGCAATGCTAAAGCGAATCTCAAAAATAAAAAGAATGGTTGGCCTAATCAAAGATCATGGCTACACTGCAAGCATAAAAATGCGCCTTGGCTTAAACGGCTATGAAAAAGATAAAAAGGCATACCTTAACCTTATAAATCAAATTGATGCAGATTTCTTTGTTGTCCACGCAAGACATGGAAAACAAAACTATAGCGATAAAGCAGACTGGACTACATTTCCTGACTGCGTAAGCACAGGTAAAAACATTGTAGCTAATGGCGACATTAAAAAAAAAGAAGATGTTGACAAAATGAAAGAATTTGGATGCTGTGGTGTAATGATTGGAAGAGAAGCCGTTATAAACCCTTTAATCTTTTCTCAATTAAAAGACCTTCCTGTAGAACCAATTGATAACGTCATAAATAAATACAAACGATTGCTGAAAGAAAGAAATACACCCGATAGATACAGCAAAAATATCTTTAAATTTCTCGGAAACGATTGCAAAACACTTGGTTAAAACGATTCAATTTTGACAAGATATGACTTTTAAATTTAAAACCTACTTTAAAAACAAACATACACAACTTAATAGTAACAAATACATAAACATATATAAAATTTAAAATACCATAAATAAATGTGATTTAATATGTATGGCCCACTTCAAAAATATGCAAAAGAGACAAACATATTCAAAAATAGAACACACAATACCTAAAAAATAATCATCCGTTTCATATAAAACACCTAATAACCCCAAATCCTATCAAATAACCGAGACCAATATAAACGTACTATAAGTATAATCTTACCTTAATACTAATACAAAACAATAAGATAATATTCAAAAAAAACAAAAACATTTTCTTTGAAAAAAGCTAACAACAACACCAAAATATCACTTTTTGAACACAACATTTAAAATCAATACTATTGATATATACAAATCCTTTATCCTCTAAAATTTATATATCTTATTTTTAGGGGAACTGTTAGAAAAGCACCAAAAAAGATATATTTAAATAGTTAATCACTAAATAATAGTATCAGGGATATTATGACGAACTATTCAATAAACTCCGCCGAGGACCTAACAATTATCTTAGATCATAAAAAGAAGGATATTCACAATATTGGAGACACAAGATATCTTGGACTAAGGAAACATCCTGATTATTGTATTGAGCCAATATTTGCTAATTTATATAGTGGCGGTGAATTATACGAATTACCCCTAATACGTCCACAAGGTTCAAATTTCAGAGTTTTTGCATATACTCCTACACGCAGTGATAGGAAAACGGTTTTTAAGATTACACGTAGAGAAATGACTGTAAAAGGGATTCCTTATGATAGCGAAGAAAGATTACAAAATGATATTGATTTTTGGAAAATGCTCAATAAACAAATAACAACAGCAGATTATCTTGAAACAATATGGTCTGACCTTACTTGGAAAAATTCTGGCAATCAAGTTAGAATTGATAGATTTAGTTGGGAAGGTGATGAAAATCTTCAACATAAACCATTCAAAAACAACGAAGATGAAATCTGTGATGCATTAGGAACTATTATTACAGACACACTTAAACTATATGAACATGAAGGTATTATGTTAGATACAAAACTTGCAAACTGGTCTGTTGGTGCAGATAAAAATCATCATAAATATCCACTTGTTGATATGGATACTTTTGCAAACGTTGAGAGAGAAAATTATCGTAAAAAATCAAAAGAACCGCAAAGTATTGGAACTCGAATGGCAGAAACCTGTTACGATATGTGGTATAATCACCAGTTTAAATTCCAACAACTAGATCTTGCAAAAACAATAGAAAAACAGACTTTAGATTCAATTCAAAAGATAATTTCTGACAATAGCGATAAAACTACAATGAAAATAAAGTTTACAAAAAGGTATCAAGATTTACTAAATGGTACAAAAAAGAAATCAAGATAATCTTAGTTTATTCATTTTGTATAATCTCTTCTGTTTTATTGATAAAATCTATAACTTGATTTTCATAATCATCTATTACCGATTTATCAAACTTGCTATGTGTTAGATAACTTGCATCATGCTACACACTTAAACACTGTACCATTTTTTGGCAAAATCTTGCCATTTATTAGCAATATATTGCAGATGATTTTCAAACCCACTTAAAACATGAATATTAAAAAAGTCACCCCATTCATCAGTCAAATCTTTACGAACTTCAATCGTTTTTAATCTCTGATTAATCAATTCTTTTGAATATCCTTTTTTCAAATAAGTTTCAAGAGCTCTATCTATCTCTTTTTGCGGATCTGCTAATTCATCAATCCTTTCAGTTCCAACTTTAGCAAGCCATACCTTAAAAGGTTCTGCTTTAGAAGATGGTATTGATTAGATTAAACGCAATATATTTTCTGTAGAAAAACAATCAGTCTCTCTCATGTTACCATCTGTAGCAATCATTTTGAACTGTCCCCTAAATTGGGACAGTTGACTTCCTTCTACATTTAATTTTGTCTTTAAAGCATTCCAATACTTTCGGGGTCTTGAACTTTCTGTTAAAATAGCAATCATACCAATAACACTAAAAAACCAATCTTCTTTATCCACACTCCAGATTCGACGAATCGGTTTATCATTAAACAAAACAATTGAATTTTTTTATTATCCATTATATAACACCCTTCTTTTTTTGATAATTTATCCAAACATAAAATAATACTGATATTACACATTTTAAACCGTTTTTTGATACAATTACAGTAATAATCATTATTAAACAATATTTATATTAATTTAAAATATATAAAAAATATTTAATAACGCACATCTACGACTTCAAACAGATAAATCCTATCAAAAGCCCTATTCCTATTATGATCTAATGACATAATATTTTGATAAGCATCATCTTTGTCTTTAGCATTAACAATTCCTAAAAAGATACCATCTTCAGTAGACTCAATAGAACCATCTTTCATCTTAAATTCTGTAAATGCTGAAACACCCATCTCAATTCCAATAAATTTCTTATTAACCATATTAACCCAACATTAAATAACAATTTATAAACAATATTCTTTAAGAATTTTATTTAAAACCTATTTTTATAAACCTGTTTGATCAAAAGAACAGTTAAAATACGTCTAAGAACATGATTATACATACTATGATTGATTAAGTTTAAATTAAAAAATCTGAGGATTTAAATGTATCAAATACTATAAATAAAGCAAAAAAAATCCTGTAAAAATACAAAAAACGTTATCTCTAATCATTTTCCAGACGTCAGGCAAATGGTTGAAGTAGGATCTGGTGCAGAACGAGAAATTAAAGATTATATGCTAACAAGATATGTATGTTATCTTATTGCTCAAAATTGAAATTCAAGAAAAGATGAAATTGCGTTTGCACAAAGTTATTTTGCAATCCAGACAAGAAAACAATAATTAATTGAAGAACGGATTGCATTAAAAGAACGAGTTGATGCAAGAGAAAAATTAGTGAAATCTGAAACAGAACTTAAAAAAAAACAACCATTTATAAACACTTGTCAGTTGACAACGAAAGGTTTATATACGCAATATTACAATAAACTGTATGGATAAAAATAATCTTAGGCAGCTAATTATAGACCAACAGGATTCTTTCAAAAAAAAAGAAGACCTAATTCAAAGAGATTTAGACTTAACCAAATACCTTTTAGGGAATGAAATTATTGTGATTTCTGGCATAAGACGATGCGGAAAAAGCTCTCTGTTAAAAATAATATCTCTTAAAACAAGTGGCATAAGTTTATTCTTAAATTTTGATGACATAAGGTTTATTGATTTTAGCACTGAAAATTTTAATGATATTGAGGATATAGTGCACGAACTATATGGAAATAAAGAAAACATAACTTACTTTCTTGATGAAATACAAAATGTTTTATACTGGGAACGATGGGTGAATAACCTTAATGCAAAATGTATAAAAGTATATATAAGCGGTTCTAATTCAAGTCTGCTGAGTTCTGAAATTTCAACATACCTTACTGGACGAAATAAAGTAATTAAACTGCATCCTTTTTCATTCAAAGAATATCTTGCTCTAAAAAAAATAACCGATTTAAATTTAAGCACAGTCACAAGCCAAAAAAAAGTTGAAATATATGGTTTTTTTAATGAATACTTAGAAAAAGGCGGATTTCCCCTTGTTTTAAAAAACAACGATATAGATTTGTCTGGACAATATTTCGAAGACATTCTTAATAAAGATGTATTGAATCGTTACAGAATTAAAGAAGTCAAAGAACTAAAAGATATGGTTTTATTTCTTATCTCAAATGTCGGAAAAATATATTCTTACTCTGCATTAAAAGAAGTTACAGGAATAAAAAGCTTAAGTACAATAAAAAACTATATTGATTATTTAAAAAATGTTTTTTTAATATATTCAATTGCACGATTTGACTATTCAATTAAAAAACAAAAAGTTTCTTCATCAAAAATATATTCCGGAGATAACAGTTTTTTGAAAACTATTTCTTTTAATTTTTCTCTAAATACTGACAGAAAACTTGAAAACCTCGTTTTTTTAGAGCTTTTAAGAAAAAACTATGAGATCTACTATCACTTAAATAAAAAAGAATGTGATTTTATAGTCAAAGAAGGTATAAAAATAACCAAGGCAATACAGGTTTCTTCAGATATTAGTAATCATTTGACAAAAAAAAGAGAAATAGATGGATTGCTTGAAGCAATGTCTAAATACAAATTAAATGAAGGTTTGATTTTAACATCCGAAAATGAAGAAACAATAATTTTAGAAAATAAAAAAATTATAATTAAACCGATATGGAAATGGATGTTAGAATAATACTAGAGTGTAAATATTTTTGTTGAAACTCCATACTTATTTAGCAAAACAATATATAATGATAAATAAGAAACCTTCAGCTTGACGGAAATTCCGACATACTGCCAATGATAGGAAATCATATGACACTCAATTCTATAATCTTGATACAATAATTTCAGTAGAATAAAAAGTAAATTCACAAATGGCAACTCAATTTAGAATTTGGGCAACCAAAGTCCTTAAATAATTCGCAATTATAGGATTCATTTTAGATAAAAAACTATTAAATTTTCTTACAATCTCAGCCTAACACACTAACTTAAACCATCATTCCCTAGCCCACTTAGAACAGTAAAACTTATAACCGCAAAACTTACAAGCACTCTCATCCTCAGTCGGTACAAACTCACCCTCATAATCAGAAACTATAGCCCTAGCACACTCAACTAATTCTTTCCGAACTTCAGTTACATTAAACCCAGAACTACGCCCAGCTGTAACATTACCATCAGCTTCAATGTCACCGCAATAAGGCTTATCCAAACGCAACATATCTAACGTCGCCTTAACCGGATTCAGACCAAGATTGTCTTTAACAGCAAGTACATAAAACCCTAATTGCCAAGCTCTCTTAACAGGATCAATCACACTCTTGTTAGTCTTATAATCTATAATCTCAACATCATTACCTGATATAAAATCAATCCTATCAAATTTGCCGACAAACCTGAAACCATCAATATCAACTTTCAACCAACCTTCAACAATTGACTTATCATTATATTTAGATGAATTCCGCGCAAAAAATACAGAGATCAACTGATTAACATCTTTTAAATCCGCACCTTTCCAATCAGAAAGTTTTGACATTTTAAGTGCAAGATCTATAAATTCTTTCTCAGTTTTATACCCATCCCGAACACCAATCTCCAGAAGCTCATGAACAAAACTACCTGTAAATGTACTGCTACCAGAACCACTAAAATCACGCCGTCCAGGCATCTTAAATATATGCTTCAATTCATACAACTTAGGACAACTATGATAATCCAATATCGCTGTAGGTGAAAACATAAAATTCTCAGGATTGAACTTCAGTTTAGATACCTTCTCTCGTTCCATATCAAGAAGTAATTTAATCTTATCCTTATCAACAACCTTAGACCAATCAACAAGTTTATCATACTCAAGAACCTTGCCTTCTCTCAAAGAATGATACTTAATAAGCCTAGATAAGATATCAGAAAAATCCTCATTATCAAGAGAATCAAATAATTGCTTCTTTAAAGAAGATTTCAATAACTCATATTTAGAAGACGGTGCTAACAAAGTACTAGTCTCATCTAGATCTTCAACAATTTCAATATCGGCATTTTCATCAAATTCAATCTCACGAAGAAACAATGATGGTATAGCAGAATCAGGAACACCATTATATGACCTTGCATGAGTTATTGTAAGAGTCTCGCTTGCCCTTGTAAATGCAACATAACAAAGTCTTCGTTCTTCATATAGCATTGATTCTTTCTCATAATCTTTAATCAACTGAGTCTTCTCATTATCACTCACATCCCCAGCCTTATCCAATATCCGCTTAATATCCGGATTCATCTCTTTAGGTATAAGTGGCGATTTATGTGTCCTCTCAATAGGAAACCGTTTTTCTGAAAGATTAGTCACAATAACTTTTTTAAATTCAAGACCTTTACTGCCATGTATTGTCATGACACGTACAGCATTAATATCAGTTATAAGTGATGGCGATATATTGATGCTCAACTCATCAAGAATATCTAGGTAATCAATAAAAGAACTCAAGCTCTTATCATGATTTTTATAATATGATTCAGCTAAATTATAAAATAATTTAAGATTCATCAGAGACTCAACATTCTTGATTGTTCTCTCATGCGTAAATTTACGGTTAAGCCCAATAATCTCATAGATATCCAAAACTAAATCAGGTAACGACTTATTAGAGTTTACAACAAGCACTTGTAACTTAGATACAATCCTAGATAAGATTTTCTTACCATCTTCAGATATCTTAACATCATTAAGGCAATTAAGTAATGCATCATCAACCGAGACATTGTTATCTCTTTCAGCTTTAAGATACCTTCCTAACGTTAAAGAATCCCCTGGTGTAAATGTATTATGATAATGAAGCACATTCCACCATGCTTGTTCACCTATACCTTTATGTTCAATAAGATTATTCAATATAGATAAATATGATATAGTTGTCTTAATCTCATGACGATTCAATAGATTAACTTTACCTGCAGCAATTATTGGTATATTTTTAGATTCCAATACTTGCCTAAATAACTGACCTTGGCTATGTGTCCTGTATAATACGCAAATTTGATTAAGCTCACAACCTTTTGATATTGCATCTTCAACAAGTTCTGTAACTTTCCTTGCCTCTTCATCAGAATTTACAAGATTAATCACTTCAATCTTATTTCCTTCAATCCCTTTGCCATTTTCAACAAAGACACAATCGGAAACGTCCTCATAATTGTTCAGAATAAGCTTATGTGCAATCCTTAAGACACTGTTTGGAGACCTAAAAGTCTTATCAAACTTAAATATGTCCTTATTATCATCTATCTTAAACACTTCTTTGAAATGATTAAAACTTTCCTTATAAGCCCCCCTGAAACCATAGATTGATTGGTTCTGATCACCTACAACTGTTATGTTTCTGTGGTCCTTTGCAAGATTTTCAATAAGTTCAAACTGCATCTTGTTCGTATCCTGAAACTCATCCACTATAACATATTTGTATTTATCTATCATTTCTGTCATATCTACACGTTCAAACAATTCAAGAACAAAACGGTTCAGGTCGGAATAATCTAAGTACTTTTTTTCTTTCTTTTTTGCTTCATACAATTTCCAGGCATCAACAAAATTATAGTATTTGATATATTCATCATACTGTTTTATGAATAAGGTCAACTCTTTTTTTCTGAGTTTTATTATCCTTCTTTCATCAACAGTATCAGACGCTTCAAGATGTAAAGTATTGAGCTCTAAAAGGTATTCATTGACTGTATCTTCTAAAGTATCTGGATCTTCAAACTGTTCTTTCAATTTATTTGTATAATCTTCAATCTTCTTTAGGCTGATACCAAAATCTTTTGCAGTTGAAATTGATGATACATATAGATCCGCATTATACGAAGTTATATTAAAATCACGATAAAACCAAACTTTTGCATCATCAGGTAACAGGATTTGAAAATCCTGATCAATACCAATTAAGTGACCAAACTCTTTCAGGATATCAGCACAAAAACCGTGAAATGTCCGGACCGTGACATCTGTAGCTTTTTTGACATGTTTTTGTATTTCCAATCTCAAATTATTTGTAGCTTCATTAGAAAAAGTAAGGCATAAGATGTCTTTAGGATTGTAATGATTATTATTTATTAAGTACCCCACTTTCTTGACTATTGTTGTGGTCTTCCCAGTCCCAGCACCTGCAAGAACCATGCATGGTCCTTCAGTTTTTTCTATCGCTAGGTCTTGGGATGTTTTTGTCATGGATAATAATTAGGTGGCGAGGGATTTAAAGGTTTTTTGAAAACAAAAAAATAACAATACTATATCTAATCTAAAACGAACAAAAGTTCATATAATTTTAAGTTATATTGAATCAGTTAAGTCTGAAAATAAAATTAGAAGATAAGATTGCTGAAAAATCAATAAAAATCGCGTTAAAAAAGCGATAAGATACTCCAAAA
The DNA here is from genome assembly GCA_019429005.1 of Nanobdellati archaeon. Taxonomy (GTDB): domain Archaea; phylum EX4484-52; class EX4484-52; order EX4484-52; family GLR71; genus JAHYJR01. The sequence continues at coordinate 41,939 of JAHYJR010000006.1, read as the reverse complement.
ATACAGAATATGAAAAAACAAATTAAAACAGAACACAATTTAAAAACAAAATTGATCTTTATTTTTTTTCATGATTTTTACTAATGATAGCATTATTGGAACTTCTACCAATACACCTACTATCGTTGCAAGTGTTGCTCCAGATTCCATACCGAACAATATCAATGCAACAGCAACTGAAAGTTCAAAAAAGTTACTTGCTCCAATAAACGTTGATGGTGCTGCTTCAGCGTAAGGTATTTTCAATATTTTTGCACCAATATAACCAATATAAAATATCAAATATGTCTGAAGAATCAGAGGTATTGCAATAAGTATAATATGAAACGGATAAGCTATTATTTTAGCCCCTTGAAATATGAAAATTAAAACCAAAGTGATTAATAAACCGGCTGGAGTAAACCATTCTAGTTTCTTGATAAACTTGTTTTCAAACCAAGATAAACCTTTATTTTTTACAAAAAAATGTCTAGTTGTCATTGCTAATACCAAAGGTATTGCAACATAAAACAGAACTGAATAAAATATTGTAGCAATAGGTACTGGAAATCCAGTAGTAACCCCTAATAGAAATGCTCCTATAGGTGCAAACAATACCAAAATAATTAAATCATTGATTGATACTTGAACTAATGCATAATTGATATTTGCTTTTGCAAGATTTGTCCACACAAGAACCATTGCTGTACATGGTGCTAACCCTAAAAGTATCATACCTGCAATATATTCGCTCTGTAACTCAAAAGGAATTAACTGTGCGAAAAAGATACGCATAAAAATCCAAGCTATAACTGCCATTGTAAAAGGCTTGATGGCCCAATTAACAATTAATGTAAGGACTAAAGGCTTTGGGTTCTTTTTGACTTTAAATATTTCACCGAAAGATATCTTTAACATGATAGGATACATCATTACTAATAACACAACAGCAATAGGTATTGAAACATTTGCAACTTCAAACCCACCCATCATACCTGCTAATTTTGGAAAAGAATATCCAATAAAAGTTCCTAAAAGAATGCTTAACGCAACCCAAATAGACAGATACTTATCAAAAAAATTAAGATCTTTTTCTTTATCTAATAATTCAGTCACAAACACACCTAACAAATATATTCTTTAATTTTAGATTTTTCAATTCCAAGCAATTCACAAAGACAATACACTTTTTTGTAATATTCAGGAATCCTAATAATTAATTATTCAACGATGAATTTCATTGTAAAAACTCTTGTATTAATTTTTTAAGATCTATAATAATTTTTTCGGCATCTTCTGAATCAACAGTTTTACCATAATAATTTATACCGTTTCTTATTTTTCTAAGATTATCAAACAAATATCCTTCTTTTGATTTGTTGAGGATTTCTTTTAAGAAAGCAATATAACACTCATGATTATATATTTTATATCCATTTTCTAATGCTTTTGCTTCTAATAATTCTCTAAGTGCATCATATAATAACGATATTTTACTTATTATATGGTCCTCTGGTAAAAAATTAGCAGATTTTATTTTTAATAAAGCTATCTCTCGTATTGATTGAATTCTGTTTTTATCTTCAGATACATCTTTTACAGTTCTGCTTTTTATGCATTCAGTCCAATCCATTTTACCACATCCCTCTCATTATGTACCCATTCAATATATTATTTTTTAATTCTTCAGGGACTTCTGTTAATGTTTTGAATGTGAATAATTGAATTTCTCTTTGTATATTTTTTTCAAATTGTTTTGTATTTATTTCTTTTTTTGATGTTGTAAATACTGCAATATCTATATCTGAATTTTGTTTTGCTTCTGTTTTTGCTAAAGAACCAAAAAGAATAATGACTGGATTTATCATATTTTCTTCTAGATGATTGAGAAATGGAGTTAATTTTTGTTTATAATACACTCTTTGCAAGTCTTTTAATATATCAGAATCTTTATTTGCAAAATAGTAGAAGTATTGCTTATCAATTTCTTTTTTGAGCAGTTGTTTTTTGTGCAGTTCTTCTAAGTTTTTTGATGCTGTCGGAGGACTTATTTTTTGTATAATTGCATATTCTCGAACATGGATTCGTCTATAATTATCTTCAAAAAATAACTGTAAATCGTTAAGTATTTTTAACATGTGTTAATATTTATTAACAGTAATATATATATATGTTTTGATTGTTAAGAAATATTTACAACTGTTAATTAAATTTAACAGTTAGTTGTCTAAAGACACATAGTTTACAAAAATTAAATATAATTACTTATGTTTAAAAAAGTTAAAATTAAAAGAAAAATAAAACGTTTTTATTGCAAAAATAACCACAAAAAATTAACGATTTATAAAAAAATAAAATTATTGTAATTGATTTTAGAGTGATTTATATGGAAAACACAAATAAAATTGAAAAATATCTTAACAATAGAGGACCAAAAACATTTATCTTTACGATTATTCTATTTACCATAGGATTAAGTAATTATTTTATTGAAAAATCTTTTGAAATTGGTGGTTAAGCAATTTTGACTGGAATACTTTTAGTCTGGGGATTATTATACATCACTAAAGTTGATTCATATATTTTAAGATAAATTTTTGAGTGTACTCCGATTTAAAATCAAATTATTCTGCAAATCAATAGGTAAATTATCTGTAAGACTTAAGAACCATCCCTAACCCTCCACAAAGCATCCAAATCGTTCTGTATCTCAACCTTGACAACATTCATCATCTTGTTGAACAAGATCCTCAACGTCATCATAAGACACAGCCCTTACATCCGAACCAATCATACCCGTATCAATAAAGATATTACAATCTGAAAGAATGCATCAGTGACCTTTTAAACGTCAAACCTAAAGAATTAAAAGTTAAAAGCCTTGAGAGGGATTCGAACCCCCGGCCTGCTGATTACAAATCAGCCGCTCAAACCAGGCTGAGCTATCAAGGCAATAATCAATATATTAAGTCTAAAGTTTTTTAAAGCTTTTTAAATTTACATCAAAAATCGTGTATCTGTTTGATATTTTTAACTAAGCTTTTATATATTTTTCATAAAAAAAATAAAAAAGAAGATTATTCCTTCTTTTTCTTCTTACTCTTACCTGCATCCTTAAGCTTTGATATCAAAATGCTTTTAGTGCAAGATGAGCATTTAGGACGGAAAGGTTTTTTCTCAAAAGCCTCATCTCTTTCCTGCTCATGACCACAGAAAGGGCATGTCATAATAAGATGATATTCTTCTTTACCTTTCTCTCGAAACATCAAAATCTTACCAGTCATCTCACCCTCCTTATTTGGAAGAGAACGATTAGTAAAGTAATTAGTATTGCTTATATCTGGAAAATTAACCATTATATATCACAAAAGTATTTCGCTGCAAGAACTATATATAGATAGCGATTATTTGACAAGCTTGCCATTTAATACGCCATCTTGACCAGGTCTTGATGTAACAACAACATTACCTTTATCAGTCTCAAGTACTGCACCTTTAGTTATAACACCTAATTTAACATACTGAGGATTAGCCTTATTCTCAACAACTTTAACAATTTTAGCTAAAAAACGAGTAGGACCATCTGAAACATTGATTGTGTCTGAAGATTTCAAAGCAATCTTTTTGCAATAGCCTCTAGCTTTAACTGTAAATTTCTTCAAAGCACCCAAAAGTGTCCTTGTAGGATTTCGTCCTAATTCACATTTCTTCTTTTTATGTCCAACTGTAAGCTTTCCGCCTGTAGATTTCCTTTTAGATTTTAAGTGCCATACGCCCATTATAAATTCACCGATTTTAAAAATTATTAGACATATTTAAACGAATATTACTTTTATAAACATATCTATATCTTAGATACACATAAACGAATAAATAATTTTATATATATATCTATATCTTAGATACACATAAACGAATAAATACTTTTATAAGTATTTCTGTATCTTATTAAACTAATAAGATGTTATATACAAGGTTTTAAATATGAACAACAGACCAATCGATATACTTGAAAAATCCAAAGGAAAAAGAGTTATGATTAAGCTAAGAAACATGACAAATGTTTCTGGTGAAATTAAAGCATATGATCTACACCTAAACATGTGGCTCGATAATGCAAAAATAACAGACACCAACACAAATATAGAAAAAGAAGTTGGAAAGATACTTATCCGTGGAGATAATATAACATACATTGCACCATCTAAATAAAAAGATTACTACAATAAATAATCTAAAAGAAAAAAGTACTATATATTAACGGTTGATTACATATGACAAAAGGAAAGCCATCATTTGGAAAAAGAAACAAAACTGTGCATACAAACTGCAGAAGATGCGGAAACCATTCATACCATAAGACAGATAAAGAATGTAGCGCATGTGGTTTTGGTAAAAGCCCAAGTATTATACAACACGCATGGCAAAATAAGCACAGTATAGGTATGGTTAGAAAATCATAGAACATATTCTATATTTTATATATACCAAATAGAGCCCAAGCTGTTAAAAATAACATAAAATATATAAAAGACCTATACAAATATTAACTAATGATGCGGTAGTAGTCAAGTCTGGTTACGATCCCACCCTGCCACGGTGGTGGCCCGAGTTCAAATCTCGGCTACCGTATACTTTTTTTAAAAATAAGGGAATTATTATGACAATTATAAAACATAATAAGGAAGTCAAAGAAGACTAACTATATTCTAGCGTAAATGAACTAAGAAACATAACAGATCTTAAAAAAAAGAGAGATTATCTTAAAACAAACAATATTGGACATAAAGAAATGGAAATAATAAGTCCAATAAACAACAAAGAATACTGCACAATCCTATTAAGAAGCAAAAAACATAATGATATGCAAAAATACACATTAGCAGTCTACGATTTTCTTGAAAATTTCGGATATATCCATAAAACTAAAAAAACAAGTCAAATTGATATATACGCAGGATTTGTACCAACAAAAATCAAAACAAAAGGGGAAAATCTCTATGCAAGCTTTGCACATAAAATTGACGGAATCAACACAATTTGTATGGACAACGACTTAGATGACAATGAAACAATCGCACAGATAACACACGAACTAGTACATATAATATATGACATAGATGATGAGCACTTGACCCAGACCATAACGGCACAGATACGTGATTCTATATATGATAATTATGACACTTTCACAGACAATAGAAACAGTGGCATTTTCAACGATTACAGCATAAAAACAAACACAATAACAAAAGAAAAGATAAAAGATGCACTTCTTGATTCAAACATCTATGGAATAACCAGAGATAACCACATAGAAAAAATAAAAGAATACATGAAAAACGCAAACCTAAAACCAAAATTAAGATAATCAAATAACGTTTATAAATATATACAGATATTAATAAACCAATGGCTTTCAAGAAAATTCAAAGAGGTAAGAAACCAAACTGGCAAAAAGATCTTGCACTTGAAAGGATAAAGATACTTTTTTCAGAAGCAAAAAAACAAGAACCAACCTTAGCAAAAAGATATGTAACAATTGCAAGATATATTGGAAAAAAGTTTAATTTGCCAATACCTTTACCATATAAAAGACAATTTTGTAGAAAATGTAATACATTCTTCAAATTGGGAACAAATTCAAGACATAGAATAGATTCAGAAAAACATCAAATAATAATAACATGCCTTGAATGTAAAAATATCAAACGAATACCATATATAACGGAAATAAAACAAAAACGAAAAAAGCAAGATTTATAAATGTATCACTCATAATTAATTATAGTTTTATAATTATGAGATAGCGAACTATGCTAATTTCTGAAAAATAAAAAAGACGGTGTAAATAATGATTACTGTATATGATGTAAATCCAAACAAGCTTATAGAAGCAACAGCACAAGAATTAAAAAAGAATGAAAATGTCAAAGCACCAGAATGGGCTACATTCGTAAAAACCAGTTCTTCAAGAGAAAGAGTACCATCTAATAAAGATTGGTGGTATGTTCGTGCTGCATCAATATTAAGAAAAGTTTATGTCAATAAAATAATTGGTACTGGAAGACTCAAAACAGCTTATGGCGGTCGAAAAAACAGAGGATACAAACCAGAAAGACAACGTGATGGTTCTGGAAACATCATAAGAAAATGTTTACAACAACTTGAGGCTGCAAACCTTGTGAAAAAAGAGAAAAAAGGCAGATCAATTACACCATTAGGCCAGAAAATGTTAGATAATATGGCTTTAAAAGTAAATTCAGAAAAAGAAACACAAGTGAAAAAAGATGACGGAACTCGAGGAACTACGGAAGAGACGACTACTACAACAACAACAGATAAACCAGCAGCATCAAAACCCGTTTCAAAATCAACTAAATGAAGCAGAACAAATGGATACTGAGCTTAGGAAAATAATGTCACAAGTACTCACACCTGATGCTTCTAAACGCCTCGGAACCATTAAAGCCACAAAACCCGATTTTGCTATGCAATTACAAGTATATATATTGCAATTATTCCAACAAGGCATGATACGGGGAAACATTAATGACGAAATGCTAAAAAGCATAATAAATAAAATAATGACAAAACCAAGCTGGAATATAAAACGTAAGTGATAAATATGTCAAGCATAAAAAAATATTCAAAAAAAATCAGATTAATAGCAGTAAGAAAAGAAGCTAAACCTGCACCAAGATGGGCAGATTTAAAATTGTTTGGACTCCTTAGAGCACGATTTAAAAGTATCAAAAGATTCAAAAGTAGGCAATGGAGAAGAAGCCAAACAATCGATTACTAATTTGGAGCTGATTATCTATGGAACGATTATACACAATCCCACTAAGAGATGCATGGAAAACATCAATAAAAAGAAGAAGTAAGAAAGCTATAACAGTCCTCAAAGCATTCACATTAAAACATATGAAAGCAGACAATGTTAAAGTAGGACCTGAACTTAACAAACACATATGGGTAAATGGAAAACAAAACCCTCCAAGAAAAGTCAAGGTACAGGTGTTAACAGAAGAAGTCGAAGACAAAAAAATTGCTTGGGTAGAACTTGAAAATGTAAAATTCGAAATACCTAAAAAAATAGATAAAACTGATGAAAAAGCAGATTCTAAAAAGACTGAAGATGTAAAAGCAACTGAAAAACCTAAAAAGACAGACGAAAAAGCAACTCCTAAAAAATCAGATAAAACTCCAAAAACAACAGACAAAAAAGAATCTAAACCAAAAAAAGATGATAAAACAAAAACAGTATCTGAAGATAAACCTAAAATAAACGAAGCAAAACCTAAAAAAGCAGAATCTGAAGATACAAAAACAAATGTTAAGGCAAAAAAATAATGCCTTAACACCTACTTATTTTTTTAAAAAAGGTTATTAATATGCATATCGCAAAAATAAAAATTGATAGCAACCCAAATGTTGGACTTTACGGTATTGCAACTGACAAATATATGATAATTTCTAAAAAAACTAAAGACTCCGAAGTATTTAAAACAGATGTGATAGAAACAACAATTGCAAGTACAAAATATGTCGGAATCTTTTTAGCAGGTAACTCAAATGGTCTATTAGTTCCAAATACAATAGAAAACCATGAATTTGAAAAACTCAAAAATAATTTAGCTAAAATAGACAAAAATATAACACTAACAAAACTAGAGACAAAATATACAGCATTAGGAAATCTAATACTTACAAACGACAAAGGTTGCATTATATCTGAAAAACTAGAAAAAAATAAGAAAGAAATTGAAGATACTTTAAAGGTACCAGTCACAGTTGGAACAATTCTAAATAATGACATAGTAGGAGCATTAGCAATTACAACAAATAAAGGATTTCTTCTAAACATGGATGTAGAAAAAGAAGATTTTGAATTTGTAAAAGACTGTCTAAAAGTTGAAGGTGATATAGGTTCAGTCAATTTTGGAGGTTCATTTATAAAAAGTGGTATTATAGCAAATTCAAATGGTCTCCTTATAGGCGAATTAACAACAGGACCTGAAATCTCAAGAATAGATGAAGCACTTGGTTTTATAAACGCTTAAGATAAAATAATAATACAGGTTTTTTTAATGAATAACGAAATAGAACAAAAATATATGGAACTTGAGACACTAAAACAACAAGTCATGCAATTAAATCAATATAAAATGGAAATTAATTCTAGAATAATGGAAGTCGCAACAGCAAAACAGTGTCTTGAAGGATTAAAAGACACAAAAGAAAATACAAAAACTATTGTACCAATAGGTGCAGGAATTTCTGTAGATGCAACAATACCAGAGACAAAACAAGTCATAACAAGCATAGGAGCTGGCATACTAATTAAAAAAGATCTAAAAGACGCAATAAAAACAACAGAACAATTAGAATTAAATCTAAATAAACAGCTTAAAGATATCGATAATAATATAGCTATAATTGAACAAGAAAGTATATCAATAATTTCAGAATTTGAACAATTACAAAACAAAAATATGAACAAAGACCTAAAGAAAAATAACTAAAGGTATTTGCCTATGTTTGGATTTCTCAAAAAAAAGCTCTCATCAGTAATAGAGGATATAACAAAAAAGATTGATGATACAAAAGAAACAATAACAAAAACCGTAAGCGAAAAAGAGATAACTGAAGACGCGCTTGACGACATTCTTTTTAACCTAGAAATGATACTTCTTGAAAATAATGTTGCAATAGAAGTCTCAGAAAAGATCTGTTCTAACATAAAAGATAATTTAAAGGGTCAATCTGTAAAACGTACAAAAATTAAAGATATAATTGAAACAACATTCAAAGATTCTGTAAGAGAAATACTTAATCAAGAAAAATTAGATATATACTCAATCATAGATAAGAACAAAATAGAGAAAAAACCAACATTGATAATGGTTTTAGGTTTTAATGGTGCTGGAAAAACAACTAATTTAGCAAAATTAGCACACAAACTACTCAACCAGGGATATTCTTGTGTGTTTGCAGCAGGTGACACGTTCCGTGCAGCAGCAATACAGCAGCTTGAATACCATGCCAACACATTGAATATAAAGATAATCAAACAGGACTATGGTGCAGATGCAGCAGCGATAATATTTGATGCAGTAAAATATGCTAAATCAAAAAATATTGATGTTGTCCTTGCAGATACAGCAGGACGAACACATCAAGACATAAATCTCCTTAAAGAACTTGAAAAAATAACTAGAGTCAATAATCCAGATATAAAATTTCTCGTAACAGAAGCCCTAGCCGGTAATGATGTAATAAGACAAGCTGAAATATTCAATAAAGTCGGCATAGATGGCGTAATACTCTCAAAATGGGATATTGATCAAAAAGGCGGAGCTGCACTTTCTATAACACACACAATTAAAAAACCAATAACATTCCTTGGAACAGGACAAGAATACGAAGATCTTGAAGAATTTGACTTAGACAAGATTATAGATAATATAATATAAAAATCTTGAATACTTTAACTTAAGCAAAATCTTGAATACTTTAACCTAAACAAAATCTTGAATAATTTAACTTAAGCAAAATCTTGAATACTTTAACTTAAGCAAAATCTTGAATACTTTAACCTAAGCAAAATCGTGAATACTTTAACCTAAGCAAAATCTTGAATACTTTAACTTAAGCAAAATCTTGAATAATCTAGTTAAACAAGATTAAAAATACTATAAAATTAAAAAAAACGGTAACAAGACATAAAAATATGCCTTAACCAAAAAAAATGGAAAATTATTCCATTCTATGTAATTTAACACCAGGTGGTGTCAGAACAATAAAATCTTCATCAACGCCTGCAATATCACCATTTATTGCAACACAAGTCTTCCTTAAACGATCAATTGCTCTTTTAAGTTCACTCATATCTTTTTCTCTCAATGATTTTATCTTGACCCATATAATATCACCATTACGGATGTATTGCTGAATAACAGTCGTATCATTAAAATCAGACAGATTTTCAATTCTTATAAGAAAATGGCCTTTTGAATTATTGCCCTGTTCATCTACTTCGATATAGTCTGCATCAGTTGAAACAGAATCTACTGTATTTTTACTAAATAAACCCATTATGATATCGCCTCTAAATATACTAATTATATATTATATATAAACATTAATAAAATTAATCTAATTCTGATTGAAATTCCTCAAGTATTGTAACTAAATTCCAAATTTGTGTCCTTGTAAATGGCTTGATATTTGTATCATTGCAAACTTCATCAAGAACAGATATAGCTCCATTTAATTTGACAGTAATTGATGTTTCTGGATTTTGAAGATCCCCTAACACACGTTCAACAGATACTCTCACATTTCGTGGAACACGTCGATCTTCACTAAGCTCTGTAATCTGGAATAATATTTCATCAAGCCCATCCATAATAAACACCTATAGGTCATATAAAAACGACTATCCTATATAAGAATAAATAGCTTTAAATTTGTTTAGGAGCAACCTTAAATATTTTTGAAATTTTATCAAACAACTGTGCCCGTACTTCATACATCTTGGAATCATCAGTTCCATTAGCAGATGCAGCAGTCACATGACCCCCAGCATTACCTTTTATCAAAGGTCCTATAGACTTAAATATAGTTGCAAGATTAATTTTATCAGCTAAATGTGTTCTTGCTCGTCCACTAATTCTAACACTACCAGAATGCACATTCTCAACTATAGCTATATCTGCAAAAGAATTTACAAACGTTCTTGCAACAGCAGATTCAAAAGAACCAACTTTCGAAAGCACAACAATAAGACGATCAAAACGATATACTTTTGAGCGTGCAACCGCTTTTGATATTGCAATCCTTTGAGAAAGATCAACTTTTACAGAAAGTATTGATATGACATCATCCAAACTAGTGTATTCCATAAGATGTGATACAATCTTAAGATCTTTGCTATTTACAAGCCTGAGGAACGACGTATCTGCAACAATTGCAACAAGCAAGAAAAAAGCTATTTCAGCTGTGATTTTTACACCTGAGCTCTTAAGAAGATCATACACAAGAATACCCGTAGCATGCGCTTCGGTATCAATAAGTTTAAGGTCTGCACGTTTAGCAATTGTACCACGAGTATGATGATCAATCACAACAACCTTTGACGTTTCAGGTATTTCAATATTATTTATCTGCTCATAAGATGATGTATCTAAAATAAATACTAAATCAGGAAATGATTCAACCGTTTCAAGTATTGGATATGGATATTTAGTCAAGACCGCTTTAGATTGCTTGCTTAAACCATCTAATGCAACTATATCACACTTTAAACCACCTTGAGCAAGTCCACGAGCGAGGGCAATTGCACTTCCCACAGCATCAGGATCTGCATTATGATGAACAAATATAAGTCCTTTTTCTGATTTAAATAATTTTTTTAGAACAGAGACCTTTTTTTCAAAAAGATATTTAATCTTCTCAAAATCAATATGGTCATTATTCAACGTAACAATACATTTATTACCCACTCTTTTCAAGATAACAAAATTTTCAGCTTTTAAAAGTTTCATATCACGATGCACAACAGAATAAGGCACACCAGACACTTTAGACAGTTTCAGAAAAGTATAGCCTACAGCGATATCTGAAAATAACAGAGTTAAAATTGAAATCTTACTCTTCGAACCAATAATGTTTTCAAATGACATAATACCAATAGAAATTATTTTGAATAAACATTATAAACCTATCTAAAAATAGATAAAACCTATTAAAAAACGATACTATAACAAGCAATAAAACAAAAAATAATAATAATTACTCTTTCATCCACCAGATAACTTTCTTTCTTGCACCAATCTTTCCAGATTCAAGCTTACCATCTAAAACACTCATTGATTTGAGTTTATAACAATGGCTATTTGCAGTTGCCCAAGATATATCACAAAGTTTTGCAATAAGATAAGTAGACAAAGGTTTACCTTCTTTTTTAATAATTTTAACAACTAAATTATCTACATCATCAAGAACCATATTATCTTCCATAAATATCAAAACCATTACATTTTTTATCAAACCATAATAGATACAAGATTATAGTGAGATATCAGCATAGAAATATAAGGTATAAGAGTATATATATACTTTTCGGTTTTATAATAAATTTAAAGAATATTAATCTCAATAAACAGCCCCTAAACACTATTAAACAAGCATATAAATCATAACCCATGGAACAAATAAAGTATATAATATAAAAAGGGACAAAGTGACTTTACGAAACATATGATATTTACCAACCCTTCCACGTTTCATAATATACATAATCCCATATGACGCAATAGGAACAAGATACACAACAGCAAAAATATTAAATGGATATTCAAATAAGAAGAACATAATCATACTGAAAAAAATAATAAGCATAAGTGTTAAATACATAATCCATAACGATTTAGGCTTAGATATAGCCTTCTGACGTATAAATTGACTTGCACGCTCAATATCATCTGAAGGTTTTACATCTGTAGGTTTGATCTTACCTTTTTTTGAAGAAACGTTTTTGTTCATTATAATATTAATAGCAAGCTTGCATATAAATATAACAGACTAAAAAATAAAATCAGATTAAACCATTCTCTTTCATATGCGTATTAAGTTGTATCTGTATCACAGACAATTCCTCACGCACTGAAGATTCACGCTTTTGCAATGTTTTTATACGCAGATCAAGAACATCTTTTTTCTCAACAAGTGCTTTAGTAGCACCATCTGGAGTCGTTTTTAACATAAGAACACCTGAACTCTTATATACATCACCAGTATACCCTTTAAGTTCAGATAACGCATTCTCAATTTCAAGTATCTGCATCTTAACAGTCTCTTTTTGCATCATTACAGCATCAATCTGTTGCTGAAGCTGCTGATAATGCATTGTCATTTCTCTCATTGTGTCAGGATCCATATATATCACTAATTTAATATACTATTTTTAGTATTAATATATTCTTTTTAATATATTATTTATCATAATCTTTATACTCTAATATTTCTGTAGAAAGCTTTAATAATTGAAATAACGTGTTAAAACTAGCTCTCATTGAACTAATATCTTTTGCAGAAAATGAAAATTCTAAAACATCCTTATTAGAAGCACTAAGTTGAACTTTACTTGTGCTTACCATATCAGGAATTAAAGACCTATAGATTATATCATTAAAAGGTGTATCAATAGATATTTTTGCATTAAGATGCATCCAAACCACACCAAATCAAATATTAACGAGCTTTATGTGTTATAACAACCTTTGGCCTACTTTTAAAAAATACACGTCCTGAACATTTAGGACAGCTGAGAATCACATTAGGATTCTCAATTGGTACTTCAGTACGACATTTAAAACATATATACATAATTATCACAACTTTAAATACTAGATTTAAGTTTTGCAAGAGCTTGTGAAATCACTTTAGATGCAGAAGTCACTGGACTATATGCACCACCTGTAAATTTAACCTTACAAGACTTACAGACCCAAATACCTGCATTTTCTCTTGATAGAGATTTTTTAAGACAATGAGGACATTCGTATATACCTCTTGATTTATTTTCAATATTATTTACTAGTACACGTATCTTCCTACCGTAACGGCTTCCGAATCTACCAGCACTACCCACTTTCTTGGTACCTGACATGTTTATCAACCTTTAAATAAAATATAAAATTCCTAATGAAAACTTATAAAGAATTAATATACCCTTTACAACTAAAGCTTTATAAGCATTTCCACTAGGCTCTATGTTAACAATTATTTCTTTTTTAATTGTTTCCTTAATTCTTTACCCATTGCAATAGAATTATCTATTGCAGTCATTATCTGTTCTTCAGTAAACTCGCATGACCCTGATTTTTGCATAGCACAAATACCAGCTTCAATTGAAGTTACATGAACCCGTCCTTCAATAACTTCTTCTTCATCTGCTGTAGGATCAACAACCATGACACCATTTATTAATGCAGTTGTAACCATGATAGGTAAATCAGTTACGACTAAAGCACCATCATATTCACTCCTATTTACAGTACCATTATCATTTAATTTTGGTATTTTTGCAGTAAGTAAAGCTGAAATAGCACCAGCTGCTGCAGCATCAAATAAATTACCATCATTATTTAATATAGAGATATCAACAAAGACCATCCATACTTTTTCACCTTCTTTTATGCAAAGTTTATGAAAATCAATACATCCAGACTCACGAATACCTCTATCTACAACACGTGCAAGCTCAATAGTATCATCATTTGGGGGACCACTTTCAAATTCAGGACTTGCAATAGGTGATCGTTCAGCATTTGTCATAAGAATTCCAACATCTCCAGAATCTGGAAATGGTGTACCTAAATCCATCTTTACACCAACAAGTACTTTAGTTTCACCAAGTGTAACAAGAGCAGAACCTTCAGCTTTTTCAATCAAATTAGTCTCAACACTAAGCTTTCTAAAATCTTTATATGTCCTACCATCAAGACGTTTTATAGCAATATTCTGCCTTATATAATTTTTATTTGTCTCAATCATTGATATACACCTTTCAATGCTTCTATCTGTTTGGAAATAATATAATCATTCCCTTTTCTAATTAAAATAATAGCTTTCTGTATTTCTGCTTTTGTCATCACGCCATCAAGTTGCATAAGCGTTATTTTCTTATCAGTTGATGTCATAGCAATAGGAAGATCAGAATCACCAAAATTGTCTTCAGGCGCATTAAGATCTAACAGAATCTCACCATCAACTTTCCCTGCAGCACATGCAGAAACTAACCCTTTCATAGGTATACCTGCATTAGCAAGAGCAACAGAACCAGCAATAACAGCAGCAGTCCTTGTTCCAGCATCAGCTTGAATTATATCTACAATAAGCTCAATATTAAGCTGTGGAAATTCTTCAAGAAATATAACAGGCTCAAGAGCATGTTTTACAACTTTAGAAATCTCAGTAGATCTCCTATTTGGACCAGGTCTTGCACGATCATTTACAGAAAATGCTAACATACTGTATTTTACAGAAAGAACAGCCTTATCATCTTCTACAAGCCGTCTTGGATGAAGTTCTTTTGGACCATATACAGCTGCATACACTTTTGTTTTACCTAATTCAACATAAGCTGAACCATTAGCTCTTTTTATAACACCAACTTTAATCGTAAGAGGTCTAAGTTCATCTATTTTTCGCCCATCACATCTTTTACCTTTAACAATAAGTTTTTCATATTCTTTTGGTCTCTTTGCACCACTCATATCATAACACCTTTAATACATGAATTAAGATTTAGTGTTTTCAGAAACACTAACCTTAGATTTATTATTTTTTAATTCAGACTCTAAAAAATCTGACACCATATCAGTAAGTCCACTTTTATAAGCAAACATTTCAACCATCTTTATAGCACGTTCTGCAAGAGATTCATCGCCGCCTTTGACCCATACTCGACCATTCTGACCAACATTGATAACAGATTTACAACTATCTTTTATAAGATGTATCATTGTACCTTCACGACCAATTAATCTTGGTACTTTTGTTGGGATTATATCAATAACACGACCATGATACAATTTTCTGCACATCCTATCTTTCATAAATAAAGGTATAACAGGATCTGATGTAACACTATCTACTCGTGCAAAAACAAGATCACCATTCTTATAAAATTTAGAAAGATCTGCATTACGCTCAATAAATTCAGGTACAGCCATTACAGGAAGTTTTGCATTAAATGCAGTTCCAATATCAACCCACCAATTTGAAAAATTAGATGATTTAATTTCACCTATAACAAAATCACCTTTCTTTGGCACATAAACACCATTTAAAGGTATTACAGTAATCATATGATCTCTTTTTTTAAGGAGTCCTGTATATTTTGAATAAACTTTACTACCATCACGATATGTACCTAAACCGGCAAGAACATTCAAGTTATCTTCTAACAGATCACCAGGAACAACAATTACGGTTTCTTCCACTTCACGACGTGTATCTGTTTTTTTAACAGTCTGAACATTTTTAACAATTCGCACAGGATTATTATTTTCTTTAACAGTCACTATAACATTAAGTTTATTTTTAGTTACAGCCTTATTAGCTTCAACAACCTCTGTCTTTTTAGAAACTACAGTCTTAGATTTACTAGCAGTCCCTACCACACTTTTCTTATCATCTTTCTTAGTTATCTTTACAGAAAGTTTTGCCATCAAAAACACCTCTTTATCAATTTTAATAAATATATTAATTATTCTATTACCTTACTAACAGTATTACCATGAGTTATCTTATTCAATTTACCATAAAAAGTATCAACAAGCCCAGCACCAACAGATACCGTTGCGATATAATTTGAGCCAGTCCACTTTTCATTTTTTAAAACAGTCATATCAGTAATTATTTTTTTTACAGCATTACCATACTGAACACCAACCATAATCTCAATAGTTTGAACTTCCATCCTAATTGGCATTAATATTGATATTGCTTTAAGAACATCTTTAAGTTGTGATTCTGCAGACTTATACATATCAATCTTAACTCGAGATTCCTTGATTACAGATTCAATTCGATCCTGTGGATGTGGCACCTTACGTATTGGATCAATAGCCTGACTTGCTATGATTGATGCAATCTGCTTAAATTTCATCTCAAGAAATTCATTTCTCTGCTCAATTGTGTATTGCACTTCACCTTCAAGTAAGATTATCTTGCAAATCTCTAAAAAATCAGAAGTTCCAAAAACCTTAATCAAAGTTTCTTCATCAACACGATCAGCTGTAGCTGCACGTTCTTGCATAAGCTGACCTGAATCTGTCTTTTTTGCAAATGTTATTTTCTTAAAAATAGATGTACTAATAACAACATCTTGTATGTCTAGCAGAAGACCTTCCTTATATTCTCTTACTTTTTCAGAATCTGCAAGAATCTCAAAAGTCTGTCCAAATTTTGAGTATCTTGCAATAACCTGTCTAGAACTTACCATATTACATCAGATCTTTAATCATACACCAAGTTTCTTTATCTCGGATAAATCTAACCTAGTAAATCCGAACTTATCAATAATAGTTATACTAAGATTTTCTGCAGTAAACTTAGATTCTTTTTTCATTCCCTCTATAACAAACTTTAAAGCGGCATCTTTATTCATATCAGACTTATAAGCAGATTCAAAATGTTTATTGACTTTTGACGCACCACGACCTACTGCTTTTGCAAAACATTCTACCAAAAGACCACTTGGATCAGTCTCATACAAAGAAGGTTCGCTTGTAACGCCTCCTATAAGCATAGATACGCCATAGGGTCTAACACCCGCATGCTGTGTATAAAGCTGTTGTTTGTCTGCTAAGTATTTAGCTATAGAATATAATGATGAGGGTTCATCATAAATCAGACTATTCTGCTGAGATTTAACTCTTGCAGAATCCACAAGCACTCTTGCATCAGCAACTATACCAGTTGCGACAAGACCAATATGGTCATCAACTTGAAAGATTTTTTCACTAAATTTCAGAAGTTTTGAAACCTTTTTCTGTGCTGCAAGAATAACACCATCCTTATAAACAACACCAACTGCAGTAGAACCTGATTTAACAGCTTCTCTAGCATATTCCACCTGAAACAATCTGCCATCAGGAGAAAAAACAACAATTGTTCGGTCATAACCCATCTGATCTGGTAATGCATCCATATTATCACCTATATATAAAAACTATAAATATAACAAAAATAAGGTAATCAATCACGTTTATACACTTGTTACGATTACTTATCAAAGTATCCCTTATCTCTTAACTATATAATTAAGTGGGATTAACTATTTAAGGTTTTTGTTAAAAGTCCGATCTTATAATTACAATTCAAAAATCCAAAATCAAAAAATATAGCTTAAAATAAAGAACATCCACAATATGTACCCTTTAAATCCAAACAATATTTAAAATTTGCTCCAAAATTAAGAATATGTTTGATAGAATAAAAGAAAGTCTCTCTAAATTTACAAAAAAGGGTATTGCAGACAAAAAAGCTATTGAAGAGCTTATAAAAGATATACAAAGATCACTTATACAATCTGATGTAGATGTGAAAATAGTTATCGAACTAAGCAATAAAATCAAAGAACAAGCACTTACAGAAAAATTACCACCAGGTATAACACGACGTGAACATGTTGTGAAAATAGTATATGATCAACTTGTTGAACTTCTAGGAAAAGAAAAACACACACTTGAAATCAAGAACAAAAAAATCATGCTTGTTGGACTTTTTGGTTCAGGTAAAACAACTACAACCGCAAAACTTGCCAGATTATATCTTAAAAGAGGCCTTTCAGTAGGTCTTATATCTTGTGATACTTGGAGACCTGCAGCATTTGAACAATTACTACAGCTATCAAAAAAACTAGATGTAAGTGTATATGGAGATGCAAAAGAAAAAAATCCTGTAAAAATTGTAAAGACAGGTCTTGAACAACTAAAAGCAAAAAATGTAATAATTATAGATACTGCCGGACGTTCCGCAATCGATGGAGAACTAGCAGAAGAAATTAAAGATATTGATAAACTAATAAAAGCAGATGATAAATTGCTTGTTTTAAGTGGAGATATCGGTCAAGCAGCAAAGATACAAGCAACCGAATTCAATAAACTTATAGGACTTACAGGAATAATTCTAACAAAGATGGACAGTTCAGCTCGTGGTGGTGGTGCAATTTCAGCATGTTATGTCGCAAATGTAAAAGTAAAATTCATAGGGACAGGTGAAAAAACAGACGCACTTGAAATCTATGACCCTGTACGATTCGTATCAAGACTTCTTGGTATGGGAGATCTTGAAACACTTCTTGAAAAAGCACAAGAAGCAATATCACCTAAACATATTGAAGATATGCTAAAAGGTGATATAACACTTGAGACTTTTTATGAACAGATTGAAAGCACAAAAAAAATGGGTTCAATCAGCAAGATTCTTGAAATGATACCAGGTATGGGTAATATTAAAATACCTAAAGACCTGCTTGATAAACAAGAAAAAAATATGGTTAAATGGAAATATATGATGGATTCCATGACAAAAGCTGAAAAACGGGAACCAAAATTACTTGATATAAGTAGAATTGAACGTATCGCAAAAGGCTCAGGCACAACACCTGAAGACATCAGAGAACTTATACAAAATTTTAATAAGACTAAAAAAATGATGAAAAAAATGAAAGGCGGAAAAATGATAAAAAACAATCCGATGTCAAAAATGATGAAAAATATGAAAGGATTGCCATTCTAAAATCATTTTGAATATTTCTTTTTTATCCTAGTTATTGTATTAACAAAAGATTTGAATACCCTATCATCTGCAAGCACTTTCAAAAGACGTTCTTCAGTAAGCTCATGCGTTGTAAATGATTCTTTATTTGAACCGCCACGTCTCTTATCCCAATCAATCCTAAAATCAAGCTTAAAAAACGCATCTTCAATAAAAATAAGATCTCGCTTAAATATTGTCCCATAAAGACCATCTTCTTCAGGCTGTTCACTACGATCAATATTTGCTAAGACTATGGCTTCTTGTTTGCCATTTATAAGCCATTCTGTATCAGTATAAGATCTATATTTTGATAGATATCTAATCTTTTCAACAGCAGGCCAAAACTTTTTAAGATCTGTTTTCGCACTTTTTACAAATTTGAGTTTATTACTTTTCAAATCATCAAATTCATCTTCAAATCGTTTTGCAATATCCGCAAGAGATGTATAATCAACCATAATCAAAAACCATTAAAAGATATAAATAAAAACATTTCTTATATTAATTTATAATATTAAATTATAATACTAATTTATAATATCAATTTAATATTAACTTATAATATAACTAAATATTAACTTATAATATAACTAAACACTAACAATTAATAACTTTACGATGGTGTAAAAATATATGTCTGTAATGATTGGTCTTGAAACGCATATCCAGCTAAAATCTGAAAGTAAGATGTTCTGTAGCTGTGGTAATCCTATTTCTTCAAAAAAAACAGAATTAGAACCAAACACATTAACATGTCCGACATGCCTTGGACTTCCAGGCTCAAAACCATCTGTAAATAAAACAATAATAGATTCAGCAATTAAAGCAGCTCTTGCGTTAAACTGTAAAATTGCAGGCGAAATATATTTCTCAAGAAAAACCTATTTTTATCCAGATATGAACAAAAATTATCAGATAACACAATATGAAATACCTCTTGCAGAAGCAGGTTATGTCATGATAGATATTGCTGACAAAAAAAAGAAAATAAGGATAAACAGATTACACATTGAAGAAGATCCTGGAAAACTAATTCATATAAATGATGCTGGAAAACAATACACTCTTGTAGATTACAATAGGGCTGGAACACCATTGATTGAAGTTGTTACTGAACCTGATTTTGATTCGCCTGAAAGTGCAAGAAATTATCTTCAAAAACTCGGTCAAATCATGGAATACCTCGGAATATATGATTTTACAAGCGATGCAAGTATGCGATCCGATGGTAATATATCTACAACCATAGATGGTAAAATGGGTCAGAGAGTCGAAATAAAAAACATAAC
Organism: Nanobdellati archaeon; assembly: GCA_019429005.1. GTDB lineage: Archaea > EX4484-52 > EX4484-52 > EX4484-52 > GLR71 > JAHYJR01. The sequence continues at coordinate 21,330 of JAHYJR010000006.1, read as the reverse complement.
AGGAACAAAATTTGTTGAAAAGGCACTTAAATATGAAGAAATAAGACAAAAAAATGTCATACGCCGTGGCGGAACAATAACTTTAGAATCTAGGATGTGGAACGCAAAACTTAATATTACAAAAGAATCAAGAGAAAAAGAAACTGAATCTGATTATGGTTACATTTTTGAACCAGATCTCACAAAAATTACAATAACAAAAAAACAGATTGAAGACATAAAAAAATCATTACCTGAACTACCTGAAGAAAGGCTAAAACGTATTGTCAAAGAATATAAGATAAACGAAAAAACTGCAGAAAGCATCGTATCTGAAAAAGCCATTGCAGACCTTTTTGAAGAGATATCTGACAAAATTGACGTAAAAATAGCAGCAGCATGGCTTTCAGGTCAATTAAAGAAAACTCTTAATTGGAACAACATAAAATTTGCAAATTCAGGCCTTAAAAAAGAATGGATTATAACACTTTTTACAGATTTTAACAATAAGAAATATACAGACCATACCACAGAACAGATATTAAGAAAAATGGTTGAAATCAAAAAAGATCCAAATACAGTTGCTAAAGAACTTGGACTTAATTTAGAAACAAAAATGGATTTAAATAAAATTGCAAAAGATATAATATCAAAAAATGAAAAAGCTGTTGAAGACTATAAAAACGGTAACTACAAATCAATCAATTTCCTTGTAGGACAAATCATACGCGAGACAAAAGGACAAACTGATGCAAAAACAGCAAAAGATAAGATATTAGAATTAATCAAATAATAGATGATACTTATGGAGAACACACACATAAACCCAGCTAATACAAGAGATGTTCCCGGATGGAGCGATGCACCAGTACCACTTTGCCATGGCGGAGACCTAAGATCCCTTGCATTCTGTTGCAAACCGGGATATGATCTCACATTCGGCTCAGTATGTATACGCGACACAGTCCTAAATGCAATAGGCCTTACACAAGAAGAATTTATAAAAATAAAAGACGCTTTTTCTAAAAAACATGATTGGGATTCAGACTTAGTCTGCTTTGGTTCAATGTCTTATTGCTGTCTTCGAAAAAATGGTTGTCCTGGTGGTAGAGATTCTGCAATTATGAGACGTTATAATAATGAAAACATATCACAAGAAGAAATATTTGAAAAATATTTCACACTTAAAAAACAACTTGCAATCGAACTTCTAAACGCAACAAAAAACAAAAAAGATGTTGAAGAGCTTATTAAGAATCTTGAATAATGATTGACCCCGATTTGAAAAACTTTAAAAGGTCACTTCTAACCACACATTAACTGTTATATTCTACAAGTAACAAATATAAAATTAAACATTTGTAATAACAATATGATTGTTCAACGAGATCTATCAGATATAGAATTAAATAAAATTAAAGATATTGGATTATTTAATCAAAGTATCGACAAAAACAAAAAAATGCTTGCACATCAAAGTAAATTAGATTCTGACACATATCTTGATAATATTATAACTCGACTAGCACCAAACATTCATGAATATTTAGAAGTTTTTAATGCTGAAACCGAATTAATAAATATAAATAATGCAGACGAACAAAAACAAAGATTACAATATAATATCAATAATGTGAAAACAGAATCATTAGCAGAAATATCTGGAATTATAGAAGCACATGAATTGTTATATGAACTTTTTGAAAGAATAACATATCAAAAAATGATAAATATACAATTTATAAATAGGGTTTCAAAAGAATGCGGAGACGCAATAAAGCAAGAAGGTCCTTATGATTTTCAAAAAAGATTGAATGAAACCGCTAAAGTCTATAAATTCCTTACATAATATATTGATCTCTCAAAAATGATAGAACTTGAATCAGGAGTAACCAAAAAATTAACCGAACAAATAACACATAAATATTCTGATGATTTTAAAGAGATTATGGAAGACATAGATAAATACAACAAATTCAATACAATAAAAACACAATCCATATACAAAAAAATTGAAGCAATAAACCTCAAAAGATTCACAAAAGATATACTTAAATTCAAAATCATAAGAGAAGAAACCTATTTCTAAACTAAACAATACTTTTACGACTTTACAGCAATGAATAATATAAAGTTAGATTTTATAATAACAATATTATGTTTAAAAGACTTCCATCAAAAGATGAATTACATAAATTAGAAGATATCATTTATTTTAATGAATCAATTGAAACAAATATAAATATACTTATTAAACAAAGCGAATTAGACCATATAACATATATAACTGAAATTATACACAAAATTACACCGGAATTGGATAATTATTTATCAATGTGTATAATGGACGATAGGCTTCAAGAACTCGGTTCGGAAATAAATAACGATGAATTAAAAAAAGACGTGATAGACTCTAGAATTGAAGCACTTGCATCAATTACGGGAATTACAAAAGCTCACGAGATGCTATACGAAATATTTGATACATTAATATATGAAAAATATAAATCAACATCTGATATTAATAAAACAAGAAGCCTTAATATCAAAACATATTTATAAGGAGCTAATATACAAATACAAAGATGACCTTCAATATATTCTTAAAAATCCGATTGAAGCAGATTTATTTAATACAAGACGAATAAAATCAATCAAAAAATAATTAGAAGCACAGAATCTTTACGATTTCGCAGAAGATATGCTAACATTAGAGATTGCACGAAAAGATGCATATTTTTAAATACGATTCAAAAAAGTATCAACAAATCAAATACATAATAAAAATCAGTTTTTAAATAAACATTTTTAATCTACAACAACACATTTTTTCTCAGAAAAACAGATTAACTTAAAAAGTTAAAACACAAATAATCTTTGGGTCTGTAGCTCAGTTTGGATAGAGCACTAGGCTTCGGACATAGCAGTTTATGATCCAAAAAAGGTGAGCATTTATGCGCTGCTATGGGATATACCTAGGTGTCGGGGGTTCAAATCCCTCTAGGCTCGTACTAAAATAACAGTTTTAATAACAAAATATGAAATATTTGTATATCTTATAATTAATAATTTCACAAGTTCTTACGATTATACAAATTTCATATTTTAAAATAAACATAAATAAACCAATATATATAATTCTTAATCAAAAACATAACATAAGTGACTCTAATGGCACATAACCGAAACATAACACAAAAATTTGAAAGCCATGTAAGATGGTGTGAACAGTGTAACGTCCCTCTTACTGGAAAAACCTGTGACTTATGTGGAAATAAAGGCAAAGCAATAAAAATATCAGGACCTGGAGATGTGAAAATCGCATTAAGTCATGATAAAAAAAAAATAGCAGAAGCGATAGCAAAAATATATGGTGAACATTCTGCAAAAATCATAAAGAAAAAAATAATCATTTTAAACAGACGCCCTGATATAGACAAAACCGAAGAAATCATCATTGATGGTGAAATGTTTGGTCTAATTTCATTTGATCTTCAAAGATACATATTCATACCAACAGCAAAGGGCGCAAGCATGCTAAAAGATGTAAGTCGTGAAAACAAACTTACTGCAAAAGAGACAACAGGACACTTAAAAGGTAAATATATCTCAAAAGATGCAATAGAAAACCTTGATAAAACTCTAAAAAAAGGCAATTATGTAACAATAATATTAAAAAACAATAAAGTTGCACTAGGTCAAATTAAAGAAAAATCATATGAACAATACATAAAAATACTTGATGTAACAGACAACATTACATTTTCTACAAAAGATCAATCTATAAAAAAAATTCTGAATGCAAATAAAAGATATATGGCAGCCATTGAAAAAAGAGCAAAAGAGACAATAAAGAAATATTCAACAGGTCTAACAAGAAACAATGTAGCATTCAGTGGTGGAAAAGACAGTCTTGTAGTGCTTGACCTTACCCTAGAAACAATAAAAGATGTTGATGTATTTTTTATTGACACAGGTCTTGAATTTAGTGAAACAATAGAACATGTAAAAAAAGTTTCAAAATCACGAAAAATTAAAATAAATGTTATAAAAAATAATAAAGACTTTTTCAAACTTGCAGAAAAGTTTGGTCCACCTGCAAAAGATTATAGATGGTGCTGTAAAAGTTTAAAATATCAACCACTTGTAGAATTCATCGATGCTAAATACGGCGATAAAGGCTGTACCACATTTGAAGGAAGACGAAAATTAGAATCATTCTCAAGAAGCACTTCAAAAGAATCCGAAAAAAATCCATTTATAACAAAACAAATAAGTGTCTACCCTATCCTTAACTGGAAATCAATAGATGTCTGGTTATACATAATAAAAAAAGAACTAGAATATAACAAATTATATGATGCAGGATTAGAGAGAATTGGATGCTTCCTATGTCCTGCTCAACTTGAATGTGAATTCAATACATTAAAACAAATAAAACCTAACGAATATAATGCATGGTCAAATTTCCTTATTGAATGGGCAAGAAGAAACGGTCTTGAAAAAAGATATATTTCTCTTGGTTTTTGGAGATGGAAACATCATCCAAACAAAATTCTGAACCTTAGCCAAAAACTCAACATACAAATGATTCCAAAAAACAGAGAACATAAATATTCAGTTCAGATAACTCAAGGAAAACCTGCATGTCATGATAAAATCATAAGCATTGAATCAATGCTAAAAGGACAATTTGACATTGAATATGCTGAAAATTATCTTAATGTTTTAGGTACAACAAGATATTCAAAAAATCTTGGAATTGTTTCAGTAAAAACAAAAATTGGTAATGCAAAAATATTTGCAGGCGGACAAATCATCTCAAAAGCAAAAACTAAAAATGATGCTATTAAAATTGCAGAAGATGTAGTTAGAACAATTATCAGATTCGAAAAATGCACATTATGCGAATTATGCAAATCCAAATGTAAAACAAAACAAATAGAAATCAAAGACAAAGTCATAATCAAAAAAGACTGTACACACTGTAACCTTTGTTCTGAAAGCTGTGTCGTATACCAAGACGCTAAGAAAATAATTAAAGAGTCTAAAGAAATATAAAATTATAATTAATCATATTATTTTAGTGATAAACTGCCAAAAGCATATAATGAAAAAGAAAACCTAAAATTGTGGTTAGGTAAAACAAGACTTTCAGACAAATCCAAATCTATATTATTCGAAGATGCTGTAAAGATATATCAAATAATAAAAGATGATTCTCTAAAACAACCTCAAAAAAAAAAAAATTGTGTTGCAGCCTTAAGATTAGCTTGTAATCAAAATTCATGTGCAATCGGTGGCGTTATCCTTAAATCAAAAAGTAAATATTTAAGTTCTGCAAGACAAAAAACAGGTCTCTTCCATATTGAAGCTATTGATAGAGTTAATGCAATCGTAAATATACTTAAAGCAGATGAAGAGATTAAAGAAAAAGCAACTTAAATACTTACACAATATAAAGACGTTGATGAATACCAATATTATAGAAGAAGTTCCCTTGTAACTACAGCATGTACCGTATACATTGCAAGTTACTTACTAAATAAAACAATCGTACAACGTGAATTTGAACATAAACTAGGCATAACCTCCGTAGGTTCCTGTTATTATGAAATAAGTAGCACTTTAGATATTGAATTTAACAATTAATTCTTAGAATTAAAAATGTATAAAAACCTTGTTATAAAATTCTTAAAAAAAACAATAAAACCCAAACCCTAAAGATCTTTTACAACTTCAGCTGCAATATTAATCAAAAGAAGCGAAGCCACAACAACACTTGCAAAAGATACTAAAAAAGCAAAAATATATGACGCTTGTGTCACACCAAGAACCATTTCAACATTTACAGCAACCCATATTCCATAATAAAAAAGAACTGTTGATACAAACCACTCAATAGCGAGTTTTTGCTCTGGAATGCCTGACATAAATACACCAACCTCTATTTATTAGTTTTATTATGATGAGCAACACCAACACTTACACCAATCCAGGCAAGACCTGAAAACAACATAAGCAAAAATGCAATAAACGTAAGTGGACTCTGTGCACCACTATGACCTATAATCCACGCAGAAAGAGTAAATGCTAACGCACCCATAATCCAAAAAAGACCAAGTTTGCCTTCTGGAAGATCTACAGATATTTCCTTTTTCATAACTAACACAATATTAATTATATCTTATTGTTTTTATAGTTTTATGAAAAGAACTTACACAACACTTGCAAGCTCTTTATCAATAATATCTTTAAAGACAGAATATGGTTGTGCACCAGATATGAACTGACCATTGATTATAAAAGCAGGTGTACCTTTAACACCAACATCCTTTCCATCATTAAGATCTTTGGCAATCTCATTTGCCATAATACCTGAATCAAGACATTCATCAAAAGCACCCCTATCCAAACCTAAATCCGAAGCAAAACGCTTATATGAATCAACACCACCAAATACACCATTTTCAAACAACATATCGTGCATCAAGTAATATGAATCCTGTTCACCCGCACATTCAGCCGCTTCAGATGCTTTCTGTGCTGACGTATGGAATTCTAATGGGAAATCCCTAAATATGAACTTAACTTTTCCTGTATCAATATAATCTTTCTGTATAGATGGTAATGTGTCACGGTAAAATCTTGCACAGAAACTACACTCGAAATCGCTCCATTCAACAATAGTCACTTTCGCATCCAGATTACCTTTAACAGCATCATCATCAGCAAGTACAGACATTACAGATGTATCTGACAAATCTATAGACTCATGAAATAATTTAGAATAAACATATTCTACAGGTGATACCCCTTGTATTAAAAAAACCATAAAGGAAAAAATAATTACAAAAGCTAGAATCATTTTAATAATACCATTCATATTTTTAATACTAGTATTACCTACATCATTACCAGCATTACCCTTAACTTTATGTTTATTTGCCATACATATCACGATTTTAATTATATCTATTCACTATTATAACTTTCGCATCTTTAGAAGAAGCGAATTTGATACAACACTGACTGAACTCAAAGCCATTGCACCACCTGCAAGCATAGGATTCAATAAAATGCCCCACATAGGATACAATAAACCAGCAGCAACAGGTATTCCAAGCGTATTATATATCAATGCCCAAAACATATTCTGTTTTATTTTAACCATAGTCATCCTACTTAACTTGATAGCTTTCGCAACATCACGAAGATCATCTTTCATAAGCACGATATCGCCCGTTTCCATTGCAACATCAGTCCCTGAACCCATTGCAATACCAATCTCAGCCTGAGCCAAAGCCGGTGCATCATTGATACCATCGCCAACCATTGCAACAACATGACCTTCACCTTGAAGTTTTTTTACATATCCGGCCTTATCTTTAGGCAAGACTTCAGCAAAAAATTCATCAACACCACATTGATTTGCAATTGTTTTTGCAGCTCGCTTATTATCACCAGTTATCATATAGACCTTTATGCCTAACTTCTTAAGCTCTAAAATAGCTTCTTTAGATGTATCTTTAATAGTATCAGCAACAGCTACCATACCTAACAATTTCTTACCAGATGCTAGAAGCATTACAGTCTTACCTTGATCCTCAAGAGCATACATCTTTTCTTTATGAGACTCTGCATTAATGCCCATCTCACCAATAAGCTTAATATTGCCCATATGATATTTCACATTTGAAATACTAGCTTTTATACCGTGACCAGGAATTGCCTCAAAATCTGTAACAGTTTTCAATTTAAGATTCTTAGCATTCGCACCATTAACAATAGCATCAGCTAAAGGATGTTCACTTCCTTTCTCAATACTAGCTGCAATAGTCAAAAGTTCATCTTCACTCATATCACTTGTTACAACAAGATCAGTAAGTTCGGGTTTACCTTTTGTAATTGTACCAGTTTTATCCATTATAACAGATGAAATCTTATGAGACGTTTCAAGAGCCTCACCACCTTTAATCAAAATACCACTTGCAGCACCTTTACCGGTTCCAACCATAATAGCCGTAGGTGTCGCAAGACCCAGAGCACATGGACATGCAATCACAAGAACTGCAACACTTGTAAGAATTGCAAAATCTATAGATGCACCCATCACAAAATACCAAGTAACAAATGTTAAAGATGCGATAATTAAAACACCAGGAACAAAATAAGCAGAAATCATATCTGCAAATCTTTGTATCGGTGCCTTACTACCTTGAGCATCTTCAATTAATTTGATTATATGTGCTAAAGTTGTATCTGTACCAATCTTTGTTGCTTCAAATCTAAAAGTCCCCTGTTTATTTATTGTAGCACCTATAACATTATCGCCTCTACTTTTCTCAACAGGCATACTTTCACCAGTCACCATACTCTCATCAACAGATGAATGTCCTTCAGTAACAATACCGTCAACAGGTATCTTTTCACCAGGTTTTACTATTATGATGTCACCAACTAAAACATCATCAACTGGAATCTTAACATCTCTACCATCTCTAAATACTGTTGCTGTTTTTGGTTTAAGACCAATTAATTTACTTATAGCCTCAGAAGTTTTACCTTTTGCTTTTGCTTCTAGATACCTTCCAAATATTACGATTGTTATAAGCACAGCACTCGCTTCAAAATATTGATGTCCTATACCTGAAAGAACTGTGTAAACACTAAACATATATGCGACCGTTGTCCCCATCACAATCAGTGTGTCCATGTTAGAGAAACCGCCTTTTAAAGCAGCATAAGCACTTTTATACATAGGATATCCAATTATAAATTGAACTGGTGTTGCAAGAATCCACATAATATAATCTTGATAAGGAATTGGATCTGTCATAAAAAACATTCCAAGAATCAAAACGGGAAATGTTAATATAATACTTACCATAAGGCGTTTCTTTATATCTGCAAATTCATCTTGAACTTTACCAGAATCAGTCTTAATCTTAGTCCCAGATACTTCTGCAGTATAACCTTTACTTTCAACAGTCTTTATTAAAGCGCTAACATGAACTTTATTCGAATCAAACTCAACCGTTGCTTTATTAGTTGTGATATTTACATTTACAGATTTTACACCTTCAACCTTCTTAAGTGCCCGCTCAACCATTGTAGAACAGCTAGCACAATGCATACCTTTGATATCTAATACAGTTTTTCCAGAATCCTCAGATTTCGCACTATTAGCTTTATCATCAAAAACATCTGCACTATAACCTTTACTTTCAACAATCTTGATTAACGCGCTAACATCAACTTTATCTGCATCAAACTCAAGCGTCGCTTTATTGGTTATGATATTTACAGTTACAGCTTTAACACCATCGGTCTTTTTAAACGCACGCTCAAGTATAGTAGAACAACTTGCACAATGCATCCCCTTTATATTTAATATAATATTTCCCATAATTAATCATCCTAATTTGTTTATCTTTTAATTGTACATATTATTAACATACTCTTATTACAGACGTCATAAAGTTCATCTAAACCTAAATGCACCATCTGCTACATCTTTCTCATTGATAACTACAAAGCCATCTTCAACCTTATGGTCAAGGAAACTTGGCCAACAACCACCTGGACCATTTTTACTGCCTATATCATCTATAGCAAAATATTTGCCACAGTTATTACACACAACATCTGTACCATCCTGACGATATCCTTTTGAACCGCCACACACATCACATGCATCAAAAGCAGTCCGAATCACACCATCACTACCTACGACCGTAAAATATACAACACTGACACCACCAACATTTAAGGTATATTTTTTCATAGTATCTGTAACATACGATACAGGAATCTTGATAAAGTCTGCAGATTGAAACTCTGCATTAGCTAAAGATTCAGATGATGATGACACACTATCAGACTCATATGTAATACAGCCCGAAACAAACAAAGCCATAAATACAACTAACATAATAATCATTTTTCTAATAACATCATTTTTTTTCATATAAATTCACCCCTTAATAAAAAACTAATAAGTTCTGATTATGACGTTTAACCGCCACAACCACAACCCCCACCAGATCCACCACAGGAACCACCAACATTTGCAGGTGCTGAATCAATAATATCCTGTACCTTACGTGGAGAACTAAGATCAACATCATCCTGTACAATAAACATACCCGGAATCATACCCATCCAACAGCTCCATCTAATTACACCAACTTCATCAGGTGTAAACTCTATAACCTGCTCACCTTTTTTAATATCAAATTCAAGTCCATATTTTGGAACCTGTATCGCATTATTACAACCAGTTATCTCAAGACCATCAATAATCCATCTGACAGGAACTCCTTTTTTCAGCACAAACTTATCCGGACTCCAACCATAACGATCAACATCCATCCTTATTACCTGATAACCATCAGAATCCATTTCAATTACACTTTTAGAACTATATGATGCTGAATTCGATGTTGAACTTGAAGCCGAACTTGAACCTATATTTACAGGAGATATTCCAAATGCACCAACCATAATAGAACCAACATCATAACCACTACCTGTAAGCACAAGACCATTATTTAACATAAAGATACCAAGAAGCATCACAATAAGTCCAGACGCCTTTAGTATATTATGTGTCATTTTTAATGATATTTTACTTGTAATGTAACCAAAACCAAGCATGACAGGTAATGTTCCAAGAGCAAAAACGAAAAGCAATTTAGCTCCTTCAATCATGCTCCCACTACCAGCTGCCATTATATATATAGCTTGTAATGGACCGCACGCTAACATCAAACCATTCAAAAGACCTATAACAAATGGATTTGATGCATTTTTACTTTCTTCCTTACCAATAAACCGTGAAAGCGATTTTGGCATCCTAATTGAAAATTTACGAAGACTTGGAAATATATTAAGCATCTTCAAACCGTATAATATTAAAAATAACCCTGCAATAATTCCTGCAACCCCACGCATCATTGGTGTAAATGCGATGATTGAACCAAGTAGACCAAAAAGTGCACCCATTACAGTATAAGATATCAATTTACCAGAACCATATTTAAAATGAGACTTATATGAACTGACACCATTCTGAGCATCTTTTGCAGTATAGCTCACAACAAAACCACCGCACATGCCAACACAATGAAAACCTGTCATTATACCTACAAGAAACAATAATCCGTAACTCATATTTTGATCAAGTGCAGGCATATCAAATCCTTCAACAAAACCCATAACAAAATATCCAACAAGAAGAAGTCCTATAATACTAAATATAGCACCAAATGTCTTGTTATTAATTATATTAGATAGATTACTACTACCATTACCAATAACCTTACCTTTTGAATCATTACCACCTTCTTCAGCAATAAAACAAGTGTATCCTTTAGCTTCAATTGAATCTAATATTGCATCAATATCAGTCTGATTTGCATCAAATGTTACAGACCCCGTTTCATTCACATAATCAATTGAAACACTTTTGACACCTTTGACTTTCATCACTTGCCGTTTTATTATACTCTCGCAAGAAGTGCAGGTCATACCTTCAGCAATAAAACCCTTTTTAATTAGTTTTGTTTTATTCATAATAATCATATCTTATTTTTTATTATATTTCGAGATTAATGATCTCATATTATTCGAGATCCAAATCTAATATTAAATTAAATCAGGTTTTTTCGGTTTTATAACCTTCAGATTCAACTGCATCTCGTATAGTTCTTTCATCGATAAGAGTGTCATCAAAAAACACCCTAAGACGTGATGATTCCAAAGATACATCAGCTTTTATAACACCATCAAGATCTTCAACTACATCTTGAATCAACATTGTACACGAAGGACAATGCATGCCATATATTTTTAATTTGATAGATTTCATACCAAACACCTTAACATAAATATTAACACAATATGATATATACTTTAGTGCTGAAACTGACTATTAAAAAAGAGCTTAAAACACTAAATTCATAAACCTAACCGTTTATAGAGCTGTTTGAAAAAAATGAAAAAAAGTATATTTTTTTTAGAATTATTAATTAAAAAAGAACAAATCTTAAGATAACTTAAAAAGCAATCTTAAGAAATACCTGTTTTGTCTTACCTTTCTCAACACGAGTTATTATGCCCTTTTTCTCAAGACCATCAAGAACAATACTAAGCTTTGACTTATGCATATCTGTTCGATACCTTAAAGTCTGCTGTGTTATACCATCTCGCAACATTACAGCATTCATAACTTTCTTCTCATAAGGATCGAGCCCCATAAAAAGTATATCAAACTTTTCTTTATCAGATATAGTTTTCTTATTATTTTCAAGTCGATTTAAAATTGCACCTTGAGATTTTTCAAAAAAGATAAGATACAAACCTAAAGCACCAATAGCACTTGTAATAAATATACCAAAATATGTCTGCCAAGGTGTTTTTCCACTATGAGGACAATAATCACCACTATCCGCCATATCTGTACAATCACAACTATCTTCGGTTATCTGCGTAAGTGCATCTGTAAATTCAAAAACCACAAAACCCATACCAAGACATAATACAATCAATATTATACCAAACATCTTATTATCCATAAAAAACACCATTTTAAAATATCTATTTAAATTAGACATAAGTTATTTTAAAAACATTCTGTTTAAATATCAACAAAAAAAGATAAAAAATAAGATTTGAAATAAGATTTAAAATAAGATTTAAAATAAAATTTAAAATAAGATTTGAAATAAGATTTGAAATAAGATTTAAAATTAGATTTAAAATTAGATTTGAAATAAGATTTGAAATAAGATTTAAAATAAGATTTAAAATAAGATTTAAAATAAGATTTAAAATAAGATTTAAAATAAGATTTAAAATAAGATTTGAAATAAGATTTGAAATAAGATTTAAAATAAGATTTGAAATAAGATTTAAAATACGATTTGAAATAAGATTTAAAATACGATTTGAAATAAGATTTAAAATAAGATTTAAAATAAGATTTAAAATAAAATTTAAAATAAGATTTAAAATAAGATTTAAAATAAAATTTAAAATAAGATTTAAAATAAAATTTAAAATAAGATTTAAAATAAGATTTAAAATAAGATTTAAAATAAGATTTAAAATAAGATTTAAAATAAGATTTAAAATAAGATTTAAAATAAGATTTGAAATAAGATTTAAAATATATTAAACTTAAAATCACAATTCAAAAACTTTATCCAAAAGAACATCACGATACTGGACAAAAACCTGCATTGTCTTTATTTTCTCTTTAGAATGAAAAAATAATGTAAATTCACCAATATCTGTAACATTAACAAAATTAATATATTCCTCAGGATATGCCGTTTTTTTAGGATTAGTCCCAACAGAAACATAAGACGGTATAAATATGTATTCATTACCCTCAAACGTTTTCAGAGATACAGAAACACTAGCATCAATAGGTCTTCCAAAATCCATAACATTGATTATAATCTTATTAAAATTTTCAATATTTTCTATACTATATGTTATATCCAAAAAAATCACGTTTATACATAAAATTAATTATTTAATATTCTGCTTTGAAAGCGCAAGATTATGTGCTTCAATATAATTCACAGAAAGATATTTCCAATCAACTAACCTTGAAATCTCTTTTGCATTATGCTTACTTTTTATCAAATCTTCTTCAGACATAAAGACAACATCATATATCATTTTTGAAAGGTCAAGCATGGCAGAATCATAAGATTTTCCACGCCTTTCAAGTATAGATAAACCTTTATTCTTCTTAATATTTATATTTTTAAGCATGAACTGTCCAACACCAGCAAGATCTGTTGTAATTGTAAGCACACCATTTGCAATAGCTTCAACAGGTGTATAACCCCAAGGTTCATAATAAGATGGAAATACTGAAAGCGTACATCCTGTAATCATTGAATTATAATCTAAAGGAAGAACCCTCTCTGTAGATGAAATATAAATCGGATAAAATATAACCTTAACCCTATCTTCTTTACGATTTAAGAGACCTTTAGATTTTAAACTACTTATTATAGAATCAGAATCTTCAGAATAATTGAGAAACGCTGAACAAAGTGGTGGTAAACCATCTTTTTTATTAAAAGATTCTGAAAAACGTTTAAGTTTTCCAAGATGTTTCTGTTCAATAAAACTGGATACCGTTTTAGATAAAGATTCACCCTTAAAAATAATATTATCTACAATTAAATCTTTTATTTCAAATGTAATTTCATCAGCATAATCACCAATTTCTTGATATAAAGATTGATTTTCAAGAACTGAAATTTTATCACCTCTTACATCTGAAGGTATCGCAAAAAATACAAAAACATCTTTATCTGATTTTTCTTTTTTAAGACGAATATTCAACTCAGAAAGACTATCTATCAGAAGGTCAATTCCTTTATTATGAAATTCATAACGACCTGATGTCATTATAATACGTGGATCATCAAGATTAATACTATAATAAGGTGCAAAATACGCCTTAAGCATATGAATTATTTTATTTTTATTTTTTTTGTGGAGATACGATAATTCCTCCATCTTAGGAAAATCACTCATATTAAAACCATTTGGAAGAACAACATCTGGTTTTTTACCTAAAATATATTCAGACTCCAAAGCAGTCGTTTCACTTACAGTCGTAAAAACCCCCGCATTTTCACAACAAGCCTTTTCAGTCTGATGTTTTGCTTGCACATTAAAATCATAAGCAGTCTTCTGATCTATAATTGACCCAACTTTAAGACCATCTTCAATCATAGAAACAAGTGGCTTATTAGCAGCTGCCATTGAACGTCCAAGCATAGTAGCATGTGTTGTAAATACTGTTGCAATCTTTGATTTATTATATTTAAGATAAAGAAGACCAATACCAGCCATCCATTCATGAAACTGTGAAACGATATTACCTTTAAAATGTTTTTCCATTTTCTCAAGAAGTATACCGCAAGCATAACTCCAAATTACAGGTTCATCAAACCATGAATCTGAATAAAGAGAATCAATATAATATGTATCCCAAAGCCACCCTTTAATAGAATTAATATTAGATGTATAATCCTTAATATCAATCAATATGGTTTTAGGTTTTCCTGGTATGTCCCACACACCATAATAACACCTTATACCTAATTTCAACATTTCATCAAAAATAATTTTGAATTCATCTTCATCTTTTGATATAAACTCAAATCTTGAAGAATTCGGCGAGAAAAAACCAATAGTATAATAATTATCCCCATAATAACGTGACATTTCAGATGCTTTAGATTTAAGCACAGTATATATTCCACCAACTTTATTTGCAACTTCAAAAGATACTTCAAAAAAATAATCAGCTTTAGCTTCCAATATAATCACCCAAATAAATACACATACCTTTATTCTGCACTAACTAGTCACTACAAATCGCAAACAGTAACTGTTTTCTTTAATAACATATTTTCTATAATAACATATTTATACTCCTTACCTATATATGTAAGTTATGGTAAATTTGGATTGGCTAATAAATTCTAAAGACTTCAAAGACACATGTTATAGTGAACTTGGAAGAACATCTTTTTTTCATAGATATGCCGATTCTGGTTTTAGAACAAAATGGTGTGGTCTTTGGTCCCCACCAAATAAATTTTTAGAATATTACGCTTATAAAATAAACAACACATGGCTAGATATTAAAAATTCAACAAAATTTATACAAAAACCAACCTATTCAGAACACGAATACAAAATAACAAATCTAAATATTAAAGAAACTGTATTCATACCTGAAAATTCAAGTGCGATGATTTCAATTATTACAATAGAAAATACAGCAAAAACAAAAACAGATATTGAAATAAATCCAGAAATCGCAATCAACATACGCACAAAATATGAAAATTATCATGAGCGAGAATATTCAAATAAATTCATAGATATAAGACGCGCAATATTAATTTCTGGAAAAAATAAAACAGATAATATTATTTTTGGAACGGGTCAACCATCAAAAACAATAGAGATTAATTTTAAAGAATCTGAAAAATACAAAGAACATTATCAAAATAATGAAAAAGAAAGATGTTACATACCAGGTAGTCTTATTATAAAAACCACACTTGAAGCAAAAGAAACAATCAAAATACCAATAATCTTTGCAACATCAAACATATCTGCACAAGATGCACAAAACACATATGACTATATATTACAAAATCTTGAAAACGTAATAAACAATAAAACAGATTCAATTAATAATATAATAAAAACATCAACAATAAAAACAGATTCTGACCTAGATAAAAAATTCACATGGGCCGCACTTAATACACATAACCTCGTACATAATTCAACAATTGGTTCTGGCATTTTTGCAGGTATGCCTTGGTTTCAAGAATTCTGGGGAAGAGATACATTCTGGTCACTTTTAGGATTAATTGATATGGGTGAATTCAAGACCGCAAAAGAATGCATGAAAACATTGCTTAAATACCAAAAAGAACGTATACCAAATCTAGTTGATACTAAGGGTAATACATCATATATTGGAGCAGACACAGACCCCCTTTTCCTTATTGCTTTAGATTATTATGTAAAACATAGCGGAGATAAAAAAATATTGACAGAATTCAAAAAAAATATCAAAACCTCATTAAAATCATTAAAGTTAGATTCGGATTTCGTGATACATGAATCAAACGAAACATGGATGGATACCCTTAAAAGAACTGGAACTGCAATAGATATTCAAGCTCTATGGATTCATGCACTTGAATCTAATAACAAAGAACTTTCAGACGACTTGAAAGATATGCTTATAAAATTCTTTTGGGACAAAGATTCAAAATATTTCCTTGACACATTCGGAAAAGATAAAGATAAATCACTGACTATTAATGCAGCCGTACCTCTTATGTTTGGACAAGTACCTGAAGAAGAAGCTCTACTTGCACTTGATAAGATTAACACTGAATTCAAAACAGCTTATGGTGCAAGAACAAGATCAAAATATGACCCAACATATAATCCTGAAGGATATCATACAGGTTCCGTCTGGGGCCTTACAACAGGATGGGTAGCTTGTGCAAATTTCGAATATAGTCTTAAAGACGATGGTTTAAAATACCTAAATACCATGGCAAACCATATGAAACAGAACCAAATCGGAACAATTGGAGAATGCTATAATGCCGAAACAGGACAATTGACAGGAGCACATATTCAAGCATGGTCATCAGCCCTATTTGTACATGCGATTGATAATTATCTATTTGGAATAAGACCAAACCTTTCAACAAGCACTATTGAAATAATTCCGGCAATACCATCAGAATGGAAATATGCATCACGAAAAAATAAAATTATAGGAAACTATCATCTTGAAACGGAGATAAAACTAAAAGATGCTATGATTGAAATTGGATTTAACTTTGAAAAAAAACCAAATTTAAAAATAAAACTAAATATCAAAAATTTCAACATCATTACAAAAGAAATAACAATTAATAACAAAAAAACAAAAATCAAAGATAATATTATAGAATTTAAAACACAAAAAAGTAATTTGATACAGATTACTTTCTAAATAAAAATAACAATCTAAAAAAATCAATTGACTTTAGGCTTACTTTTTCCAGACAATCCATCTTTCACTTTCTGACTTAGATTTAATACATCATAAAATGTTTTAGATTTAGCATCTAAAGATGATATATGTTCCAAATTATTATCTAAATTTAGTTCTTTAAGCTTCTTTTTTGCAACAAACTCAAGCTGAGTCATTGCTTTAATCAAAGCTTCAAAAGATTCATGCGGTGTTCCATAAGGACTAAAATAAGTATGAACGTCCCCGTCACCCCACGATTTAGTGCAACAATAATAAAGATGATCAGAAGTCTGTAAATGTCGCCAAATCCCAATTAAATCCTTATCTTTAGTTTTCAATACAAACAAACCTATACGCTGCAATTCTCTAAAGACAAGCCTTTGCATATCATTACCTAACCATGCACTTGAATCTCGCTCAAGATCCGCCCATGAGATTGTTGAAAAATCAGATATGTCAATTGTGCCTTTCGGTTTATACGAACTTATAATTTCACTAGGTGTCTTAAAATCCATATGGTCCCATTTAAGTATATGTTGAGGAAGATGACGCAGAAAATTAAATATCCCTGTATCATGCCATTGATGCTCACCAAACGTCTCATAATCCATAAAAAGATTAATTGTCTCACCCTGACATTGAGATACCCATCCAGCATATTTATCAGCAGTTACAGGCCAGCCTTCAAACCATCTTGCTGAAAACCTATAAGACATATCATCACTTAATTTATAATGCCTAAGAAGAATCGCAATCTTTGATTGAGGTGGTGTATACACATATTCAGGTGATTTCCAACCCTCAAGCGCACGTTCAATACCTTCTGCAAGTATACCTTTGAACCCCATAGACTCAACAGTCTTTGCAATAGAATTATTATAAAGAAGCTCAGTATTTCTAAAAACTTTAGGTTTATAACCAAGAAGAGATTTTACAGTATCATAATGCATCTTTACCTGATCTTTAAACTCTGTACGATCGACACCTTGACCCCAAAAACTTGAAAGAGAATGATAATAAGTCTCTGAAAGAAATTCAACACAACCAGAATCTGAAAGCAGTTTAAAACTTTCAAGAAGATCACGGTTATGTCGCTCAAGCGTATCTATAAACACACCACTCAAAGAATAAGATATTTTAAATTTACGTCTCTGCCCTTTAAATTCCTCAATTTGATCAAGCATAAGATTATTAGCTGGAAAATAACATTTCCCTGCAACCTTATCAATAATCTCTTTATTTTTATGGTCATCAAAAATAGCATTATCAAGTTTAGCTATTGTATTCACACCTGACGTATTTATAAGATGTCCAGGTTTCAACCGTCTTGGCTGATGCACTTGAAAATAAAAACATACAGAACTCATAAGACCACATATATAGATACTATATAATTTCTCAATAGATGTATTTATAGTTACAAGATTAAACTAAAAAAATCAATATCTTAAAAAATATTAAAACAATTTTACAAATCTTATTATTTTTCAATAAAAGATACAACAGGTTTCCAATTTAAATCCGTATATTCTTTATGTATTATATCATACACAATTTGAACGTTTAATGCAATCTTATCCCAATTATATAATTCATCTATCTTCTTTTTAGCATTTTGTACAAGATAGTTTGATAAATTATCATCTTCAAGCACACGATTTATTCCCCATGCAAGAGATTTAGAATTATCAGGATACACTTTTATACCATCTTTTTCATGTTCCACAATTTCGCTCAAACCACCCGTATCAGATACAACAACCGGCGTATTACAAGCCATTGCTTCAAGAGGTGTTATACCAAAAGGTTCATACCGTGATGGTACAACAAAAACACTTGACATATGAAGCAAAGCATTCCTTGTATTATCATCAATAAAATCAGGGAAAATTACTTTATCCGAAACACCAAGTTCATTTGCAATATTCTTACATCTATCTCTCATGTATCCTGTACCGCAAATTACAAATTTGACTTCTGGATGTTTTGATAAAACTGATGGAACCGCACCAACAAGAACATCTACACCTTTTTCAAAAACATGTCGACCAACATATGTTATGATTTTTTCATTTGACATTGCAAAATTATTTCGAATATCAGATATATTGGATGGTGCTTCCATAGATTCTATTGACACGCCATTTGGAATCACACTAACTTGATCCCAAGGTACATGAAATGCATTTAAGACACTATTTTTCATAAATTCAGAATTACATATAACTTTCCAAGACTCAAAAACCAAACGCCCTTCAAGACTATGTATAAATTCCTGACGATCACCATTAATACCGCCATATCGCCCTGATTCAAGAGCATGAATTGTAGATATCAAAGGAATCCTATATAGATGTTTCAAAGAAATAGCAGGCATTGCAACAAGCCAATCATGAGCATGTATAAGATCCACACCACCTTCTTTATTAATAACATCAGATGCAACCCTCTGCATAAGAAGATTCATCTCAAGAGCCCATGATGGAAAATCTTCAGCAGGTATATTATCTGCATTAAAACGATATACATGAACACCTTCATAATTCTCATAACCTTCCTTACCTTCAAAAGCACAAGTCACAACAATTGGTGTCACACCACATTTTAATTGAGATTTAGTAAGATTCTCTAGAACTGAAGCTATACCACCAACTTTATTTGGTGGAAACTCCCATGTAAGATGCATTACTTTCATAAAAACTTACCTAAATAAAATAAATATTAACATAAACTTAATGCCCATTATTTCGATTACAATTCTGCATAACCCATTTATAATCACGAACAACATCACTTGTCCAACGTCTTTTTGAGGGATCTAAAACATTGACTTTTTCATTTTTTGGTGAATATTGTCTCATAACTTCACTCTTCAACCAACAATCATGAACATGTATCTTATCAGAATCATTACTAGCACTATATTCTATATTTTTAACAGAATCAGTATACAAATTATTAACGAAAGGTGTTCTCTGTTCTTGAGTTGAATAATAATTGACAACAAGAGGTCTCTTTAAAGCAGATTGAAGCATAAGTGCTGATGGAAACATTTCCCATTGATGTGCATGTATAAGATCAATTGGACCATCACCCTCATATACTATCTTTGACACAGCTTTACCAATCTCCATATTTAATGTAAGAGCCCAAGTCAAAGGACTATACGATTTAATACTGTTATTAATATAATGAACTTTAACACCACCCATTTCTACAACTTGCCCATCTTTCCAAGGATCTGGAGTAATTACATTAACGTTTATACCCTTATCAACAAGACCATCTGCAAGACTCTTACAATGAAGAGCTATTTCAGAAATATTTTTTGGGAGATATTCAGAAGAAAGAAGAACAACACTTTTTGGTTTTTTGCCATATGACATGTCATCCGGATTATATTTAATTTGTTGAAGTATTTTATCTATAAACATCTGCCTGATATATTCAGAATGTTGTTCATTTGAATTCAGTTTTTTAACCGTATCAGTTGATTGTTGCATGAGCTTCACTAAATTAAAAAGTAATATAATTATATATTCCAAACTATATATACTATTTAATTTGTAAAGCCAAGTATATATACGTTTTTGTTATACAATTATTTTTTTTTGTTATACAATTATTGTTTTTTGTTATACAATTATTGTTTTTTGTTATACAATTATTGTTTTTTGTTATACAATTATTGTTTTTTGTTATACAATTATTGTTTTTTGTTATACAATTATTGTTTTTTGTTATACAATTATTGT
>JAHYJR010000012.1 GCA_019429005.1 Nanobdellati archaeon | reverse complement strand
GCTTGAAAAGTATGGGCTATATGAAAACCGCAATTATTTATCAACTAAAATCGAAGAAATAATCAGGGAATATGATAAAAATGGTCAAGATTAAAAATATTAAAGTAAATGGGCTTAGGGGTTTTAAAAACAAAAAAAGCCCTGGAAGGGATTCGAACCCTCGACCTCGAAATTACGAATCTCGCGCTATACCGAGCTAAGCTACCAGGGCATACAAATATCTTATATGTAAAACATTTTAAATATTATCAAAATCGATAAGCTCACAAAACATAAAACCTTATTATACTTGATAATCTAATATTAATTATGAACCTAAAAAACCTAATACTTTATTTCAGACTCCTTTCAGATAAAGAAAAAGCTCAGATAAATATCTTAAGCAAATACTTAGATTCAAAAACTGTAAAACTGCTGACAAGATACCTAAAACAAAAACGTATAACCCTAAACGAAATTAAACCTTATTCTGAAAAAATCATAAACAAGACAACAATAAAAATAACATCTCAAGATCAAGATCTATTAAAAAAAATAGGATACCTAAACACAATAATAGATACCAATAACAAAAAAGAAATCCTAAAAAAACTATCAAAAGATCCAATGACCTTATTCAATAACATAATAGCTCCAAACATAATTGGATTCGACACAATTAAAAAAGCAACAGCACTTCAACTTTTCTCAAAAGAGAGATTACATATCCTAACACTTGGTGACCCTGGAACAGGTAAAACAGACATATTAGAATCAATTAAAGATTTCGCAGAGATCCATACATTTGGTCTGGGCTCAGGAACATCGACCACAGGTCTGACCGTCACATTCAAAGGAAACGAGGCACTTAAAGGACTTTTACCTCTCGCAAATAATGGTATTGCAATGATAGATGAGCTTAACCTTATGAAAACCGAAGACCGTGCTGGACTATTAAACGCAATGGAAAACGGTTTTGTAAGTTTTGACAAAGGTGGTATCCACCAACAATTTGATGCTAACTGTTCAGTCCTTGCAACAGCAAACCCTAAAGGCACAAAATTCAAAGGAGATACAACAAAAGAGATATCTAGCCAAATACCTTTTGACAATGCACTCCTTTCAAGATTCAGTTTAGTTTTCATTGTTAAAGAATACACAGATAAAGAGTTCACAGAAATCACAAAAAAAATGCTTGAAAAGAAAAATGATGCAATAACAAAAAATGATAAAGACCTAATAAAATATTACATAAAAAAATCAAAAGAACTTGAACCAGAATTCACACAAAAATATTCAGATAATATAAAGTCATATATATTAGAGACACGAAAAAAACAGGAAAACATAATTATTCCAATAACACCACGATTTGTTTCAAGCATAAAAAAACTTGCAATTGCATCTGCAAGAATGAATTGGCACCATACAATAGAAAAAGATGATGTTGAACTAGCAATAGAACTTTCTAAAAAAGCAATAGCAAGCACAACATTCAAAACCTAAAAAGAACTCTTAATCTCCACTATTTTCTTGATATATAACATGACCGCAATGCTTACAATGCGTTGCATCCATATCGTGCTGATTAAGACCGCATTTACGGCATAACGCAAATCTCTTATTCTTAATACTAAATATAACCTCTTTAACAAGAAGCCCAAGCTGCCACGGTATAAGAGCAATGCTTACAAGTATCATAAGAACGGTCATGACACGTCCCATAGGAGTAATTGGCACAATATCACCAAACCCGACAGTTGTAAGGGTCACTATTGAAAAATATACAGCCGTTCCTATGTCATTAATATCAGGATTTGTAATATGCTCAGCTTCATAAATAAAAGATGAGAACAAAAATATGATTGATGTAATTGTAAAAATGATTTTCACAATTCTAATATTACGCATCTTCTGAACATTAGATAAAAATGCACCAGTATCAACATACCGCATGAATCTAAATATCCTAAAAACTCTTAAGATACGTATAAACCTAAGATCAAAAAATATCACAAATGTAGGTATAATAGCAATAAGATCAATAATACTATAGATATTAAAAATGTGACTTATCTTTTTTTCAGCAACCCAATATCTTAACAAATATTCAAGAATAAATATTGAAACCGTAATAACTTCAATTGTCCAAAAAATACTAAGATTCAATTGATAAAAATAACTTTCAATAACAAAAATAACTACAGTAAAAAGATTAAGAAATATCAAAAAAAGATCTAAAAACCTACCCAGAAAAGTCGTGGTATCATTAAAATAAAACGCTATTATTTCTTTAAAAGTCTTTTCTTTATGCATAATATTATTATAGATAAATAGTTTATATAATCATTAGGTATAACGGGAAAAATATAAAAATCATACAGTATTTTCTAATTGATTATATTACCTTATCAAAAAAATTATTTTCTAAGTTTTCTAAGTGCAATCGTATGCACAAGCTTATACCCTTCATGCTCATAAAAATGCTTAATAAATTCTTGAAAAACAATTGAACTATCATAATCTTTCAACATTTTTTCTAATTCGTAAATATGATGCCTACCATGAGGTTTCTCAACAAACCGAAGCATAGTCTTAATCTCACCATCATTGAGCATCGAAAAATATTCTGCATATTTACTAACTTCTGAATACTTATCACAGACACTGCGAATCTTTAATATATGCTGATCTGGATCAAAATCAGTAGAATCTATAGTCATTATGATATCAAGAATCTCTTTTGAAAACGTTGAGTCCATACATATAATTGTTTAAAATTATATATATAAACAATTAATTGAAAATACTAGGAGTAATCAAGTTTTTAAGATTTTCAGCCTTCTGCCGATTATAAAAAACCTGTGCAGACTTTGTATAATATTTATGATTTTTCAAGAATTCAATTTGTATCTTAAACCATTCCCCTAAAGATTTACCTGCTTCTTTTCTCAAAAGCTCAGATACATAAGGAAAACTCAGATACATAAGGAAAATAATCACGTCCCAAAACCTCAAGATCCGAATCGCACATAATCATCTCAAATTCATTCTTAGGGTAAGTAGGTATTTTTGTAGAAAGTATTAACCAATAAATACAATCAATCTCACTTTGATTCAAACCAAAAGCATGAAGTTCAAAACATGCAATTTTAACATTCTCATCCTTATTATCCTTAGCAGACACCAAATAACCTCTGTCATGATACAGTGTCGCAATTTTCAAAAGAGAAATATGTTCAGCATCAACCTTCTCAAGTTCCGCAATATAACAGACCGCATCAAAAAATGTTTTTGTATGCACCATCCATGATAATCAATCTGCTTTGGAAACTTGAGACTTTCTGCTTTCGAATGAAAATAGATTGGTAATATATTGAACATATTACAATCATTTCTTTTTCTTGTCAACAAATGAACTCATAATCTCTAAAGGCAATGCAAAAATCATAGTATTGCTCTGATCTGAAGAGATGTCATTCAATGTTTGCAATGTCCTAAGATGTAAAGCACCGGGTGAGCCAGACAATGTCTTTGCAGCAATAGCAAGATTCTTAGATGCGATAACTTCGCCTCCCGCATTGATTATAACAGCACGTTTTTCACGCTCAGCCTCAGCCTCTTTTGCCATAACACGTTTCATCTCTGGAGGCAAAAGAATATCCTTAACTTCAACACTATTTACTTTTATACCCCATGGATCTGATGCAAGATCAACAATTTTCTTAATCTTTGCAGATACTTCATCTCTGTTTGAAAGAAGTTTATCTAGTGATATACCACCAACAATATCTCTCATAGTAGTTTGCGCAACCTGACTTATAGCATATTCAAAATCTTCAACTTCAATTATAGCTTTTTCAGAATCAGCAATCTTATAATAAAGCACAGCATTAACATTCACAGAAACATTATCTTTTGTCATTGCATCCTGACTAGGCACATCAACAGCTTTAACCCTAATATCAACTTTTTGCATCTTATCAATCACAGGAATCAGAAATCTAAGCCCGGGTTCCATAATACCCTCAAATTTACCTAAACGGAACCGTACACCACGTTCATATTCATTAATAACCCTAAGACCAGAACTAATAGCAAGAACAACTATTATTATTAAAATATATACCATATAAATCACTATTTATATTTGACCTTAATCCTATAAATAGATTGATTTAAGAACCATAAACATTATCAAACTCTAACATAAATTTAGACGCTATACCTTCATCATAAATCACAAGAATATTCTCATCATTTTTAGTATCACCCGCATTTGTC
This sequence comes from Nanobdellati archaeon, assembly GCA_019429005.1. Classification (GTDB taxonomy): domain Archaea; phylum EX4484-52; class EX4484-52; order EX4484-52; family GLR71; genus JAHYJR01. The sequence goes on along the minus strand of JAHYJR010000012.1, from coordinate 4,666 downwards.
GGATTAAAAGAACCTAAAATCACAACAGAATCATCAATTATGAAGACCTTATGATGCATATTAAATGGATTATTATCCCATACAACATCCATACCTGAAACATTAAGCTTCTCAAATTCATTCCATTTATTTCTCTGTGACTTCTCAAAAACCCCACGAACATCCACACCATCTTTATGCTGACTTACAAGCACATCACCAATTCCATCATCTGTAAAACTAAACGTCATAAAATTAATACTTATCTTCGCACCAGATAAAATATCAATAACCTTTCTAGAACAAGAATCTTCAGGACAGAAATAATTTTCAAACCTAACACCATCAAGGTACATAACGGGATATTTGACCTTATATCCTGTTGAAAATTGCCGCCCATACAATTCTTCAAACTCATCAAGATAATTTGAAGCGAGCAATCTTGACCTCACAACAACAAGATTATTATTATTCTTTGTATCACCTCGAAAGGTTGGATTAAATGACCCAGTAACTGTAATCAGATCATCTATAACGCAGAACTTATTATGCATTAACTGCCAAGTACCTCGATTTGTAACATAATCAAGTTTCCCTTTAACATGCTCAGTATTATCTTTATCAATAACAAGCCGATAATTTTTTGAACCAATCGCATCAATAACATTTTCAAGCTCAAGATCATAGAACGCACAAGAAACAGATTTATTTGAACTTTCAATTAAATCAAAAAGAACATCACCACAAAAATCTTCAGGACAAAAATAAACATCAATAGATGTACCCGATTCGCTTAAAGAATCATTACCTAAAAAACCAAAAAAAGAAAAACAAAAAATCAAAAAAACAATAATCCCTATAAAAATATAACGCATAAATCTATAACGCATTTCAACAGGATAAATAACAAAGTAACCCTAAACTATAGTTAAACATAAAATAATCACTCAGAATCTGCATCCCTCCGAAGACCATCCCATATAGATACAACCGCATCAGTTCTTGCCCTGGATTTTTTTATATAATTATCAGCATGCAACCTTTGTTTAAGATTATCATGTCTGGACGCATCAATCGTATAATTTTATTTTAATTGATCAAGCATTTTGCCAGATTCTTTACCTCTGATAGTATTATTATATTTAGAAAGACTAGTCATTTGAGAATCTCTAGCTTTTTGTAATTCATCAAGATCAATAAAAGATGTATATTCAGACAAATCTTTTGGTGATGATGCACTAGATGGTACAGAATGATCTAAATCTATAATTGCAGTTGATTTAATCTTAGACGGTTTGTAATTAGTTCCAATAGAACCACAATCTTCTACTTTTCTACTTGGAACATCTGGATTAATTTTTTGATCATAAGATACATCTGATGACATTGCTTTTTTAAATGTTTCAGAATCATGATCAATCATAGACCCTACAACTTCATAATTCTTATATGCAAGATGTGTTGCATTATCATTATACATACCCATTATAGCATCTTCACTATCCCTCGTGTCAATTGATGTGCCTTCAGCATAAGGGTTTGAACTTCTCAATTTATGATTTATCACAGGTGCACCCCTACGCTCCAATATCGCATCAATTTCTGCAGTTTTATTGAACTTATGCCCATAATCAAGACGCGCAACAGATAACGCAGCAATTACAACAGATAAAATTGATAATAATGACACGAAAATAATTTCTAACATAATACTCTTTTTATTTCAAGAGATTAAATAGATTACGATTATATAAGAAATAATTTCATACAAAATGCCGTTTAGCCTCTTTTGGCTTATCCAAATCAAATTCAACAACAGCAAGTTTGATATTATTTGATAAATTAATCTCATACATCAATTTTTTTGTACCATTTTTTAGAAAATATTTTTTATACACTAAATTATGTCTTGATATAAAAGCATTACTTTTATTTCTAAATAAAGGCATATTTCGTAAAATGCTTTTCTCACCATATTTTGTATCAATATCATAATACTTATAATTATTATCAATTAATGTTTGAAATTGTTTTCCTTTTTCAATTTCAATTAAACAAATCAAATCGGGATTCTCTCTTGAAATTATATTTTTTAATTTGCTTAAAACATTATTTTGAACACTATTTGATAAAACTAAATACCTTTAAGAATTTAATAAATATTGTATTTTAAATCCATTTAAATCTGTACAATATCCAAGATTTAATAATAAAATTTAAAATTTTTGCAAAAAGTGTATTTGATTAAATAATTAATATACTTTTGTTAAAAAAAAATAACAAAACCCTCAATTATTCACTTTTTATCTAACTTAGAAGCTATAAATTTATAATTATCTTTAATACTCACACCTTTAGAATAATTTTCAGCAATCTCTTCAGCATCTAACTTATTACCCGTCGCTGTAAACGCGGCATATGTAGCAGCCTTCTCACCATATTTTTTCTCTAAACCTTTAAAAAAATGAAAACCAGCTGGATATATAAGACTAGCCAATTTTAATCTAGCCTCAGGTTCATCACTAGGTTTAAGACCAACACCATTCTTAAATTTACGATCATCATGATACATTTTTAACAAAATAGTATCAAAAGTACTATAACCATCTTTACTAACATCTGAAACAAAATCATTTATATTTTTATCAACAGTGGAATCAATCTTAGATTCAATATATTTGGCCGCACCTTCTTCAACACCCATTAGATGATTAGAAAGCCGATCCAAAGCAGTTTCACGATATGCTGTTATATATTCTTTAGATTGATCATCAGACAAAGAACCTTTATTTTTTTCTTTATTAAGAAAAACTAAATCTCTCACATAATCATAACCGACACTTTTCACATGATCTATCACAGAACCCGTACCCAAAAGACCGAGATCATGATAACAAGAATCTTTAAATGATTTGTCTATAGGACTTAAATTTTCATCATTAGTATTAAGTTCAGACCTTTTAAACATAAGATTTATATTAGAGATTGATTCCCCTTTTTGTTTACTCCGAATAAGATGAGTTAATTCATGTACTTTGGTACCAATACCGACCCCAGAACCCAATTCAACTACATGTTTTGCATTTCTTGGATCAAATTCGCGATTATTATATTGTTGTCTTTGCGTTTTAGAATCCTCAAATATTTTAGACATATCGGTTATAAACTCAGATAATGAACTAACATCCTTAGAATCCTTTTTAAATTCCTTTAAAACGCGTTTTTCATCTTGTTCTAATTTATTTAGACCCTTATCTGTTAGATAATGACCACCTACAACACCTTCAGTAACATCAACTTTTTTAATCTTTAATTTGTCAATATCAAGAAGTTGTTTTGCTGTTAAATTAGTATTCATATCAGGAAGATATTCATTCAACAGATTAACCATATATGTTTTTGCATCCTTGAATTCTTTTCTTTCATCCCATTTTTCTTTTTGCCAAGACAGATTTGCTTCAGTCTTAATCATATCAGGTATATTACGAACCTTATCAACTATAGAATCTATTTGATATCCATATTTATCAGAAACTTGATTTAATATATCTTTACCTCTATTAACCGTATGACGTGCTTTACGTTTCAAAGACTCCAAGAACCCTAGACTAATACCGAGAACAACTAAAGAAATAATTATAATAGACAACATTAACTAATATTTGTTTTTTTAATATATATATATATGTCAAGTACAAGAGATTCAAAAAGAATATATCAATAAAAATAAATAAAAATCAAAAAATAATACATAACCAAACTCAATCAATCATACGAAAGCACTTTCAAAAAATTCCTTGAAAGATTATAATCCATTGAATAAGGAGGATATATATTATCATCTTCTTCAAGTTCAAAAGTTAGAAAAAAATCATATTTTGTATATTTATAACCCATTGATTTAACATACTTAGATTCATCTATTATTGATGGATGCAAATCATCAATATAAGACTTCAATTCAACCAACAAATCAATAGGAATTGATATTTCAGATTGAATAGTTGAAATATAACAACCAGCATTAATATTTGATAAAAACATCTTACCTTGAGACCTACCCATTTTATCAAGTATATCGGTATATGCAAATTTATCTAAATTATCACTCTTCAGCCATTCAGATTTACATTTTTCAGAATCAAGACCAATTAGGCATTGCTCATTAGATTCAATTACAGAAGATTTATTTTCAAAATAATCTATAGTTCTTTGAATACCTCTTAATCTTAATTCTTTTTTAGATGAATCTTCCTCTAATTTCAAAGAAGCTTCTTCAGATCTAAGTGTTTTTAAACGTTTTACTTTATAACTCTTAAAAGAACTATCCATCAAATCTGAAAATTTATTCAAATCATCCTCAGATAAATTCAAAGAATTAGCAGGAATATTATACACATTATCTTTAATCAATCTCTCTGTAATAAATGGTATCAAATCACTTGACCATTCAATAAGATATTCCTTATTTAAATCATAACTAGACGATTTCTCTTTTTTATCGCGTCTAGAAGATTTATCTTTTATATCACATCTAGAAGATTTATCTTTTATATCACGTCTAGAAGATTTATCTTTTATATCACGTCTAGAAGATTTATCTTTTATATCACGTCTAGAAGATTTATCTTTTATATCACGTCTAGAAGATTTATCTTTTATATCACGTCTAGAAGATTTATCTTTT
>JAHYJR010000002.1:104851-153733 GCA_019429005.1 Nanobdellati archaeon | reverse complement strand
CTTTATTGTATGTTGTTGCTGAATATCTTGAGTCGTCCCAAACATTCCCGCCGCTTCTTGTGTTTATGCCTATGTTTGCATCTTTATTGTATGTTGTTGCTGAATATCTTGAGTCGTCCCAAACATTCCCGCCGCTTCTTGTGTTTATGCCTATGTTTGCATCTTTATTGTATGTTGTTGCTGAATATCTTGAGTCGTCCCAAACATTTCCACCGCTTCTTGTGTTTATGCCTATGTTTGCATCTTTATTGTATGTTGTTGCTGAATATCTTGAGTCGTCCCAAACATTCCCGCTTGGAGTCCAAGAGGTTTTATAAGTCGTAGTTGTTGTTGGTCTGTATGTTGGAGTGTATGTTGGTATTACGGCTGGTTCGTAATGATAATGATAATCCGTTTGACATGATGGTTTGTAGCATTGTGTTTTTGGACAGTTGTCATACATTACACAGTTATAATCTGCTATGTCTTTTTGTTCCCAGTCAGAATCATAAGGATATGCATTTGCATCGCTTGCATATAAGGTTATTGTCAATAATATTGTCAATAAAAGTATTAGTTTAGAGTGTTTAATATTCATTAGTAACCACTATATAGTTATTATCAATATATTTTTATATACTTTATGTTTTTTGATATAATATTTATCTTTTTCAGATAATTTTGTTGTATGTTTTGTTTTTGATAAAATGTTTATAATTTTTTGAGTTTTTTTATAACCAAAATCTATATATATAGAGTTTATTAAAGTATTATTTGTTAAATTTAAATTTGGTTTTATTATGGTTTTTATAATAAGTGCAATAATGGCTTTTGTTGGTACAGTTCTTGTAGCTTCATCTCTCGGAACTCTTGATTATACTAGAAAAGAGGAAAGAAAAAATATTGAAAATGCAGTTGAATTGGTCTCTAAAGATGGTGATACTATATATACCGCTCCTTATTTTAAATCCCAGTTGAATGCTTTTGCAAATAGACTTGGTCTTGAAAAGGTTTCTGAAAATAAACCTATAGATATTGCTCCTATTCTTGGTGAGTCTACTGTTATGAAGACTCGTATTGAAAAAGTATATCAAGTATTGTTTAATAATGAAGCACCAGATAATAAATCGGGTTTTAGTGAAGATTATTTTACTAAAGATGGTATTTCTACTTTAGTTTATGGTGTTGAGCTTTTAAAGTATTTTGCAGAAGATATGCGTAATAGTCTTAAGAAGGATTCATCTTTTTATGAGACATCTAATTTATTTGGTAATTTGAAGCCTGCTTTTTGTAATGTTTTGCTTGATGGTGTAATAAAAGATATGGATCGCTGTTATCAACAAATAGATCAAATTAATTCATATCTTAATACCTCGAATGAAGTAGGATTAGAGCCATCTTATAAAAATAGAAGAAATCTTAAAATTAGTGTAGGTGCAGGTTCTGATATTAAGGTTGATCTTGGTTCTGGTAAAGGTAATCTGAATGTTACTAGTTCTGGTCCATCTAAGGTCATTATTCATAAACGTAAAAAATAATACGTTTATTATAATCTATTAGTCTTTAGTTTTTTAAATCTAAAATTATCTATTTTTATTTTAAGGGTGTTTTTATGCAGTCTCCGGGATTTTCACAACAATATCCATATTGATACATATCCGAAAATAAATATCAACCGCGTATCGACTGATTAAAGTTGATTTGAACCCGGGTTACAGGCTTGGAAGGCCCGTGTCATACCGCTAGACTAAGACTGCATATTTTGGTGGGGTCATAGGGATTTGAACCCCAATTAGTAGGTATCTCTCATTTTTTTGATTATACACAGATTCGCCATATCATTGGGTTTTTACGCCCTCATCGCTCCATAAATGCAATTTATGCATGATTGGAGCCTACTGTGCTACCAGGTTACACCATGACCCCTTTTTACCCCTTTTTTAAACTATAATTATTATTGTTGAAACCTTTTTATATATAATGTTTTATTTGAGTATTATAGAAAGCTTTATATAATTTTAAAAATATAACAGTGTTATAAAGGGTGAAACTATGACAGGCGAATATTTTTGTAAATCTCAAACCTTATTTAGTTTATAGTCTTTTTGTTTTCTTTGGACAATCAATTTTTACGATATTTCTATTAATATTACAATTAAATAGTTTGTCGTTTCTGTTTCTGTATAATACTTTTTTAAAAGGTGATCTGTTATGATTAGTAAATCGGTTAATAAAATGAATTTTATAAGTTCGACATATAATCTTATAGGTAATACACCAATTGTTAAATTGAGTGGTATTCAAAATAATTTTGCAAATATTTTTGCAAAGCTTGAATGGTATAATCTTAGTTCTTCTATTAAAGATAGAATGGCTTTAAGATTGATTGAGGATGCTGAAGCTCAAGGCCGTTTTGAGGAAGGCAAGATTATACTTGAAGCAACGTCTGGAAATACAGGGATATCGCTTTCTATGATTGCTGCAATGAAGGGGCATCCTATTGAGATTGTTATGCCTGAATCTGTAAGTATTGAACGTCGAGATATTATCAAGGCATATGGGGCTAAACTAGTATTGTCACCCGGTTCAAAAGGTACTGGGGGTGCTGTTGAATTAAAGCTTAAGATGCTTTCAGAGAATCCTGACAAATATGTTGATATAAACCAGTTTAAGGATTATGCAAATATTGAGGTGCATTATGATACGACTGCTAAAGAGATTTTGACGCAGATGGCAGGTGATGTGGATATGGTTGTGTTAGGTATTGGTACTGCTGGAACTGGTGTTGGTATATCTAAACGATTGAAAGAATATCGTTCAGACATACAAGTGGTTGCTGTAATACCTAAATTAGGTGTTTCAATACAAGGTCTTAGAAATCCTAATGAACTTTATCCGACTCAACTTTATGATAGTGGTCATTTTGATGAGGTTGTGGAGGTTTCTCAAGATGAGATGCCAAATGTATTTAAGACTGCTCAAGATATTGCAAAAACAGATGGATTGCTTGTGGGTATGAGTTCTGCAGCTGCGATGTATATTGCACAGATGAAAGCTAAAGGCTTAGGTCCAGATAAGAATATTGTTGTGATATTTCCAGATAACGGTTTTAAGTACCTTAGCACACCTCTTTTCAAATCTGAATAGGGAATTTGTCTTCGATATATCTTGTGACTTTTGGATGGATATAATTTTTCCATCTTAAGTCTCCTATTCTTATTAGTTTGCGTATATTTGTGCCCCTAAATAGGTTTCTTTCAATCATTTCCTGTTGTTTTATCTTGATGTAAGGTTCTAAGCATCTGGATGTCCAACTATTGCCTGTGTATGCGATATTTGCATATCCTATTTTTTGAAGTATATTTTCAGCCCATAGTCTGTCGTTGCCCATATCAGGTTGTGTTTATATCTGTCTTTTCAAGAAGTCCATAATGTTCAAGTGTTTTTGAGATCATTTGTTTTTTTGTTTCTGCTGTGAATGGGTTCTGTTCTGTGTTATGTTCTGTGCTGTTTGCAATCACAATCGCTATTGAATCACATTCTTTTGCAATGTTCTTGACAGTTTCTAGATGTCCATGGTGGAACGGTTGGAATCTACCAATATATAAGTGCTTCTCATAGATGTTATTTTGATTTAGGATTATACCTTCTGTTTGATTAAGGCAATTTTTGTACTGTTTAAGTGATTTTTTGGTAATTGTTGTGCTTATTTTTGTGTGTTATAAAATGGAAATATATATATATATATATATATATATATATATATATATATGTATATATATATATATATATAGTGGTTTTACTAAATTAGTCTTATTATATATTGATATGTTGATTATGGTTTTGATTATAAGTGCTATTATGGCATTGGTTGGTACAGTCCTTGTGGCTATGTCTTTGGGATAACTTCAATTACAAAGAGCTAAAGCACAAGTTTATGGTGATTTGGATTTAGTTCGTGAGTCTGTTAGAAAATAAATTGAAGAAGGTGGTTTTGAAACTTTTAATTATGTTCCAACTCGAAATGATTTATCTTTGAGAGGTGATATTAAAAGTCAATATCTTGATGGTCTTAGGGAATTAAAATCTTATTTGGGTGATGAAGATATCGATGATTTTAGTTTAACTTCTTTATTTGAAGATTTAAAGAAATTAAAACAAAAAATGTCTTATATTAAAGATAAAACAAGTAAAGGTCTTTCAACTTATGTTGAAGGTGATAATCACATTTTGACGGTTTCAGATGAATTAACTAAAGATTCTTCAGTTTATCGTATTAAAGATGAATACGCACATTCTGCATCATATCTTAGAAAAATTGTTAGTGATCTTGAATCACTTAGTATTATAGCAGATAATTGAATTTCAAACATTGTTAAGAATCCTGATCATTTTGATACGTTTGCAAAAACACATAATTTAGATTCTGTTGGTACACAACAAAAATTAGAAGGAATTAAACTAAATGTAGGTGATGCATTTGAGATATTAAAAGGCGCTTATAACTAAGTTTATAGTTCTGTGATTGGTACAGACGTACAAAAAGATAAAATGGGTTTAACTAAACAAGGTTTAGTTAGATTTAAAGATTAGGAATAAGATTTAATTTATATTTGTGGATTAATATAATTTATTAATTTAAAATTATTTCAGTTAAATATTAAATAAAAACATCAGACAATATTGTTGGCTGATAATCTTTTTTTTAACTTAAATATCAAGATCTTCTAAAACTTTTTTTGGATCTTTAGCTTGAGTTACTCCAGATGCGAGAAGTATTCCTACTGCACCAAGTTCAAGTGCTTTTTTGACATCTTTTCCAGTCTTTATGCCTGCACCTACAAGAATCTTTATGTCTGGATTGACTTTTCTAACAAGCTTAATCGTTTCTGTAATGACTTCTGGTTTTGATGTTGATATTGAGATGTCACCCCCTATTAATTCAGGTGGTTCGACTGCTATATAATCTGGAGAGAATGCTGCGATTGCTTCAGCTTCATCAGGTGTGTCAGCGCATGCGATTATTATAAGTCCGAGATCTTTTGCACGTTTAATTGATTTTTCAAGATTTTCTAAAGTTATTTTTCGTTCGCTGTGATTTAATAAAGTACCAGCTGCACCAGATTCTTTTACTGATTCTGGAAGGATGTAACCTGTGTGTGAACCAAAAGGTATTGCATCTATGTGTTGTGCGTATATAGGATATTTAACAGATTGTGATATATTATAGATATCTGTTGCTTGTACGGCAAATATTATGTTACTATTACGAGCATCTGTAATTTCTTGTGCTATAAGTGCTAATTCTTTTGCTTTATAACCAGTACCATTTTCATAGGTTTTAAGATTAATCACAATTAAAGGTTTCATGTGTTAAGATTAGTTTTTTTTATTTTTATATTTATAGATTTTTTATCTTTTAGATTGTTAAAATTATTTTTCAGTTTTTAAATATGTTTTTTTATTGTTAAGTTTTGATTTTATGTTTTTTTTATATGTTTATTTTAGATTATTTAGTTTGAATCTATCTATGTTATTTATATATCTATTTAAAAAAATAATGGTAGTATAATAAAATAATTTTAAGTGATAATTATGTCAGATCTTGTTAAACAGCTTGTCGAAGAAGTCATTTTAGAGAAAGTTATTTCAAATATTTCAAAAAACGTTTTGGAAAAAATCCGGGGTGATGTGCTTTTGGATATTAAAGATACAATTAAAGATGGTCTTAGAAAACAGAAAAAACTTGAGGTGACAAGAGGAGATATAAAAGATTTTATTTCAAAAACTTTAGGTAATTCTGTTGATGAGAAAATCACAAAAATTACATCTAATATTGTTGAGTTTAGTATTGAGTCTTTAACGCCTGTAAAAGAAAATCTTGAAGAATGATTTTTTGTGGTTTTATGCAGATAAGATATATTTCAAATCATGTAAATGAAATAACTGGAAAAAGGGTTGAAGATTTAGATGTTAAGATGATAATTCTTTCAGATTTAGAGAAAATTCTTTTTAAAAAATATGGTCAAAAGTTTATTGATATGATTTTGAAAGATGGTACATTGATACTTAAAAATGGGGTCAATATCACAGATAAGAAAAACATTATAATTAGTGCAAAAGACGTAATATCCTTTGCACCTGTTATAATGGGTGGTTAATAACTTTTCATTGTTTTTGTTTTTTCTAAAGTAATTTGTTATTGTGTTAGATTAGCATTATATGATATTTTTTTTTTGTTGATTTTTTGAATTATAACTGAAAATGTTATATATAAGGTGCGTCTATAAATAATATTATGAAAAGATTAAAATCGTTTATACTTATGTTATCGTTTTTGGTAGTTGGGTATTTATTCTTTAATGTCAGTATGTATGAGGCTTATAGTATAATAATTAATACTGAGGTTAATGCGATATTATATCTTTTTGTAATTGAGCTGTTTATATTATTTATATCAAGTATAAAATGGGGTCTTTTTGTAAATTCAATAGCACGTATTGGTTATCTTAAATTGTTACCAATCTTTTTTGCATCTGAATTTATATCTAATGCGACTCCGGGTACAAGGATTGGGGGTGAACCTTATAGAGCTTATAAGATTTCGCGTCTTTTTGGTGTGGATCTTTCAAAATCTATGGCTACAACTGTATTAGATAAGATGTGTGATTATGTAATATTTTTTATCATGTCGCTTGGTTCAATTTTTGTGATATCTTTTATGTTTGAGATACCTCAGATGTTTTCGTTTGTTCTTGAAGTGTTTGTGCTTTTTGTATTATCATCTATAGTGTCTGGTTATATTCTTGAGAAGCGTGCAAATTCAGAAAAAAGATATATTGATGCGATTTTTCATTATATATATAATTTTCACTTTTTTGCATTTTTAAGAAATCGTTTTAGGACATATCATGTTTTTGAGCGTTTTTGCATTTCAAAAATGCATAAGTTCTCACATCAGATAATGGAATTATCTAAAAATAGGGGTCTTGTTGAGATTGGTTTATTCTTATCATCTATTAGATGGTCTCTTATTTATTTACAAAGTTATATCGCATTTCTCGCAATTGGCTATGAGGTCAGCTTGATTACTATAATTGTTACAGTTACAATTACAATGATATTATCATTCATAATCGCGATACCAGGAGGTTTTGGTATTTCCGAGATATCTATGATTGGTATATATACATCAATGGGTGTTCCTCCCGAAGTGGCTCTTGCAGGTACATTGCTTATTCGTAGTTTCAATTATGTATTTGGTCTTGGGGTGAATTATATTGTTTTTGTTCTTGTTGAAGGTTTAGGTCTGAAATAATTTTTTTATAAATTAATACCCAAATTCTTTTAAAGTTGTTAAGTTATATTACATTTTAGATTATATTATTACTATAGAGTGTGATTTTATGAAAAATGAACCATATTATTATTCTGCGATTGATCTTGCTACAGAACTTAGTATTGAACATAAGATTGGAAATCTTTCTGTATCGTTTTTGAATGCTGTTGATGGTGATCCTTTATCTTTATTTTATCCTTCTTTTGTTTCAGATGAACCTAAATCGGTACGTATATCATTTGATGTTTCTTTGGAGGTTTTACATATTAAATCGGATTTTAATTCAAAACAATATAGGGGTTTATGTTATACAGATTCGGCTTCTAAACATATATCTTTTGAAGTGACACCTAAGGGTCTTTCAGATATTGAAAATCTTAAAGGTGTTAGAAATATTGTTGAGAAATTTAAAAAATTATATAAGTAATTTAATTGGTTTTTATTTATCTTTATAAATAGATATTAAGATTTATTTATAAAATTTGGTTTTAGTATTATAGTCTTAATAAGAGGAATTATATTAATTATAATAATGGTGTTAGAATGAAAGAAAAAGGTTTATTAGTTGGACAGCTTATTGAAAATACTTATGATTTGATTGTTAAAGAGTATGGTTCTAGACAAATTATTTTATTGGAAGATACTATGTCAGAGATTGCAGAAGATAGTGATAGTCATAGGACTTGCACAGGTTATATGAAATATATTTCTGCAGATATTCTTGATATTGAAGGTTCTAAATGGGTGATTGCAAGGGGTACTAAATATGGTGCTTATCCTGCAGCAAAATTTGATAGTGATCTTTTTGTGTTTCCATATGATGTTTGTAATACTTCTGATGTTTTTTCAAAAAAAAATATTAAAAATATTATGTATAATAGTCCTTATTTTAAGAATAGTTTAATTGCATCATGGGCAGATGGTAATCTATTTTTTATTCCAACTAAATTTTCTGAAGATGAGCTTGATTCTTTATATTCAATAATGCATGATAATATTATTCAAAATGCTGAATATGGTGAAGGTCTTTTGCTTCAAACATTAACATCACCTGTACTTGAACCAATACTATATAAGGATGGATTTGGGAATGTGTTAAAAGATATACTTGTGGAAAAGTTAAAAGAAATGTCTAAGGGTTGTCATTGCGGTGGTAGTTCTTCAGAAGATCATGTTTGTTGTGGTCTTGGTGGTACTTGTAATTGTAGTTGATTTTGTTTTTTTGATTAAATAAGTATCATTACAAAAAGTACACCGAAAATCAAGGAAAATATTGTGCTATGGTTCCATTTTTTGTTATTTGTATTACAAGATGTAGGTATTAGTTCGTCTGCGGCGATATAAATCATTACACCTGCTGTTGCCGCAATTATCATACTTATAATTGTAAGCGGTATATTTTTGAAAATGAATTGTGCTATTATAAAACCAATCATTATTGGTATTGCTGTTGATGATGATAATAAGAATGATTTTAATCTATTTTTGCTTGAATAATAATATGCTGAACTTGTACAGATTCCTTCTGGTATATTATGTATTGCAATTGCGATTGCTATTGCTAATGTTGAGCTGAAACCATTTATGAATCCTGTTGCGATAGCCATACCTTCAGGTAGGTTATGCATAAACATTCCGATTAGGAGGTATTTGGATGTTTTTTTAATTTTAGTTCCTTGTTCAAGTTCGAATGTTTCAGGGTGAATATGTGGTATTAGTTTATCGACTCCATACATAAAAATAGTGCCAATGAGTAAACCTATAGCACTTAGCCATACTGTTGAATGTTCGATACTTTTTGGTATTAATTCCAGAAATGATATTGCAAGCATTACACCTGCTGCAAAAGAAAGCATATTGAATGTGAATAATTCGGATGGTTTTTTCAGTACTCCTATAAGTGAACCTAAAATGGGACCTATTACACTTATGATAAGTATTATGTACAAGGGGTCCATAGTGATATAGGGATATTTATGTTTATATGGGTTGCGGGATTATTTTTGTTTAATTTATTTTTTTAATTAATTTCGCAGCAAATAATCTAACTTACTCAACAACACAAGTATACATACAATTACATTTTGGATAAGTTCCGCTTATGTTCCAATTTCCGACACACATAATGTGCGGTTGTGAGGGGCACCATTTCTCGCATGTTGGGCAATCACCGCGATAGAAATCCCATGCATCACATTCTACACCGTTGATGGTACATATACCGTATTGGTTTTGGTCTTTATCTGTTCGGATTTCATAAGAATGTCCTTTATCCTGACATAGCACTGCGGCTGGGTTTGCAAGTTGATTTGTTTCATTTTCAGTATTTATGTTTATGTCTGTACAACCTGATATAAATATCGTCATTAATAAAATGATTGAAATAAGATAAAATTTCATAAAAATTATTTGTTTTTAATTTATATATCTTTTATGAAAATAAGAAAATCCTAACAATAATGTAAGAAAAAAATTATGCAAGAAAAATGTTTGGCTGGGGATATTTAATCCTCAACTCTTGGTGCAAGTATGTATGCTAGTTCAAGTTTGTCTATCTGACGGAATGTTATTTTGATTGGGTAATCATTTCCCATCTCAAGTCTTGTGCTGTTTGATATTTTACTTGCTTTTATAATTTTTTTTAGATAATCTAGACTGTATTTTGAAGATATATTTAAATCTGCTTTTAGGTTAATAAGACCTTCTGCACCTTTTTCAAGTTGTAATTTCATGTTATTAAAATCACCATTTGCAGTCATAGTAAATTCTTTTGCGTCTGCTCCAAATGTGATTGTGTCTGTTACAATAGATGCATCGCCTATACCGTCCTCAAGTACTGAACTGGATATATCTATAGTTGCATCGAATTCAAGATTCATTTCAGGTGGTTCTGTTTCTTCTAAATCAATTAATGGTATTACAAATTTACGTATTGCTGCGCCTTCAAATATTATTTTAAACTTATTATTTTCTTCATCAAGTTCAAATGTTGTTTTATCGGCAGCTTTTGCTCTCTTAAGTGTTGAAAGAAGGTTATCAATATTAAGTGAAATTCGTTTATTTTCTTTAAAATCGTAGGTTTCAAATTGGTTTTTCATGAATTTAAAATTTACAAGGACAACCATTGTAGGGTCGGTTGCATTAAGTGTAATACATTCTTTTTCAATTTTGAATGTACCTTCACTTATGAATTCTGAAACACTTGTTAGAGCATCTCTTAATAATGTAATTTCATTTAATACTGCTTTAAACATTCATATCACCAAATACCTTCCCATTTTACTTTTGCTTTTTTATAAAGTTCAATATCAAGTTTTGTCATGTCTTGTATTATTTCGGCAAATAATGTATCATTTGCTACACGACCAAAAATACGAACAATCTGACCTTCGAATATATTGTTTATATCATCAGTAGATGTTACATTTATAGTTCCTGTTTTATCATCAATTATAAGATTTTTATTTATTTTAGATATGACTGTACCTAAGATTTTTACTTTATTATCCTTATTATTAATGTTTTTTATATCTTTCTCAATTGCTAGAGATTCTTTAAATATATACATAATAAATATTTGTAAGAAATATTTAAATAAATATGATTTGTTTTTATTTAAATTAAAAAAGATAATACCAAATTAACTATATTCTCTCCAAGTATATTTGCATGTAGTACATCTATAAAATCGTGTTTCAGGTTCATCTGTTGATCTTGTTTGACGTGTCCACCAATATACTTCAGAATTATCACATTTTGGACATAACATTTTCATTTTTGGTAGTGTTATATTGGATTCATCAAAAACGGGTATATTATCTTTTGATTCATGTTCAATTTTTTCAGTTATTTTCATATTATTGCCGTTTGCCTTTGTTTGGTTGTTGCAAACTCTACATTGAAGTATTATCTTTCCATCAGTCTTAACTGGCATAAGCAAACTTTTGCATTTTTGACATAATTCCATAGTATCACATTTTAGTTATATTATTGTCTGATATATTTTTTGTACTGTTTCTCCTATAATTATTCGTGGATATCCTAATTTTGGTATTTGATATATCATTGTTCCAACAACCCATTCAGGTTGTACTATCCAAGGGTCTGGATTTTTATTTGTTTCGTTGTTATCTCCTTTTGTTTTGAATGTGCCATCTTCATTTATATTATATATTCTATGAACGATTAATTTGTTTTTTGGAGCGTAATTGTAAACAATTATATCACCAACTTTAATGTCTGAAGGATCTATGCCTTTTAATATTAGCATATCACCTCTTGTTAATGTAGGGTACATTGATTCTGAAATAACTGTAACCATGGGTTTTGTCGTTGTAAGTATTAGACCCATACCATAATAAATTAATAATGCAATTAGAATTCCTGTTAAAACCCAAATTAGGTCATTTAAGATACTATCTTCTTTTAATATTTTTTCGATTTGTTTTAATATTTTTTTCATTATATAGGCCGTGTTTTTTTGATTTAAAATATTAATAGAAGGCATGTAAATGTATTTAAAGGTTTTGTTTTTGTTGCATTAAAAATGGTTATTTTTATTATCTTTTTAATAAAACAAAGAAAAAAATATAAAGAATTATGTATAAAGCAGATTTATATGTTTTCAGGTGTTTTTTATGTCCAAGATACGTCAACCAATCATAGCTATCTTAGCACATGTAGATCATGGGAAAACAACACTTCTTGATTATATACGCGGAACGAATGTTGCTGGAGGTGAAGCTGGTGGTATTACTCAGCATATAGGTGCTACAGAAATTCCAATTAAAAATATAAAGGCTATTTGTTCTAATTTATTTGAAAAATGGAATATGGATGTTACATTTCCAGGACTTCTGTTTATAGATACTCCAGGTCATGCTGTTTTTACACCTCTTCGTGAGCGTGGTGGCAGTCTTGCTGATATTGCAATTGTTGTTATTGATATTACAGAAGGTTTTAGGCCTCAGACTGATGAAGTAATAACTATATTAAAAAAATCAAAAACACCTTTTATTGTTGCTGCAAATAAGATAGATAAACTTTCAGGGTGGCAAAAAAATAAAGGTATGTGTTTTCTTGAGAGTTATGGTAAGCAAAGAGATGATGTGAAAGAGCATCTTGACATGAAAATTTATGAATTGATAGGGCAGTTTTTTGATAGAGGTTTTCAGGTTGATCGATTTGATCGTGTTGAAGACTTTACAAAACAGATATGTGTTGTTCCAATTTCTGCTCAGAATGGTGAAGGTATGTCTGAGCTTCTTACAATACTTTCAGGTGTGACTCAAAAATACCTTGGAAAAACTCTTGAGATTGATGAGGATGGTCCTGGTAGGGGTACAATACTTGAAGTAAAAGAAATTAAAGGTCTTGGTATGACAATTGATGTTATACTTTATGATGGTTTGATAAGGCGTAATGATGTTCTTGTGATAGGTCATCCAAGTGGTGCAATAAAGACTAAAGTTAAAGCAATACTTAAACCAGAACCAATGCGTGATATTCGTGTAGAAAAGCAATTTAAGCAGTTAGATGAGGTACATGCGGCTTCAGGATTTAAAATATCAGCAACAGGACTTGATGATGTTATTCCAGGTGTGCCTATTGTTGCTATGCGTGTAGAGAAAGATATTGAAGCAGTTAAAAAAGAGGTTAATGAGACAATAGATACTATTCGATTTGAGACTGAAAGTGAAGGTGTTGTAATTAAAGCAGATACAATCGGTGGTCTTGAAGCTATGGTTACACTTCTTAAAGAAAAAGGAATACCTATAAAGCTTGCAAATATTGGTCCTGTTACTAAAAAAGATGTTGTGTCTGTTCGTGCTGTTGATGAGAAATATAAAATCATTTTTGCCTTCAATGTTGAGGTTCTTGCTGATGCAACAGTTGAGATTGATTATAGTGGTGTTAATCTTTTTTCAAATCGTGTAATATATCGTCTAATTGAAGATTATGACGAATATGAAAAACAGCTTGAAGAGAAGAAAAAACGAGAAGTTATAGCTGCTGTTACAAGACCGGCACATTTGGTACAGGCTCAAGGTTTTGTATTTAGGCAATCTGGACCTGCAATTTGTGGTTTTGATATACTTGGTGGTCTTTTGAAAGATGGTGTCAAACTGATGAAGCGTGATGGTACTGTTGTGGGACGTGTTAAGCAGATACAGTCTAAAGGTGTGAATGTAAAGGAAGTTAAAATGGGTGAACGTGTTGCTGTTTCTGTTGATGGTGCTGTTATGGGCAGAAACCTTAAGGAAGGTGATGAGGTTTTTACCGTTTTGAATCAGTCTGATTATAAAAAACTGATTGAGAATAAGGAACTTATGAGCGGTGATGAGATTAATACTTTAGAGCTTATTCGTGAGATAATGGTTAAAAAAGATAGGCATTGGGATTTTGTTTAGTTTTTTAGTTTATTTTGATATTATATTTTTTTCAATTTTTTGATTTTACATACCGTCATGTCCACTGAAATGGTCAATTACCTTTTCTAATTTTTCTTTAGGAATACGACATACATGATAATCTTGTTTAAGCATATGTGCTATTAAATATAAGTTATATACTCAAAGTTAAAGATGTTGAAGAATATATTTTAAAGACATTTGAATTTAATAAAAAATTAACTACAGTTGAATCGGATCTTCTTAATTTATTATTAAAAATAAAATGGATTGACAAGAAATTTTTTAAAATGTTAGATTAATAGATATGATATATGTTTATTTTTTAAATTTTTAACTGATTTTTAATCAAAATCCAAAAAGTTTTTAAAGATATTTATCTATTTTATGTATACTTACATGAACATATAACTTTGAGTTTTTGTTTTCAATTTATATGTTATTCCTTTAGGAGTGTGTTGTTTATGGTACACAAAGATAAAATCGAAAAAAACGATGTTAAACATACGTCTGAAAATGATGATGTTTCAGCTAAAGAGCATACTTCGGAAGATAAAATTGAGGTTTTGTTAGACCCTAAGAGTCAGCTTGAAGCAGAAATTAAAAAGTCAAGTAGTTATTTAGGACATATACAACAACTTCAAGCAGACTTTGAAAATTTCAAGAAATATAGTGAAAAAGAAAGACAAGATGTTATAAAAAATGCAAATGGCATCATCATAAAAAAGCTTCTTCCTATAGTTGATGATCTTGAGAGAGCAATAATCTCAATGGAAAATGATGAGGATCGTAAAGGTGTTGAACTTGTATTTAAGAATCTTATGAAAACTCTTTCTGAAATGGGATTAAAAAAAATAGAAACTGTTGATAAAATGTTTGATTCTTATTATCATGAAGTTCTTCTTAAATGTGTTTCAGAAAAAAATGAAAATATGATTCTTGAGGAATTACAAGCAGGATATATGGTAGGTTCAAATGTAATAAGGCATTCAAAAGTAAAAATATCTGGAGGTAATAAAAATGGCTAAAGAAAAAATAGTAGGTATAGATTTAGGAACATCAAATTCACAGGCATCTGTGATGATGGGTGGAAAACCAACAATAATCCCTTCTGCTGAAGGTGCAACTGTTGCTGGAAAAATGTTTCCATCAGTTATTGCATTTACAAAAGATGGTGAGCTTCTTGTAGGAGAGCCGGCAAGACGTCAGGCAATTTCTAATCCCGAAGGTACAATCTTTGCTGCAAAAAGACATATTGGTACAAATCATACCTTTAAGGTACATGGAAAAACGTATACACCGCAACAAATTTCTGCTTTTATTTTACAGAAGATTAAAAGAGATGCAGAAGCATTTTTAGGTGAAGAAGTAAAGAAAGTTGTAATAACAGTACCAGCATATTTTAATGATAATCAGAGAACAGCTACAAAAGATGCTGGACAGATTGCAGGTCTTGATGTTGTAAGGCTTGTGAACGAACCGACTGCTGCGTCAATGTCATATGGTCTTGATAAGACTGGTGAGCATAAGATACTTGTCTTTGATCTTGGTGGTGGTACACTTGATGTAACTATTATGGAATTTGGTGATGGTGCATTTACAGTATTGTCTACATCTGGAGATACTCATCTTGGTGGAACTGATATGGATACTGCTATAGTTGATTACATTGTAGATGAATTTAAAAGAGCAGAAGGTGTTGATTTAAGCAAAGATAGTATGGCTATTCAGAGAGTAAAAGAAGTAGCTGAAAAAGCAAAGATTGAATTATCTACAGTTGTTGAAACTGATATCAATCTTCCGTATATAACTGCAACAGATTCTGGACCTAAACATCTTGTTATGAAAATATCAAGATCAACTCTTGAAAAATTGATTGAGACTGTGGTTGAAAAATGTAAGCATCCTATTGAGCAAGCCATAAAAGATGCAGGTCTTTCAAAAAACGAAATTGATAAGGTTATACTTGTCGGTGGACCAACAAGAATGCCAATCATACAGAAATTTGTTGAAAAGTATGTTGATTCAAAACCCGAAAAGAGTATTGACCCAATGGAGTGTGTAGCTATGGGTGCTGCAATTCAAGGAGGTATTCTTGGAGGCGATGTAAAAGATCTTGTTTTACTTGACGTTACACCACTTACACTTGGTATTGAGACACTTGGAAGTGTTATGACGGCTTTAATTGAGAGAAATACTACAATACCTACAAAGAAAAGTCAGACGTTTTCAACTGCAGCTGATAATCAGACAGCAGTTACTATACATGTTATTCAAGGTGAACGGTCTATGGCACAAGATAATACAAGTCTTGGACAGTTTAATCTTGTAGGAATACCACCTGCACCAAGAGGTATACCACAGATTGAGGTAACTTTTGATATTGATGCAAACGGTATTATTAGTGTTTCTGCAAAGGATCATGGTACTGGAAAAGAGCAGAAGATAACAATAAGTGCAAGCACAAAACTTTCTGAAGACGCTATAAATGATATGGTCAATAAGGCTAAAGAATTTGAAGAAGTCGATAAGAAAAAGAAAGAAGAGGTTGAAGTAAAAAATACAGGAGATTCTCTTGCTTATTCAGCTGAAAAAATGTTATCTGAACTTGGTGATAAGCTTCAAGATCATCATAAGAAAAAAATAGAATCTGGTATGAAAGCTCTTAAAGATGCATTATCGGTTGATGATACTGTAAAAATAAAGACTGAAACAAATAATCTTTCAAAGATTTTACAAGATGCAGGTGCATCTATCTATCAGCAAGCTGATGCTGATAAAGTCGCTGCTGAGGCTGGGGCAAACGACAAAAAATCAACTGATTCTAAAAAAGATGATGGTGATAAAGTCGTTGATGCTGAGTTTAAAGTAGAAGATGAAAAGAAAGATAAAAAAACATCTAAAAAATAAGTAAACTGAAATCAAATAAAGTGAATAAAAAATGGCTGATAAAAATTATTACGATGTTTTAGGTGTTGGCAAGGATGCTACAGCAGATGAGATAAAAAAAGCATATCGTCATCTTGCAAGGAAGTGGCATCCTGATGTCAATCCTGACAATCAAAAAGCAGCCGAAGAAAAATTTAAAGAAGTTAATAGTGCATTCCAAACTCTTGGAAATCCCCAGAAAAAAGCACAATATGATCAGTTTGGTCATTCTGCATTTACGCAAGGTGCTGGTGGTTCTTCAGGAGGTTCTGGTTTTGGTCGTAATGGAGGCGGTTTTGGTTCATTTGATGATCTTTTTTCAGGTGGTTTTAATGATGTTTTTGACATATTTTCTATGTTTGGTGGTGGAGGACGTCAAAGAGGTCGTGGCAAATCAGGACCACAGGAAGGTGCAGATTTAAAATATGATCTTGAGATAACTCTTGAAGATGCACATTCTGGTGTGACTACAAAGATACATATACCTAATTATGATAAATGTACATCTTGTGGTGGTACTGGTGCAAAAAAAGGTACAAGTCCAAAAACATGTTCTGTTTGTAATGGTTCTGGAGAGAAGAAAACTATTCGAAAATCTATGTTTGGTCAGATGATAAATATATCTTTATGTGATCATTGTAACGGTACGGGTAAGGTTATTGATACGCCTTGTGGTGATTGTGAGGGTAACGGTCTTGTTAGAGTTACAAAGACAATTGAGATTCAAGTTCCTGGTGGTGTCGAAACAGGTTCTCATTTAAGGGTTGCAAATGAAGGTGCACCTGGTATCAATGGTGGTTCTAATGGTAATCTTTATGTTGAGATTCATGTCAAGCCTCATGATGTTTTTGAGCGGATTGAGAATGATCTTTTCATTAAAACAATTATATCAATAACTCAAGCTATATTTGGTGCAGAGATTGAAGTTCCAACAATTTCAGGTCATGCTATATTGAAGATACCTAAAGCAACACAAAGTCATACAGTTTTTAGGCTTAAAGGTGAAGGTATGCCTGATGTTCATGGTGGTCGTAAACAAGGGGATCAGCTTGTAAAAGTTGTTGTTAAGATTCCAGACAAACTTAATTCAAAACAGAAAAAGCTTCTTGAAGAGTTTGCAGAAGAATCTGGTGAAGATAATCTTCATATAGGTAAAGGTTTTTTTGAAAAGATGAAAGAATTTATCTGAATCAAATTTGAATCAATTTAACCTGTTTGGTCTTGCAATATTATTATGTTTGCACGGCCTTTCTTTATTTTTCTTATTATTTTTTGATTTTCAAGGTCGTCAAGCATAAGACTTACCTTTGCTTCAGAAAAAGGCATATGTTTTCTAAGTTCTTTTTGTGTTATTCTGTTATTGTTATTTTTTATTAATGATATTATTTTGTTGAGTTCGGAATCTTGTGTTTTTGGTGTATTTGTTTTTGATATTTTATTTTTTAATGTTTGATATCTGTAATATATAATAATTGAAGCTGATATGATTATTAAGTATAGGATATATTTATTGTATGTATTTTCAGTTTCTTCGAAATAGTCATCAATTATAAGGTCTATATTATTTAATGTATCAATATTTTCAATTGTTGGCATTAGGATAAGGTCTATTATAAAAATACCATCTTTTGTGATGCTGATAATTTCGGAGGTTTCTGATTCAATATTATTGTTTTCATAATATCTTGCATAAAGGGTATAATTGTCGTTTGGAAGTTCAATATCATATTTTCCGTCTGGTAATACAATAAGTTGTTTTGGTATGCTGTCTATTTCAAGTACAACATTTTTTTGGGGTGTTAAGGTTGTCCAATCATATATTGTTCCCTTGATTGTTGCTGCGGAAACTGGTACTATTAATAGTGATGATATTAAAAGAAGTATGACTATTTGTATAATTTTGATTAATGATTTTGATTTAAAGTCATATATCATATTCTTATATTGTAAAATATATTTTAAATAGCTTTTGTAAAGTAAATAAAGACCGTTTTGGTCTTATTTTTAGGAAATAAGTATTGGTAAAGTTTTAAATTTAGTGGATGTAAAGTGTCTTTATATATGGGCGTTACAAATTGTTGTTAAATAATAAAAATAATTTAGATTTATAATTAATAAATTTGTGATAAAAATGATATCAAAAACGATTTTTTCAGGAATGTCCAAATCCATTATATTGGTTTTTGGATTGGTATTTATGTTATGCATAATACCTTTTGCTTCTGCGCAAAATGCAGTTGGTACGACTCGTCTTGTTACTTCAACAAATGTTGGGTCTGATAATGGGTCTATTACAGGTTCAGATAATGCAGAGGATAATGGTTCAAGAGATCAGATAAAAATACAAGATAATGTAAAACATGTGGTTGATTCAGCTCTTGTTAAAGCAGAATTTAAGAAACGTGTTATAATTCAAGAGCGTGTTAAAGAATTAAATGTGAAAAAAGAACAAGTTATTAACAAATATCAAGAGAAAAAATTAAATTTTGGTGAAATTAGATCACAATTTGAAGTACAGAAAACAAAATATGCTGATTGTAAAGCTAAAAATGTAACCTCTGATGATTGTATTAATGTAAAAAATCAGCTTAAGAAAGATTCTGTAAGTTATCTTAATAATATAGTTGATGTATTAATATCAGCAATAGATACACTATCAAACAAAATTAATCTTTCTGAAGATATAGATGATGTTATTGCAAGCAATTTAGAAGAAAGGCTTGCTCAGCGAACTGCAAATTTAGAGCTTTTAAAAGCACAGTTAGGTGACCTTAATGAGAACTCAACAAAAGAAGAGATTGCTTTAGTTTCATCTGCACTTAAAGCAGAATTAACAATGACAAAAAATGAAATAAAACTTGTTGAACAGATGCTTGTAAATTCTAGAGTTGGTCTTGTTGTTGAGAAAACAGCACATCTTAGAGAGCGCCTTAATGCAATAATTGCTATAATGGAAGCTGAGAATAAAGATGTTTCTGTTATTCAAGATCTTGTAGATGAGTTTAATCAGAGGATTGAACAGGCAAGAGAGCAATATAAGAATGCAAATCTTAATCTTTTAGGTGTAAATAATTCAATTAATAAAGGTGAAGTTGCAAAAACATCAAATAGGTATATGCAACAGTCTCAAGTTGAGCTTAAAGAAGCTCATAAGATTTTAAAGAATATTGTGTCTGAAGTACGAAATGCTAATGGTGCAGAATATCTTGATTCAGATGATTCTGGAGATGAAACTGAGATAGAAGATGAAAACTAAACAAATGAATAATTTGTTAATATTAAAAATTTATAACGGGCTATTTTGTCCGTTATTGTTTTATTTTTTTAAATTAAATTATATATATTAAAGAGATTAAATAATAATAAGTAAATATGAATTATGTGATTTTTATGGTTATGAAACGAAGATATGCAATTGTTTTAATGTTAGTTTTTCTAGTTTTTTTATCAGGGTGTGTACAGGATTCTGCTGTGACTGATCAGAGTTCTGGTGTGACTTATCAGAGTATTGTTGATGATACAAAAACAATTGTTGATGATGCTGCGGTTCCTGGAAGTGTTGCGTCTGATATGGATATATTGACAGATGAGATTTTGGGTATCGATGTAATTGATTCTGAGATATCATCTGAACTTGATGATATTATAATTGATATAGATGAATCTACTTTTGAGTAGATTTTTGTTTTATTTTTTAATTTAACTTTTTAAATTAATTATTTGTTTTGTTATTTATTTTTGTTAGTCTTTCGTTTTTTTTAATTTCTTTTAGGTCTTTCTCTTTTGTGCTCTCTCTCTCTATATATATACTTTAAAAATCAATAATAGTTTATTATGGTAGTTAAAAGCGTGTCTGAAAACATTGTTGAACTTAAGAAAATTGAGAAGATTTATAAGATGGGTTCTGTTGAAGTTTCAGCTATAAAAGATGTATCTTTTTCAATAAAAAAAGGTAAATTTATAATTATTATGGGTCCATCTGGTTCTGGAAAATCTACTTTGATGAATATGGTAGGTTGTCTTGATGTTCCAACAAAAGGACAGATTTATCTTGATGGTCATGATATCTCAACATTGGAAGAAAGTGATCTTGCACAGATACGTGGTCGTAAGATTGGTTTTGTTTTTCAGAAAGCGAATCTTTTACAGACTGCAACTGCTTTTGAAAATGTAACACTTCCAATGATTTTTCAAAATACGTCTAAAGAAAAGCGAGAAAAAAGAGCAAAAGAATTGTTAAAAATTGTTGGTCTTGAAAAACGTATGTATCATAAGCCATCTGAATTAAGTGGTGGTGAACAACAAAGGGTTGCTATTGCAAGAGCTCTTGCAAATAATCCTGAGATGATCCTTGCAGATGAACCGACTGGAAATCTTGATTCAAAAACGGGTCGTGAAATTCTTGACTTTTTTAAAAAATTAAATAAAGAGGGTAAAAAAACAATTGTTATGGTAACGCATGATCCTAGTTTATATAATTTTGGAGATCGTGTTATCTATATAAAAGATGGTCAAGTATCAAAAGATGGTATTAAAGTCTCTAAAGAGGGTATTAAAGTTAAGTCTATTGTTTGATAAATAGTATATTATTGTTTGATAAAATATATTATAGTAATTTATGATTATGGTGAGTTTATGAAAATAGAAAAATCTTTAATTAAAAAATTAGTAATGTTTATGATTGTTATGTCTTTTACAATCATTTTGATGGTGCCATCATCTTTTGCGGTTGTAAGTGGTGAATCTGCATCAGTTGTTTTGACCAATATGAAAAATGAACCTGATCCAGCACAGCCTGGTCAGTATTTTGAGACTTGGTTTAAAATAGAAAATTTAGGTAATTCTCCTGCAAAAAATGTTAGTATTGAATTTGTTCCTAGTTTTCCTTTTTCACTTGATACATCTGAAAAGCCTATTAAGTCTATAGGGTCTCTTGGGATTGCACAAGATGCAGTTGTAAGTTATAGGGTTAAAGTTGATGATAATGCAATTGAGGGTTTAAATAAATTGAGTCTTAGGTATAAAGTCAGTGATGATTTTGGTATCAGTTTTGTTGAGACTTTTGATATACAAGTTCTTACAAAGAAAGCAAAAATTGATGTTGAATCCGTATCTGTTGATGATCTTAGTCCAGGTTCTGTGGGTAGCATAAAGATTATTTTGAAAAATAATGGTGTGTCAATAATAGATGATATTGTTGTTGCTCTTGATATTTCAACTACAGCTACACCTTTTGCACCAGTTGATTCTATTTCAGAGGTACGTTTAGGAAAACTTACAGCTGGAAAGTCATCTGAAGCAGTATTTAATATAATTGCAATACCAGGTGCGAGTGCTGGTGTTTATAAGGTACCTGTAACGATTACTTATACTGATTTAGTTGGAAATGATTTTTCTAAATCGTCTGTAATTGGTATTGTTATTGGTGGAAAACCAAATATTTATGTTGGTCTTGAATACACAGAGATATTAACATCAGGTGATACTGGTTTGTTGTATGTTAGTATAATTAATAAGGGTATTATTGATATTAAACTTCTTGATATTTCTTTAGGGGAATCAGATGATTATACTGTTTTGTCTTCAAAAAATGTATATGTCGGTGATCTTGAATCAGATGATTATGATACAGCTGAGTTTAATATACATGTATTTAGTAATGGTATAGATGGTGATGATTTAGAGCTTCCAATTACATTAAAATATCTTGATGCTAATAATGGCATATATACTGAAATTAAATATGTGACAGTGCCGTTATATACTCAAGCTGAAGCTGAACAATTTATGCTTAAACCAAAAGCGTTTAATTCAGGATATTTGATATTTATTGTGGTTTTAATCCTTGGTTATGCTGGATACAGGTATAAGAGGGATAAAAAAGCATGATATTAGATTATTTTAGTATGGTTATAGGCAATATCAGACACAAAGGTATACGATCATGGCTTACTATGATTGGTATAATTGTGGGTATTGCTGCAGTTGTTTCTTTAATATCTTTAGGATTTGGGATGCAGGAAGCTGTTCTGTCCGAATTTCAGAAAATTGGTACAGATCGTCTTGTTATAACACCTGGTTCAGGGATGACTAGTACGCCAGCGTCAGCTGATATGACACCATCAAAGTTAACACAAAAAGATATTGATGTCATTAATCGTGTTAAGGGGGTTGATGTTGTATCCGAAGTCTTGATAATGCCAGTTTTGGCAGAATTTAAAGGTGATATTAATTATGTGATATTATTTGGTACACCTGTTGATACAGAGACTAGTAAGTATTTAAATACAATGGATTTTTTTAAAATTGAACTTGGAAGGACTATAGATAGTAGTGATCAATATAAAGTTTCAATCGGTCCTGTTCTTGCTTATGATACTTTTATCAAAGATGTCGATGTGGGGAATGTTATAACTGTTAATAATGAGGATTTCAAGGTTGTTGGTATACAGAAAAAGAGCGGAAGTCCGTTACATGATAAAATGATTAGGATGCCTATTGATGTGGCACGTGAATTATTGGATGAGCCTGATATGATTTCAAGTATTTTCGTTAAGACTATAGCAGGTTTTGATGTTACAAAAGTATCAAATGATATAGAATATAGTCTTAGAAAAAGTAGGAATGTTAAGGTTGGTGAGGAAGATTTTAAGATTTCAACACCTACTGAGATTATTGAACGTTTTTTAAGTATCTTTGCAATTATTCAGATTGTTTTTATTGGTATTGCTGCAATATCTCTTATAGTTGGTGGTATTGGGGTTATGAATACTATGTATACCTCAGTTCTAGAACGTACACGTGATATCGGTTTGATGAAAGCGATAGGTGCAAAAAATAATGATATAATGATGATATTTCTTATTGAATCGGGTGTACTTGGTCTTGTTGGTGGTACTGTTGGTGTTTTAATAGGGGTAGGTATAAGTAAAAGTGTTGAACTTATTGCGGTTTATGTAATGGGTCCGGGTTATATTAGTGCGTATCTATCTTTTGAGTTGTTGTTTGGTGCTCTTATATTTTCATTTGTTGTGGGCTGTGTTTCTGGCGTTATTCCTGCAAGACAGGCTGCTGGGTTGAATCCTGTGGATGCATTAAGGTATGAGTAAGAATTTTGTTCTAGATGCTGTTTTAATAATTGTGTCTATAATTAAATGTTAGAATAAAGATAAATCTATATAAAAAATATAAATATTTATATAAAATATAATTTATATAAAAAATAAAATTTAAAAATAAAAAAAGTTTTAAAAAATTAAGCTTTTTTCATTGCTTTTTTAAATAAGTCTTCAAAATCTTTTAAATCAGTTTCTGTTTTTTTAATTGCATTTAAAAGTGCTTTGTTTGGGTCTTTTGCTTTTATGATTAATGTAGGGTTTCCCATTAATGGATGTTTTTTTTCATAAGCTGCAAGTGTGACTGTTGGGTCTTCCCATAATGCTACTCTTAACATATTAGGTAATGTATGTTTAGTTTCTGTCATTTCTACTACAAGGGAATTTTTTTCATTTTTAATTGTCACATTCATATTAAACACCAATGATTACATTTTATGTAAACGTCTTTATATATCTTATTGATTTACTAATTAATTATAATTCTTGTTAAACTTTCATATATATCTTTTTAAAGATATTGCTTTAAGGTATTCCAGTTTAGAAGTGGTCTGTCAAAGGTAAGATCTTCTTCAAGTCGTGGGCAGGCTGTGTTTATAAGAAAATCAATACCTATACCTTCCATTTTATCGTAAGAGATATGGTTCATTACTAGTACATATACTTTTTTTCCAAGTGCTTCTAATTTAGTTTTTATTGGTTTGATATTTTTATCCATTTGTCCATTTTTTGTAGATACTAGAAGACCTATATTTTGTGCTATATCAAATTTTGCTTTTTTTAATATTATTTTTGTATAATATTTTTCATATTCTTTTTTTAGATGATTTAATTCTTTTTTTTCAATATCAAGTATCCATACTGGTTTGTCTTGATCTCTTGCGACACCTAATGGATGAAATAGGCCTGAGCCTATATATAAGAAACATTCAACTTTTTCAGTTATGTCTTTTGCACTTGATTGATCGCATCCTAAAATTTGTCCTTTGTATGTTGCAAGTTTTGGTTTACCTATATATGTTTTAATGTTATTTTTTTCTAGGATTTCTTTTACGTTATCAAGAGAATTAATGTGTTGTAATGTTGTTATAAGACCTATTGAACTATATTCTTTTAATTTACTTATATTTTTAGTAAGTGTTTCAATTATTTCTTTATTGTTATCTGTTCTGTATTCGACATATAGTATAGGTATTTTTATGTTCTTAAGGTATTTAGAATGAGCAAAATGTATGATTACATCACAGTTTAGTTGTTTTGCTGAATCTTCTGGTATGTCGCAAGCACCAAAACAAGGGTCTGCAAATAATAAAACATCGCAGTCAAGATCTGTTATACTGTCTATAATCTCTCTAGATTGTGTTTTTAATCCTTCGGGTAGTTGTAAAGCTATTTTTTTTGCGTTTTTGTTATTGATAAAGGATTTAATCTTTTCAAATTCTTCAGATTTTTTGAATTTTTTTATAAATACCATAATAACTTTATTATTATCGAAAATTTTTAAAGTAACAGACACTATAATATATATAATAATATTATATGATGATATTTATGGTAGATTATAAAACGCTTTTTGCTGCAGTTATTGGAGCTTTTGTGCTTACATTTTCATTTTCAGTCTTGGTTGATGGTGATAATGGTACTGGTTTTGATTTTAATTTTGATTCTCTTTTTGATAATCCAATGGGTTTTTCATTAGTTCAAAAGATTTCAGGTTTTTCTGAATCAAAGACTGTTTCATTTTCAGCAGAGCTTGAACCATATAAAGTCCAGGATTTTGTTATAATTGCTAAAGAACCCATATCTATGATAGAACTTAATTTTTCTATGCCAAATATGCCTTTTCTTGTAAACGGTATTTTTGTTGCTTCAGATAATAATCTTGTTGTGATTGTGAATTTTACAGGTACTATTCATGTTACTGATAAGGTTAGTATTAACGGGAAGGCGCTTATGATTAAAGTTAATGATAATACAATGAGTCATAAGAATCTTCTTTCTTTAGAAGCAAATAATCTTACAATTGTTTATATGGGTCTAGATAATATTCCTGTAAATGATGTACATATGGAATCTGTTTTTGGTGAGATCAATGTTACTGATAAATCAGATAAGATTACATATCAATTATCAAAAGAGAGTGTTATAGATATTATGTCATTTAAAGGTGATTTTATAATGAGAGATAAAAGTTCATTTACCTTTTTAGGAGATGGTATTATCAAATCAACATTATTGAAGACTCCTGCATAATTAGAATTAATTGGTTTTTATTGTAATTAGTTGATATGTTTGTAATCAATTGGTTTGTAATCAATTGATATACTTTTTATTACTTGAATTAGTTGTTTTGTACATATCTGTTAACTATTTAAGTTATACTCTCTAAAGATTATTATGTTTGAATTTTTAGTTGGAAATAATCTTTTATGGTTTTTTATTATACTTGGATTTTTAGGATTCATATTTATTATGCTCAAAGCAGTTAAGTTATTTATAAAAACAGTTTTTGCTGGTCTTATTTTGGGATTTGTACCTTTTATAATAAATAATATTTTTGGTATCAGCGGCTTTGTTGAGCTTTCTCTTTCAACATCATTTAATTTTATGATATTTGGTATGTTATTGTATCTTATATATGAGATAATACGAATAATGATTAGTGCTAGTAT
Organism: Nanobdellati archaeon; assembly: GCA_019429005.1. GTDB lineage: Archaea > EX4484-52 > EX4484-52 > EX4484-52 > GLR71 > JAHYJR01. Next base: position 127,290 of record JAHYJR010000002.1, on the reverse strand, counting down.
TTTTACAGGTAAAGTTATATTGGTACCACTTAATATACTTATTTTTATAGGTAATTCTGTAATTTGGATTTTTACGTCAATATATGAATCTATTTTTAAAAAGGATAAGGAACCTAAAAATAAAGAGAAGCATGACCTTTCTATTGAAAAGCAGGACGTATCTGAACGCAAAGAATCTGAGTGATTATGTTTAAATTACTTGTTTAATGCAGTTCAACTATGTTCTTGTCAGATAACACATGATTTAGGTCTTTTCTCTGCCCTTGGAACCTAACATTATCTCCCCAAATCTTTGCATATTCAAATGTCTTTACAAAATCTTTATGTAAATGGAGGCATACATCTTCAACTGTTGAACCTTTTTTAAGTATTATTGGATCTTTCATATCTGGTTTTTTTCCAATACGTTTTGTATAGATTTTAATAAAATTAAGACGTTTATAAATATGTTCTTTTAATTGTTCTATATTTAGATTTTTATCTGCAGAAATACATATAAGATCATCTGAAATGTTTTTTTTAATATTATTTAATGTTTCATTGTCTACAAGATCTATTTTGTTAAGTACGGCCATCATTGAGATATAATTACGATTTCCAGCTATACAATCAATTAATTGGTTATCATCAATATCATCTTGTATAAGTATGTCAGCATTAAGTATTCCAAAACCTGTAAGTATAGACTTTATTGTTTCATAATTTATTTTTGTAAGTTTTACAGTTTTGTTTATTAATATTCCACCGATTCCAGTTTTTTTAATTCTAACTTTTGGTTTTTTTTCATTTAATCTAATTCCTGCGTTATATAATTCCTTTTTGATTATTTCAAGTTGATGTGTCTTAAATACATCAACAATGATGAGTATAATATCTCCCATTTTTGATACGGCAAGAACTTGTTTTCCTTTACCTTTACCTTCTGAAGCACCTTCAATTATACCAGGGATATCTAGTATTTGTATGTGTGTATCTTCATATTCCATAATGCCTGGAATTACATTAAGTGTTGTAAATTCATATCCAGCTACAGGCGAATCTGCATTAGTAATATTATTTATGAGTGTTGATTTTCCAACTGAAGGAAAACCTAGTAATATAACTGTTGCATCTCCAGATTTTTTTACAGAATAACCGTAACCATCTGTTTTTTGGGAACTTCTTACAACAAGATCGTCTTTAAGTCTAGCAATTTTAGCTTTAAGGAGTCCGATATGTCCTTGAGTTCCTTTATTTGAAGGAGTAATCGCAAGTTCATCTTCTATTTTTTGTATTTTATCTTCAATTTCTGACAAAAGAATTCCCTCCCTTTAGTTTTCAATTTATTGTTTTATAATTAAGTAGTATAATATAGAATGTCTTATTTTTAAAAAGTATACTTATCTGTTTAGTAGATTGTTTATTTTATCTTTTATATTATTTACAGTTTGTTCGATTTTTTCAGTTATGGTTTCTTTTGATTGTTGTTGTTCTTGTCCTGTATTATTTTCATTATTATTATTGTTATTATCATTTGTTGATGTGTTTTTTATAGGTATTATGCTTGTTGCTACGACTATTAATATTATAAGTCCAAATATAGCCATTACGATTTTTATTATACTACTTGAACTTGTGGATGTATTATCATCTTTTTTGTTTGTTATTGAATCCGTTGTATCATCTGTTTGTACTGCTGTATTACAAATGATTGGATTGCAGTCAGTTGGGCATGTAGTACATTCTCCAAGGTCACAAATGTCATCACCACAAACAACAGGGTTGCATCTTGCAGAAAACATACAATCTTGGCTTGAACATAATTCTTTTGCTTCACAAAAACCATCATTTTCAACTGGCTGTTGGCTTTTTTGAAATTCTTGGTATTTTACATTATATTCTGATTTGATTGCGTTTAGTTCTATCTGTAATTGATCATAGATTTTTTTACTTTCAGAATAATTTTTTGCATCATAATAATCTTCAAGTTCAGAATGGTTTCCTATTATATTTATCATTCTCTCTGTTAGGTTATAGAGATTTATATTATATGTTTCAAGTTCGGTTAAATTAATCTGAAGGTTGCTGATTTCAGAGAACATTGATTCAATATTTGAATCTAAATTGTTATAGACTGTTATTTTTATTTTTATTTGATTGGTTTCGGATGTTTCTGATTTTACTTTTATTAGGCCTTCATAATAACCAGGGTTATTAAAATTGAAATTAAGCTCTATATTGTAATCATTACCTATTGTTATATTTTTCTCTGTAAATATTATTGTTGAATGGTTTGTGATGTTTCCTGTAAGTTCTACATTTACATTCTTAAGCATTAAGTAACCTGTATTTTTTAGGTTTATTGATTTTGATATTGTTGTTTGGGTTATTGTATCAAATTCAACTTTTGTTGGTGTTGTTGTCATATATCCTTTAAGATCTACTTCAATTTCTATAGGTATACGTATTGAAACATTATTTACTGTAATCTCTATTTCTCCAGTATTATTGCCTGATGGTATATTTTTATCTGGTATAATTATATATTTGAAATTTGTAGTATTTTGGGATTCAAGGTCTTTTTGCATATCGCTTATGTTGACTGAAAGATATTCTGAGAATGCATTTACTTTTACATTGATATCATAAATTTTAGTGTTTTTTATGTTTTTGATGGTTATGTTACCTTCAATTATTTTGAAAGTTGTCACATTTAATTCTGGTGGTTTTGTGATTTCTATAAATTCATTTTTGTAGTTTGTACCTAAATAGAATGGATATGATTTCTCATAAGAATAATTGTATATGTCTGTAGCTTTGATTGTTACTGTATAAAATCCTAATTCTGTTGAATTTAATGTGGTATAATAGAATTTATGTTTATAGTCTGTAGGTGCTTTTGGTTCTTCAGTAATTATGTCTTCAGAGCCAGATGGTTTTCTTATTTTACTATATGTGATATTACTATCAATAGATTTTGCACTTACATTTCTTGCATCTTCAACCCATGTGAAAATTTCTATTATGTCGCCTTGTATCCATGTTTTTGGTACAAACAATTCAAATGAAAAACCCATTACATGTAAATATCTGTAATATGTCATATTATATCCCGTTGAATGTTTTACATTAATTTCAATTATGTATTCTCCAGGTTGATCTCCCGGGATATTAAAAAGATATTTACCACCATTATTTTGCATGTTTAGGTCTGTAAGTTCATTTTCAGATGATGTTGTATTTAGGTATTTTAAAGTGCCTGTTATGTTGTATATAGTACCATATTTATTATCTATTTCAAATGTTATTGGTACTTGATCTTTTATGAAATAATTAAAATCTGTATTTATGTTATCGTCTGCTATGCTAAGGTTGAAATCGTATGGTATTGTCTTATAAATCGTTTTAATACCGCCTGTGTATCCTGATATGTCTTTTGCTTCTAGTTCAATTATGCCTACTGGATATTCTGGTGGTATATATATAGAGTTATAATAATTTTGTGATGTTGTATTAAGGATGAGTTCGCCTTTTATAAAGACTGGCCCTGTTATGCTTCGTAGGCTATAATAGATATTTCCTGTGCTTTTTTCACCATTTTTATTGAAAAGTGTGGCAGTTATTGTCATATTTTGTTCTTGTAATATACTGTAGTTAAGTTGGCTTGTATTTGTTTCAAAAATAATTGTGACATTATCAATAACTAATGTTTCTGTTTCACTCCATTGTAAGTTATGTTCTGCAATATCTTTGTCTTCACAAGATCCATTTATTGTTATTTTTGATATTGGCATTAGGATGTTTGCATCAGAATTACATGATAGGTCTAAAAATGTACTTGCACCTATACGGATTGCTCTAAACCATATTTTTTTGTTTGTTGTTGTATCAAGTATTATCGTATCTGTTAGATTATACCAGTCTGTAACAGTTCCGGTTGGAGTATGATATTTTATTTTGAAAGAGGGATTTGTATATTCGAGAAAATCTATTGTATAATTAACATAATCAATCTCGCAAACAGTACTGCTTCCTTTTGTTACGGTTGTATCACTTTTAGGGAAATCGGTCATTGCATAAATTGGATTAAGTTCTTTACACCAATATTCTGAATAGTAATCAAATCCAAGTGGTTCAATAATCTCTTCAAGTGGTCTGAGTTCTCTATACGTTGTACTTCCATAAGTATATGTGAATTGTTCAGTGCCTTCTATACATATTGAATTATCTAGTTTTGCACATGCAAAGAAAGGTGTATTTTGGCTGATGTAATAAGGTATCATTATAACTTTTTGTTCCATAGCTGATACTGAGGAGATTGTTGCAGTCAAAATAAGGAGAATTATGGCTATAATTGCATACTTTTTTTCCATAATTATCTTTGTCATCTGGTTGTATATATATATTTAGGAATATTGGTTATGTGATGGTTTATTATGGTTTATTATACGGTATTTATTTAGTTTTCAAATTGGATTTTAATCTTAGTTTTAGAAGGTTATTGTTATCTATTATTTTATTTGTTAGTTTTATCTATTGATTTAATCTATTATTTAATCAATTCATACATTATGTTTATTATTTAGATTTATAATTCTAATTATTATTTAGATTTTGCTTTAATTACAACGATTGTTTCAAAAAAAAGATTTTTCTTTGCAATCACTTTTGTATCAAAATCATTTTTTTTAAGAAATTCTAATGTTTTATTATATGATGAAAGTGTTGATTCTACAAGATATAATGTGCCGTTTTTATTGAGGTGTTTTTTAAAGTCGTTTAAGAATCGGTCTATTACGGTTCTTCCGTCAGGACCACCATCCCAGGCGTGGTTTATTGGTGATTCAATGTGTTGGTCTTCAGTTTGTGGGAGGTATGGTGTGTTGAATATTATCGTGTCAAAAGAGTCTTTGATATTGTTGAAAAGATCTGATTGTATTACGCTTATATTTTGTATGTTATTTATTTTTACATTTTGTTTAGCAAGAGCTACAGCTTCAGGATTAATGTCTATTGCAGTTACTTGTTTAGCCGTTTTGGATGCAATCATTGCGATTATTCCTGTGCCTGTTCCGATTTCAAGCACTTTTGAGTCTTTTTTGATTTTAAGTGCGTCTGCAAGAAGGTATGTGTCATCTGAGGGTTCATAGACATCTTCTGAAAGCTCAATTTTGAAGTCTTTGTATGTGAAACGCATAAATCTAGATTATATTTTAAGCTTTAAATATGGAAATGAAAATAAAAAAAGAAAAAAAAGAAAAAGGTTTGTTATAGTTATGGTTTGCATTATCATGCTATAATATTTATAACTACGTCTTCTTCATTGGATGTATCATATAGATCTATATATGTAAAACCTGTTGTTCCTGTACCTAATGTACAAGTTACACCTTCTATATTTTCCGTTGTGCTTAAATCAGATGAAAATGTGCCTGTGTATATTTTATCATCAATTTTTGCATCAATGTTCATATATATTGCTTCTGTGATTTGTTTACAGCCGATGGATTCTATACCCTCTAAGTATGTGATTGTCTTTGTTACTGTAGGTGGACTGTTAGTGTTTTTTATCTGTATATCTTGCTCAACATCATTAATTGTAATTGTACCTGTAAGCGGTGTTATCATTATATCACCTTTTGCTTTGATTATCTTGTTTCCCTTAAGGTATGCTGATATTATAGATACATCGTTACCATTAGTGTATGTAGCACTGTTGTCATCATATGTGATATCATATATAAGCTGTTCTACGATAGCACTGTTATCTATACCTTTAGCTGCTTTAGCATCAGCAAAAGTTCCTGCTGATGACATTCCGACTAGTATACCTACAATTAAAGTAAATACACTGAATATGATAAATCCGTGGTTGTGTTTAATTTTTTGAATAATATAAATCACCTTTTTTTATTAATGATATTTGTTTTCAAAGAGTTTATATGTGTTTCGGTTTTTTTGTATTTTTTGAGGTTTTTATGCCATATGCCTATCTATTTTTAATTTTTTGTGATTTTTTACAAAACATATAAATAATAATCCTTGTATAATATGTATATGTATACGTGCAAATTCTGTGATAAAACTTTTGAGAAACTAAGAGTTTATAATCAGCATCTTAGTATATCACATAAGGACGAATGGAATCATATTTTGAATGAATGGTGGAGCATGAATAAATCTGGTGATTCTGCAAGAGAAATCGCTTCTAAATATAATGTTAATATTTTGACAGTATATAAATATTTGAAAAAAATAAGAAAAGAAAAAGGCGAATATTGATACAATTGTATTTTGTACCTTCGCAATATTTGTTTTTAACTTGCGTATTTAGGTCTTATATTTATGAAATTAAGTCCTATATATAAGATCTTCATCAATTCTTTTGTAATCTTGTACTTCGTCTTTATTGAACCATAAACTTATTTCATTCTGTGCTTCTTTTTTGTTTCCTGATGCATGTACAAGATTTTTTATAGGTCTATTAAGTTGATCTCCAACTGCGTATGAATCTATTGAGAAATCACCTCGTATTGTACCTGGTGCTGCGGAATGTGGGCTTGTGTCACCTACTAGTTTCCTTATCTGTTTGATTGTGTCATGGCCTTCTATAACCATAGCGACAACAGGACCTGATGTTATATAATCCATAAGCCATTGTCTTATTCTTTTTCCGATTTCTATTGGTGTTTCATCACTTTTGACACCTCTTTTTGCCCAGCTGTCCATAGTTTTTTTACCGACGCTATCACACCATTCAGCATCATCAACATAATGTTTTCCAACAAGTTCTTTGTCAGCTAAAATCATTTTTAATGCTATAATTTTTAGACCTCTTTGTTCTACACGTTGTATTATTGTGCCTGTAAGTGCTCTTTTGACACCATCTGGTTTTACCATCATAAAAGTTTTCTCTATCATTTTTCAATACACCTATAATTTATTTGATTATGTTTGGGATAACTGACATAAGACCTTTACCTATTAGAATAATTGCTGACAGGTTTACTATGAAGTCTGGTGCTGGTATATCTCCAATTAATAAGAAAATACCTGCTAAGATATCAATTATACCAAAAATAGTAAAAATCATAACTGTCACAGGTTTTGTTAAAAATTGACATAACTAAATGTTATGCCAATTAAACTTTTTTAGTTTGCTTTTGCTCTTTAAATACTTCTGTCCAAGCAACACGTCTTGGATTTCGTATGATACTATTTTTTTCACATTTGGATTTACAGAATGAAAGTATCTTTCCGTCTGCTTTGACTACGAGTTTACCAGTGCCTTTTTCCATTTCTTTACCGCAAAATGTACATTTCATTTATAAACACCTATTTATTCGATACTTACTGCAGTATCCATGTCAATCTCGCTTATCATTAGTTTGTCTCCAACTCGGATTGGTCCAACAACATTTCTTACAAGAATTTTAGTTCTGCCTTTAGTATCTTTTGCTTGACATCGTACTCTGTAGACACCTTTAAGTCCAAATTTACCCATTACTGTTATAACGTCTGCTTCAATTGCCATATGGATCACTTAAGTTAATATCTATTTCTCAGCAGGTTTTGAAGTTCCGCTGGATTGAATTTTTTTAATCTTTGCAATAAGATCATCTAATTTATCTTTTGCTTTACCTGCATCAGTAATAGCAATAGCTGATGATGATACAGATATACCGATTGCGCCACCTAACTCTTGTTTTGTTGAAACAAATACATGAGCAATACCTTTTTCTTTTGCAAGAATTGGTAAGTGCATAACAATCTCTTCTGGTTCAATATCTTCTGCAATAACAATAATCTTTGCGATTCCTCGCTCAAGAGCTTTTGTTGTTTCGTTAGTACCTTTTTTGATTATACCACCTGATGTTGAAATTGTCTCAAGGACATTTAAAACTTCTTCAGCTAATTCATTAGGCACACTAAAGTCTACATAATTTTTGGACATACTTTTTCACCTTCATTTAATCAATTATAGTCCCATAAGGGGTTATATTTAGATTATTACATACTGTAAGTATAAACTTTTATAAAGCTTTTTATTGGATTTTTGTTTAAATGGTCTTATTTTTTTGTTTATATTTATTTGAATAAATTATAATATAAAATTTTAAATTTAATTATTAATATTTATGTGATTTGATATGGTTGAATTATATGATAATATTATAATTAGTGTTCCTGACGAAATAAATAATATATTTAGAGTGTCTGAACACAATTATTTTTGTGGACGTACCGTTCTTTATCTTGAAAAACTTAATTTTTTATTTTTAAATAAATATTTTACTTATAAGTCATCTGATCGAATTATAAAAGCTGTCAAAAGGTCTAATTCTGATATGGAAGGTGTTTGGGAATTAGAATTTGATTTAGATGTAATGTTTTAGATAGGATTAATGTCTTTTTTTATAATTTGTTTATGATTATTTTTAAATAAATTCACAATTTATTTATATGTTATAGTCTAATATTTTGTATGGCTAATATTATAATTGAATTTGATAAAGATGCTTGTATCGGTTGCGGTTCATGCAATGCGGTATGCCCTGATAATTGGGTTATGGATGAGAGTGGTTCTGAAGTTAAGGCTAAACCAATAAAAACAAAATTGTCAGAAGTTGGTTGTAATAGTGATGCTGCGGATACTTGTCCTGTTGACGCAATCAAAGTTATTGGTTAAAGGGCGTTTAGATAAATTATATATAAGATTATCTATAAAATAATTATAATAATTAAATAATTATTAATTGTATACTAATTTATAACGTATAATATTTATAACGTATAATATTTATAACGTATAATATATGGTGATTTTTTTGGCTGATTATGATAAAGATGTTTCTGTTGAAGAGAATAAAGCTGTTGAGGTTCAAGGTAATAATAATGTTGTATCTGAAAACCGTATTGAAAATACACCTTTAACTAATAATGATTTTAGAGCCGTACCACCAATGCCACCTAAACATAATTTGGGTAAGGATACACTTTCATCTGCATCAAATTATACAAAAGGACCTATGTTTATTAGTATTGATCGTTTTAATGCTCTTAAAAATGATATAGATGTTTTAAGAAATACACTTGATGCACTTTCAAGAACAATGGAAAAATATAAGCAGAGTAAATCTGTAAGTTCTGCTTTATTGCAGGAGACAACAGATGAGATTGAGCTTATAGAAGTTAAGGTTGCAAATATCAATTCCGTTGTTAGGAGTTGAGGTTTTTATTTGTTATAATTTTGATTTTCTTTTTTATAGATTTTTTATTTTCTTGAAATGTACTTATAGAAATAATTTAAATTTGTTTTTATTCTTCTGATTAGTAACATTAGGTTTTGTTCTTTATAAATTGTATTAATCTATGCTTTATAATATTAAATTGATATTTATAATTATGTCAAATCTACAATTTAATTATAAACAATATACATTAAATAATGGTTTAACTGTATCTTTGCAAAATACAGATACACAGACAATTTTTGTTAAAGTGCGAGTTAATTCTGGTGCAATAAATGAAAAGCTGGGAGAAGATGGTCTTGCTCATTTTTTGGAACATGTTGTTATGGGTGGTTCTAAAAATTATAGTCTTTCGGAGTTTGAGAAATTAAGAGATTCTGCGGGTAGTGTTCGTGCAGTCACATCTTTAGAAAAAACTCAATACCAACTTAGTATCTTGTCAGATGAGTTACCGTTATATGTAGGGTTTATTTCTGATTGGGTTTTTAATCCTCAATTTGATGAATTAATAATTGAAAGGGAACGACAAAGGGTTTTAAGAGAAATTTCAAATCGTAAAAGTGATTCTAACGCTATGGCATTTTTTAGATGTCAAGATGCTTTTTATGGTAAGAGTTCGGAATATTCAAAAGTTGTACTTGGTAATAAATCTGTAATTGAAACAATTGATTCTGGTATGTTGAAAATGTTTCATAATAGAGAATACCAATGCAATAACATTGATTTATTTTTAGTTGGAAATTTACCTGATAATATTGAAGATTTGATTGAACAAAATTTTGGTGGTTTTGAAAAAGGTGTTTATGAAAAATATATAATTCAATCAAGTCCTAAATTGGTTGGGAATAAATTGATTCATGAAAAAACAGATGATTTATTAAATAATGATAATCCTAATGAAAGTTCTGCAGAACTTAATATGCGGTTATTTGCACCTAATCTATCTGAAAAAGATAGTTCTGCTGTAAATTTGATGAATGTTGTTTTAGGTGGGTATATTAAATCTAGACTTTTAACAAATATTAGTTTAGTGAAGGGTCTTGCGTATTCAATTAAGTCGGCTTATTTGAAGCATTTTAATGGTGTGTATAATGTTCGTATATATAGTAAACTTGATGCTACTAGGGTTGATGAGGCGATTGATTCTATTTTTGAACAAATGGATTTATTAAAGACCGAACCTGTATCTGATGATGAGTTGGAGTTAATCAAGAAAAGAGAATTGTATAAATTTGTTAATACATTTGAGACAAATAAGAGTCGTGTTGAATTGCTTGAATCTATAATTGATACGGGCATCAATCCTGAGATGCAATATAAAAGAATTGAAGCTGTAACGGCACAAGACATAATGGATGCAGCAATAAAATATTTACCGAGCAGTTTAGATGATGATGGATATGTTCTGATGTTACGTGATCCTTTGAAAGATGAAAGAAAACTAAATCTGATTTAAAATATGTTTTAGATTTTTATCTATCTGTTCATCCAATTTTTCGAATGTGCTGTTATTATCTATACTTATATCAGCACTTTCAATGACTCTGCCGAGACCTTTATTGTCTATATCACGAGTATCTCTTTCGAAAAATTCAGATTCTGTCTGAGGGTCGATATCTGTACGTCTTGAAAATCGTATCTCTTTTTCTGCGTTAATTGAAAATAAGAAAAAATTATTGCTTCTATATCTCATTTCAGATACTTCTTCGGGGCTACGGAAACCAGTTATTATTGTATTATCAAAATTTTTGCATTTTTCCAAAGTTTTAATTATTATAATGTCATTTCCAAATTCTTTACGCATCTGGTCACCTAATAGTGACATGTTTTCTTTTGTTACCTGTTTACCGCGTTTCATCAGTTCTAAACTTATGACATCGCTCATATTGAATTTTTTAAAATTGTATTTTCTTACAAGGTAATCTGCCATTGTGTCTTTTCCAGCTCTTGCAAGTCCGGTAACTCCAATTATAATTGACATAAAGAAATATTATGATTAATGTATTTAAATATTTTTTCAAAAAATATAGTTATCTTTCATAATATTTATTTTTTGATTTCTGTTCTTGGTCTTTCTGAGAATTTAATTTATTTGCTCTTGGTCTTCCAGATTGTGGTTCTTTACGGAATGTTATTTTAAGATCTTTTAAGAAATCATTTATTACAAGATGAAGTTTATCTGGTGATCCTGCATGACCAAGAGTACCAGCTGTACCTTTGAATAATATGGATCTATCTGAGACATAATTTAAAAGAAGGATATCATGATCAATGATCATGCATGTTTTTTTGTTGTTTTCAATAAATCGTCTCATGAGTTTTGCGAATTTAACTCTCTGTTCTATATCTAAATATGCTGATGGTTCGTCCATAAGTATAAATTCTGCTTCTTTGTTTGAAAGCACAACTGCAATTGCAACTCTCTGAAGTTCACCGCCACTTAAATTTTGGACATTACTTTCAAGAATACTTGCAAGTTCAAGCGGTTTAATTATTTCTGCTTTATATTTTGAAGTTACAAAATCTTTTGTTATGCTCATTAGAAGCTCAGTTACAGTTCCTGTATAATCTGAGGATAAATATTGTGGTTTATATGCAATTTTGATATTTTCTTTTAATTGTCCTTTATCTGCTTTGATATCGCCTGCAATGATTTTTGCAAATGTTGTTTTACCTATTCCATTTGCACCAAATATACTTATGATTTCACCTTTGTAAATATAACCTGAATCTACTTTTAATTTAAATTTATCTAATTTTGTTTCAATATTATCATATTTTATTAATTTTTCAAAACCTTTGAAATTAACATCATATTTATCAAATACTAAACTTTCATCACGGAATCGTATATTTTCTTCTTTAATAAAACCATCGAGATATGTGTTTATTCCTCTTTTTGCAGAATATAATATTGATATAACACCGTATGTTCCAGATGTACCATAAATTATGTGTATGTTATCTGCGAGTACATCAAGTGTTGCAAGATCATGTTCTACTACGATTACGGATTTATTGGCTTGTGCTAGGTCGCGTATTGCTTTTGCAACAGCAAGTCTTTGTTTGACATCAAGATACGATGAGGGTTCATCAAAATAATATACATCAACATCTTTTATTATTGCAGCTGTGATTGCAACTCTTTGAAGTTCACCACCACTTAGTGTTTTTATATCTTGGTCAAGGATATGGTCAATTTCAAGTTTTTTTGAAACTTTTTCAAGGACGCCTCTTTCATCTTTAAGTATGTCACGAGCTGTACCTTTAAACATGTCTGGAATTGTATCTATATGTTGTGGTTTATATATTGTTTTTACATTACCTTCAAAAAGGTCTTTTAAGTAATTCTGAAGACCTGTTCCTCTGAATTTAAGAATTATTTCTTTATCTGTTGGTGTTTTATCAAGGATTCCAAGATTAGGTTTTATTTTTCCCGAAAGGATGTTAAGTGCAGTTGATTTACCTATACCGTTTGCACCTAAAATACCTGTGACTTGACCTTTTACTGGTATTGGAAGTCCGTATAATCTGAATGCATTTTCACCATATTGATGTATTATATCATCTTGTTCTTTTGCAATGTTAATGATTGTTATAGCATCAGTTGGACATTTTTTTGTGCATATACCACAACCGATACAAAGATCTTCACTTATCACTATTGCTCCATCTTTCTCAATTACAGTTTCATCACCCGTTCTTACACCGGGACAAAAGCTAATACAAGGCTTATAACAATCTTTGAATATGCATTTTTTTCGATTTATTACAGCAAGTCTCATATACTATCACTTTTGTCTATTCGTTTTTCAATAAGTTTAAATTTTTAAATTGTTTAATTTTTATAATATCGTAAGTGTATTGTTATTTTAATTGTTATATTAATTGTTATATTAATATAATATTGGTTGATTATCTATTTTTAGATAGTTTATTCAAATATAATTGAAATCTCTTTACCTGTGAGAATTTTTATTGCCGTTTCATATGAATTGTAATTATTAATTATGTTTTTTTCATCTTGTTTTGACATTATAATTTTAAGTTTTTCGCCATCAATAAGGTATATCATATTTATTTTTTTTATAATGTAGGGTTTCAGTAAATTTATTATTACTTCATTATCTGTGATTTTATCAGAAAGAACTTTTATTGTTTTTCCAATTTTTTTTGAAATCTCTTTGATAATTTGACCATCTTTACCTATTATTTGTGGAACATTATTTTTATTTACTATGATTATTATAAACATTCTTGTGTCAATAACATTTACAAGTTCAATATTTTCAAGCATATTATGTTTTTTTGAAAGATTTTTTATAATGCGTGCGATTTCAACATAAGTGTCATTGAATTCACATGCTTTACGTTTTATATTACACGTACCACAGAGAATCGCTTCAATATCTCCATTGAGACAGAAATCGCAAAGTTTTGTTTTCATAGTAATCATTATTATTTAAGAAATAGGATTTATAAAAGATTGCTTTAGTAACTATATATTTTAATTTTATGTTGTATATTATATAGATAATTATTATAGATAATTATTATAGATAATTATTATAGATAATTATTATAGATAATTATTATAGATAATTATTATAGATAATTATTATAGATAATTATATAGATAATTATATAGATAATTATTATAGATAATTATTATAGATAATTATTATAGATAATTATTATAGATAATTATTATAGATTATTGTGATATTTATGGTTGATTTAATTGGTATTGTTGGAAAACCGTCATCTGGTAAAAGTACTTTTTTTAATTCTTTGACTCTTGCAGATGTTGAGATGAATGCACATCCGTTTACGACCATACGACCTAATGAAGCTATAGGTTATGTGTCAAGTAAATGTCCTTGTACTGAACTTGATGTTAAGTGCAATCCACATAATTCTAAATGTATTTCTGGAACACGATATATCCCTGTTAAATTGATGGATGTAGCAGGTCTTGTTCCTGGTGCAAGTGAAGGTAAAGGTATGGGGAATCAGTTTCTTGACGATTTGAGGCAGGCGTCTGTTTTGATACAAGTTGTTGATATGTCAGGTACAACAAATGAAAAGGGTGAATTATCAGAAAATTCAAATCCCTTAGATGAGGTTGAATTTCTTGAGCGCGAAATAAATTTGTGGCTTTATAATATTATTAATAAAAATTGGACAAAATTAGTAAGGTCTCTTAGAATGGAAAAACGTGAACCTTGGGAATCTATTGAAATTGGTTTGTCTGGCCTTGGTATAACAAAAAAACATATGCAAGATGCTGTATTTGAATTAGATCTTGATATAATGAAAGGTGATAGTTGGGATGCTGATACATTATTATCTTTTACAAAAAAAGTTCGTGAATTATCTAAACCAATTATAATCGCAGCAAATAAGATGGATATGCCAAAATCAAAAGATAATTTAGAAAAACTTAAAGAGAAATATCCAGAAAAAATAATTATTCCAACATCTGCTATAATAGAATTGTCTTTAAGGCAAGCTGCATCAAAATATGTTATAAATTATGAACCTGGTAGTTCTTCATTTGATGTGAATCTTGATATTGAGCTTTTAGATAAGCAACAATCAGGTCTTGATATTATGAAGCGTTATATTGAAGCATTTAAATCAACAGGGGTTCAAGAATGTGTTAATCGTGCGGCATATGATCTTCTCGATTATATTGTTGTGTATCCAGTTGAAAATGAAAATAAGTACACAAATACTAAAGGTGACGTTTTTCCTGATGCGTTATTAGTAAAAAAGGGTACAACTGCAAAACAGCTTGCATTTAAGGTTCATACTGATATTGGAGCTAATTTCATTTATGCGGTTGATTGCAGGAAACATATTCGTATCAAGGCAGACCAAGTTCTTGAAGATAGGGATATAATTAGGATTGCAAGTGCTGCTAAGTGATTATGGTTGTTTGTATAAATCCGTTAAGTTTATAAAGCTAACCCTATAAAGAAGTTTTATATTATGGGTTAAGAATATTTTGGATTTTGACCACTTTATTCTTTTAAAAATATCATAAGTTATCTAAAAATGATATACTATGTCTTATTTTTCAATTATAAGATATATCTAATAACAGAAATATGATTTGATAATATAATAGTAACATATATCAAAAATATCAAAAAAGTAAGATACTTGTATGTTAACTAATTAAAAAAAGGACGATAATAAAATGAAATTTGAAGATTTTGGGTTTAGTCTATCTATTCTTGAAGTAATTAAGAAAGAAGGATTTGAAGAGCCTACTGAGATACAGGAAAAGTGTATTCCTGAGATAAAGAAAGGAAAAGATGTAGTTGGTCAATCTGTAACAGGATCTGGTAAAACGGTAGCATTTGCTATTCCAGTTCTAGAGATGATGACACCAGATAAAGGTATACAAACATTAGTTTTAACTCCAACAAGGGAGCTTTGTATGCAAGTTAAAGATACATTTTCGACTTTTGGAAGATCAAAACGCATTAATACCACAGCGATATATGGTGGAGCTGACATGAGTCGGCAGATACGTGATGTTAAAAGAACAGACGTTGTTGTAGCAACACCTGGTAGATTATTAGATCATATTAAACGTAAAACAATTGATCTTAAAAACATAAAATATTTAATTCTTGATGAAGTAGATAAAATGTTTGAGATGGGATTCAAGGAAGATGTTGATAGGATATTAAAATCTGTACCAAAACAAAGACAGACAATTCTTTTTAGTGCAACTTTACCACCTAAAGTAGAATCTGTGGTAAGGACTTACTTAAATGCTCCTGTAATTATTAAAGGGCAGACAAGAATTGATAAAAGTAAATTAAATCAGATTTATTTTAATGTAAATAAGAATTTTAAATTGTCATTATTATTAAATTTGGTTAAAAGAGAGGCTAGTGGTTTATCTTTAGTATTTTGTGCTACAAGACGTGAAGTTGATAATTTAGCATTTAATCTTAAGAATCATGGTGTTGATGCTATGGCAATTCATGGTGGTTTAAGGCAGAATCAAAGGACTCATGCTCTTAATTCACTTAAAATTGGAAATATACAAGTTCTTGTAGCGACTGATGTTGCAGCAAGAGGTCTTGACATAAAGGATGTTACACATGTATATAATTATGATGTTCCTCAGACTTCTGAAGACTATGTTCATCGTGTTGGAAGAACTGCGAGAGCAGGTAAAAATGGTGAAGCTGTAACTTTATTGACTGATAGGGATTATGATAATTTCCGAAATGTTTTGTCTGATAAAACTTTAAATATAATCAGTATGGAAATTCCAAAAGATATTGAAACTGTTATGTTTGAAAGAGCACCACCTTCAAGAGATGATAATGGTCGTGGTAACAGACGAACTTCAAGTTATGGAAGTCGTGGTGGATCTGGTGGTTCTAGCGGCGGATTTAGAAGAGGTTCTGGTCCAAGTGATGGATCTAGAAGAAATTCAGGTTCAAGTTATGGGGCTGTTTCAGGTGAAGGATACCGAAGAAGTTCCAGTTCAAGTTATGGTGCTGGTTCAAGTGGTGGATATCGAAGAAGTTCCAGTTCAAGTTATGGTGCTGGTTCAAGTGATGGATATCGAAGAAGTTCAGGTTCAAGTGATGGAGCTGGTTCAAGTGATGGATATCGAAGAAGTTCAGGTTCAAGTGATGGAGCTGGTTCAAGTGGTGGATATCGAAGAAGTTCAGGTTCAAGTGATGGAGCTGGTTCAAGTGGTGGATATCGAAGAAGTTCCGGTTCAAGTTCCGGATTTAAAAGCAGTTCAAGTTCTAGTAGTGATTCTAGTCCAACAACTAAATTTAATCCTTCAGGCAATGGACCTAAAAGAAACATATCATCACGTGGTGGTATGAGAAAAAAACCAGCTTTTAGTGGACGTCGTAGTAATCGATGATTTTAAAAGTTTTAATTAAATGATATATGTCTTGTTTTAAAGGCATATTTTTTTATTTTTTCTGTTTTTTTGTATTTATTTAGTATATTATTTTTTTAGAATTTATTTAGTATATTATTTATTTTAAAATTGATTTATTATATTTCTTTTTGTTAATAAATATAAAACTTAACATAAATTATTAAGTATGGGTTTTAATACATTTATATTTGATCTTGATGGCACACTTGTTCATACTAGAGATGAATATCGGTATGATGTTGTACGTAAAACGCTTCAAGATATTGGTGTTGAATATAATCATGAGCTTGTTGATCATGTATGGTTTGGTACACATAGGGATATATTATTGAAAAATGCTGGTATTAATCCCGATTTGTTTTGGAACTCTTTTACGAATTATGATACTGTAGCATTTAGGAAACCTTTTATTGAACTTTATAATGATATTTCAATTATTAATCAGCTTAGAAAATACGGTCATACAATAGGTATTGTTACAGGAGCTCCAGAGGAAATTGCTTTAATGGAATTAGGTCTTATTGGTATAAATAAATTTGATCATATTGTTATTGCACGAGATGAGCATGGTATCAATTATAAGCCAGACCCTCATGGTATTAATGAATGCATACGTTTATGTGGTGCTGATAAGACAAAAACTATGTATGTTGGAAATGGTAGTGAAGATGTTATTGCTGCAAAAGCTGCTGGTGTTCTTGATATTTTAATCAATAGAGATGAACATGATTTGGATGATGTGAGTCCTTCTGTTATTTTGAATTCATTATATGAATTGGAACAATTTATGTGAATTACAATTAATTTGATTATTTAATACCAAATACTTTTTTTGCATTATTTATCGCTGCAAAAATCACTTCTTCTTTTGTTAAATCTTTAACTTTTGCAATTTTTTCTGCAACAATAAGTGTGTTCCAAGGAACATTTCTGATATGTGTAGGATCTAGGTAAGGTGAGTCTGTTTCAAGAAAGATCTTATCAAGTGGTGTGTTTTTTGCTAATTTTTTGTGATGTTTTGAAAATGCAATCATAGTTGAGAATGATATGTAATATCCTAAAGAAAGTGCTTCTTTAAGTGTATCTAGTTTTCCAGAAAAGCAGTGCATCACAACAGATTTTGCATTATTATCATGAAGTATTTTTATTGTTTCTTTATCTGCTTCCCATGAATGTATTATTAGTGGTTTTTCTAATTTATTTGCAAGTTGAATATATCTTTTAAATCGTTCAGATTGGATTTTTTGTTTTGTTTCATCTTTTTCCCAATGATAATCGAGACCAACTTCACCAATTCCAACAATTTTATCACTAACTTCTTTTGTATATGTTAGTTCTTTTTCAAATTCATCTTCAGTCATTTTTTGCAAATCAATTGGGTGAACGCCAATTGTTGCATAAACAAAATTTGGGTTTTCTTCAGAAAGTTTAATCGCGTCTCTATTCCAATCAGGTCTTGCGCCAGAAATAATGAGGAACTGCATCTTATTTTTTGCTGTTTTGATTATTTGTTCTCGGTCCTTATCAAACATTTCATGTTGTAAATGACAATGTATATCTATTACTTTCATTTGTTCCATAATCAGCAATATTTATAAAAATATATAAATGTAAGTATTAAAAATATTTAGATAATATATTTGATAATATAATGGTGAAAACAATGAAAATAAGTGAGATAACATTAGACAGTAAAGATATTACTGTTGAGGGAACAGTTGTTAAAGTTGACGAGCCAAGAGTCGTTAATACTAGATTTGGTCAAAAAAAGGTTGCAACAGCAACAATTGAAGATGATTCCGGACAGATTGATTTAAGTTTATGGGAAGATAACATAAGTTTATTAAAAGAAGGTAAGACAATTGAGATTACAGGTGGTTACGTTACAGAATGGCGTGACAAACTTCAAATTAATTTACCAAGAACTGGGAAAATAGAGATTAAATAATCTCTACTTTTTTTTTCTTTATATTTTGTTATTTTTTTAATGTTTTGTTAAATAATATTTTTTAATTCAATTTTAACATAGTTTTTAAACTTTTGAGTGATAATTATTAGTATGAATATCGCGATTTATGCATTTTCTGGAGATCCTATAACGTATGGTCATATGGATATTATTGAACGTGCTTCTAAAGTGTTTGGTAAGGTTTTAGTAGGTATTGGAATCAATCCTTCTAAAGAATATATGTTTAGTTTGGATGAGCGAAAATTAATGGCTGAGAAATCAACTGCTCATTTGTCTAACGTTGATGTTGTTTCTTTTAAAGGTCTTCTTGTAGATTATGCGTATGAGAATGGTATTTTTGTTATAGTTAAAGGTGTTAGAAATGCTTCTGATTTTAATTATGAAAATATCTTGCATCAGGTCGGTGAAAGTCAAAAATTAGGTATTGATACTTATATCTTGTTTGCAAAGCCTGAACTTGCACATATCAGTTCAAGTATTGTTAAATCTATTCAGAATGAACAGGGACTTGTACATGAATATGTGCCTTTGTATGTGAAATTATGTTTGGAAGAGCGGATTTCTAATCAATTTATAATCGGTGTGACTGGAGAGATTGGTTCTGGTAAATCGTATATTAGTTGTAAATTTGAAGAGATTGCAAAAGCTAAAGGAATTACTGTACATAATCTTGATTTGGATAAGATTGGTCATAATATTCTTGGTAAGTTGAAAGAACCTAAATATCAGCAGGTTCGGGAGCAAATTATTGAAACTTTTGGATCTCGTGTTGATGTTGGTGATGGAACTATTAATCGTAAAGTGTTAGGTGATATTGTATTTAATGATTCTGTTGCATTAAATAAGCTGAATGCTATTATGTATACGCCTATGCTTGTTAGGATAAGACGAAATTTGTATGGTAAGAAAGGTTTGATTTTGATTGATGCTGCTTTGATGGTTGAAACTGATATGACTTATTTATGTAATAATAATATAATACTTGTAAATACTGATATTTCAAGTCAAAAAAGGCGTTTGAAAGGTAAAGGTTTTTCTGATGAACAGATAGATAGACGGCTTAAAAGCCAGTATTGTTATCAAGATAAGAAAAAAATGATGGAACAGATTATAAGTCGAGATAAACAAGGTTATATTTGGACAATTGATAATTTTGATTCTTCTGATGGGTCCGAAATCAAATTACTTTTTGAAAATATTATTGGTGAATTGAAAGTTAAATGATGTTTTTGTTTTGTTTAGTATTTTTGTTTATGTAATATATAATTTTAAAAATCTAATTTTTAAATATAAATCTATTTAATTTAATTTAATTTAATTTAATTTAATTTTCTATAAAGTAATTTAAATAAAAAATTACACTTTGTATGGTAACCTTTTGATATATACCTAATTTAACTATTTTAAATTTAGGTGATATTATGGGGTTTTTAGATATTTTTAAAAAAGAGACTAGTCCGGAAGTACAGCTTAATAATCTTGAGTTGTCTTATTCAAAAATTGAAAGTGAAATGGATCGGTATCAAGTTGAGATTGCACGTTCAAAAGATACAATATCAAATATAGATATTGAGTTGGCAGAGATTTTAAATAGTATTGAAAAATACACAACAAATTCTGAGACTATTTATGATGATGATGAAGCAAAAGCTTTGCTTTCACAGATGGTAATGCTTCAGGAAGAGCAATCAGATGTAAAGCTTGAATTTGCTAGTTCAAGAAGTTGTTATAATGAATTAAGACCTTTACATCGTGCTGTTAAAAATAAGATTTATTCTATGCAACGTGCAATGTATGATGCAAAAACTTTTGGTACTCCAATTAGTACTGATACAATTGAGGGGATAATTGATATAATACAAGAGACTGATGATATGCTTGGTCAGAAGACTTCAATTGATGCATACAAAATAAGACGGTTTAAAGAGAAACAGAGAGATATGCAAAAAGATACGCTTAATGCAGATGTTGCACGTATGAAAGGTGTTTTAGATATTGATCGAGTTATTAATGATATTAAACAGAATCCTAATATGTATAATCCGTCAATTATCAAAGCTTATGAAATTATTGAGAGTCCTAATGGTCCTGATACTGTTCATTTAAATAAGGAATTATATACATAATTATCTAAATTTAGATAGTGGTATTATGGATAGATTACAGAGGCTATTATTTAATAATGCCAAAAATAATTTATTGGGTGCAAAAACAGCTCAAGACAGTAAAATCGCAATGAGTCTTTTTTATCAGGCAAAGGATGGATTTGCAAATTGTGCTATATCAACTGATGATTTTGCATTAAAAGAGACTTGTAGGACTTATTTAAAAGAGGCTCAAGAATTATCTTGGAATATTTTTAAACAGATATCAGAACATAATCCCGTTTCACAAGAATTATTTAATTCAGATTTATCTGATATCTGTTGGACTGAGGGTTGTATCTTATCATCTTATAGTACTTTTGATGATATTATTGGTATGGATTCAGTGAAAGATATGCTTTTGGCAAGAATTGTATATTCTTCATCACATGAGCTTTCGTTTAAAGTTGAATCTCAAGGTGGTATACTTATGTATGGTCCTCCTGGGTGTGGTAAGACTTATTTAGTGTGTGCTGCAGCGGGTGAGATTGATTCAGATATTAAAGTATATGATGTTAAAATTTCAGATGTTATTTCAAAATGGGTTGGTGATTCTGAAAAATCTATTAAGGCTATTTTTGATTCTGCTAAATTGCAGAAAAGTATAATTTTTCTTGATGAGATTGACGCTCTTACAAAAAAAAGAGATGCATCTGAAAGTGAAGCTTCTTTAAGATTTATCAGTACGCTTCTTGTTGAAATGGATGGTGCATCAAGTAAAGATAATAATAATATAACGATTATAGGTTCTACAAATAGGCCCGATATGATTGATGATGCAATATTGAGTCGGTTACCTATGCAATTATATGTCGGACCTCCCGATAAAGATGCAAAAATATCTATAATTAATAATGAGATTAAAAAGACAATAATTGGTGAAGATTGTTTTGCTAGTGATGTGAATCCTAAAAGTATATATCATATAATGGCGAAAAAAGAAAATAATTTTTGTTCGTTATATAGTGGTCGCGACATAAAAAATATTATTTCTGCTGCGGGATATAATGCAATTATTCGTTATGTTAATACAAAAGAAAATGATTATATAATTTTAGATGATTTTAGAAAAGCGATTGATACTGTTAACCCTGCGATTACAAAAGAAAATCTTGAAAATTATAAGAATTTTAAAATGGTTTAATATTTAAATTATTTAATAA
>JAHYJR010000002.1:0-104751 GCA_019429005.1 Nanobdellati archaeon | reverse complement strand
TTATATTTTTTAATAATTATATTTTTTAATAATTATATTTTTTAATAATTATATTTTTTAATAATTATATTTTTTAATAATTATATTTTTTAATAATTATATTTTTTAATAATTATATTTTTTAATAATTATATTTTTTAATATTTAATTTTTTATTATAATTTCATTTAATTCTTTTCTAGGTCTTGCATTTGGTTCTTCATCAGGGTAACCCAAAGTGATAATAAAGGGTATAATATATTTTTTAGGAATATTTAATATCTTTTTTATTTTTGTTCTATTCATCCAACCTATATAACAAGTTCCAAGTCCAAGTTCTTTTGCTCTTAAAATTATATTTTGAGAAGATATTGCTAAATCACATATTACTCGCATATCATACGGATTATCAAATATTTTGTTGAATCCTTTTGTTGAATCTGCTTTACTGTTAGCACAACAGATAATTAATGTTGGTGCTTTGTATACGAACTCTTGTTTAAATATTTTGTTTTCTTTAAGTTTTGTTTTTGTTTCTAAATCATTAATTATCATATATTTCCAAGGTTGTTTGTTATTTGCTGAAGGTGCCAATCTACCTGATTCAAGGATGTTCTTAATAAGGTCTTTTGAAACAATTGTATCTTTATATTTTCTGATACTTCTATTATTTTTTATTGCTGTTTTTACTTCCATTCTTAATCACAGGTTTTCTATTATGACACCATTTCCTGCAATTCGTGGGATTGTATTATCACCAGCAAATATGAATTTACCATTAATTTTGTATGCCATTGATTTTTCAGCTTCTACTGATAGTTTATAATTCGTTTCATCAACAGTTTCAATTGAAATAATTTTTGCTTGTATGACTTGTAGACCAATATTAAGTGAAAATTTCATACCTTCTTTTATGTCGCCTTTATAGTATTTGTTTCGTTTTAATTCAAGAGCGATTTTAGTTCCTTCTTTTATTGAATCTTTTTTAGTTATGATAAAACCTCTTCTTAATTCATCAACTTTTGCGCCTTTGAGTGATAAACCAACACGTTTTCCAGCATTCGCAATCTTTACATTTTTATCTTGTGATTGAATTGATTTTATAGTTACATCTTTATTTGATGGTTGGACAACAAGCTCATCATGTTCTTTTAATGTGCCATTTGTAACGTAACCAAGTATTACTGTACCTACACTTTTTACCAAGAATGAGTTATCGATAGTTACTGAAACATCGGCATTCTCATCTTTTTCAATTTCAATTTCAAAAAGTTTTTCTTTTAGTATTTCAGCATCTTTTGGAAGGAATTCATATTTTTCAAGATTTGTACCTTTAATAATTTGAGTTATCTGATTTTTAATTTCATCAGAATTTGTTAGTATAAATCCTTGTTTAATGGCAGCTGCATCGATTGCAATTATTGTTTCACCAAGTTCTTTTGTTAAGGTCTCAGTTGAAATCACGCAAATATCTGACATACCTATTGCTTGAAGAAGTGGTGTTATTTTTTCTGATTTAGGGCTTACAAAACTGTGAACTTTTGAACCGCCAGGGAACGTATGTTCAAAACTATATAAAGCAATATCGTTTATATTTCCTTTTTTACCAAGCGATTTGATTAAACTTTCATCGCCAAATATTCCAATTGTAATATCTCCCGTTTTCATTATTAAACACTCTAAAGTATTTTGCTCATATAAGGGCCATCATCTTTATATCCTAAATGTCTATAATATTCTCTTGTGCCGACTGCGGATATAACTACGATTTTATTTTTCCCCCCTTTTTTTGCAATATTTTCTGCAATTTTCATAAGTTTCTGGCCAATACCCATATGTTGTACATTTTTGTCTTTATTTCCAATTTTGGTCATTTTACCTACAACTTTAAGTTCTCTTACAATTGCGGTATTTTTTGTGATTTCATCTCTTGTTGATGTTATTGGTAATCTTAATCTTAGATATCCGAACAATATAGAATCATTATTATTGTGATCTTTTATGTCTTTTGAATCTGCAGATATGAAATATTCTTTACCTTCTGATGCATTATATGATTCTTCATTAAAATATAGTGTTTCTATTGTATTTATTCCTTTATGACCAGCTTCTCTGCATCTTATGCAATGGCACATTTCATTATTGTTTTCAAGGTATTTTTTTACGTGTTCACGAAGATTACCTGCAGTCACACCGGCTTTGATTTTTTGTGCAGGTATGTCTCTCTGTATTCGCATTATACGTACATAATCTGGAACTGATGTTTTCATTTTTGAGATGACTTCGGACGCATCTTCATTTGTGTATGGTTCAAATTCACCTTTTTTCCAAAGTTCGTAAAGACCTGTATTTTCTGTTACAAGAACAGGATATAGTTTTAACATATCTGGTCTGAATGTTTCATCATCAAAAAGTTTTTTAAAATTTGATATGTCTTCTTTTTTTGAGACAAATAGACCCGGCATATAATGGTAGCAGACCTTATATCCTGCATTTTTCAAGATTTGTGTTGCGTTCCTAACATCATCAATAGTATGACCTCTCTTGACTTTAATATATACTTTATTTTCGGTGGTTTGGACACCTAATTCTATTCGTGTTGCACCAATTTCAAGAAAATTATCAATTGTTTTATTATTTATATTATCTGGTCTCGTTTCTATTGTAAGCCCTACACATCTATTATCTGAAGTCTCATTTAATTTTTGTGCTTCTTGTAACGTTTTTGAGATTTTATCGTTTAAGGCATCAAATATATTTTTTACAAACAATTTTTGATCTTCATAAGGAATTGATGGAAAAGTACCACCCATTATGATAATCTCAACTTTTGATGTGTTGTGACCTATAGCTTTTAGTTGTTTTAGTCTATGTGATGTTTGTTTATATGCATCAAAATCAAACATTTCAGCTCTCATAGCAGCTGGTTCTCGTCCTGTATAACTTCGAGGTGCATTATTTACATTTGGGCAATAGATACAGTCTCCAGGACATTTATGTGGTGGACACATTACTGCAACTATAGCAACACCAGAGAGTGTTCGTACGGGTTTTTTAAGAAGTAATTGTAATTTATCTTTATCTGTTGTTTTTGCAAAGTTTAATATTTCAGAATTGCTTATTAGACCTTTATATTTAAATTCTCTTGAAAGTTTAATTTTTAATTTTCTAAGGTCTTTAGATGTATTTGTTTTTTCAGATAAGATTGATTCTATAATTGTATTAGACATATTTTCAAGTTCTTTTTTATCTTTTTCTGATATAATCTTGTATGGCATAAATACTAATGTAAATAATATATTTAAAAAGTCTATCTTTTGTTGATATTAAGATTATATTTAATATTAAAGAATAATTATTTTTGATTAGATAAAAAAAATATTTAAGAAAAAATGTAATGGAAAACTAGAATAAAGTTTATTCTAGATTTTTCCATATTATATTGAATGTATTATGTGCGAAATTGCTTGTAAAATGATCTGATGCAGTCCATAGTGATACTTGTTGTGTTGGATGTGTATCTTTCTCATTTGTAAGTCCAAGTATAGCTTGTTTATTATCAACAATTATCATTTTACCTATAGGGATATTATTTTTAATATCATTAAGGTCTTTTACAGTTGCGATATCTTTAAGCATATCTGTATATTTTTTATTTGTTTCAGTTATTGGTGCTGCAATTCGTATGTTGATACCTCTGTTTTTTGCTTTTTGAAGTATACTTGAATGTGCTTCTATAAGATTTTTAATACCATGTTCAGATGTCATTATATCAATAGTTGATGTTGCTTTTTTGAACATAGCATTCTGTTGAAGTTCAATTGAATAACTTCCTTTGAATGTGCCTGTTAAGTCAGCAGGGTTTACTAAAGAAACACCGTTAGTATAAAGATGATCAAGTTCATTTAATGCTTTACTATCTGAAAAAGTATCAATTCGTTTAACATTTGTAGTAAAGTTTTTTTTAAGAATCGATTTTGTGTTATCCATTGCTGTTGATGGTTTAATAGCGACATATTTTATTGGTTTTGTGTGTTGAACTACAATAAATCCTTTTTCAGCAAGACTTTCAAGAACATCATATGCACGGGATCTTGGAACTTGAGCAATTTCAGCAAGTGAACCTGCAGAACCTACACCTTTTGCGATAAGTGCAGCATAAATTTTTCGTTCATATAAGTTAAGGCCAATTGCCTTGAGATTATCTAATGTTTCTTCGCTAATCATATCAACACACCAATTTTAATTATTATTACTATGTAATAAAAACTTTATATTTGTTTTCTCTTTTTGTTGTTTTAAAAGTTATTTTAACAGCTTTTTTTAATTACCTATATAGCTGTAGTAATTATTATACTTTTATTGTTTAATTTTATATATGTTTCTTAAAAGTTATGGGCCTTAGATATTACAAACGTTTAAATTCATGAGTTAAAAAGTAACAGTATGAATCTTAAATGTAATCTATTTCCTTATGGTAAAACTAGGATTGGTCAAGATGAATTTATAGAAACAGTACAGATTATATTAAATAATAAAACAAATTTAGCTGTACATGCTCCAACCGGTATTGGTAAGACTGTATCTGTTTTAGCACCTGCCGTTGAATATGCTCTTGAAAACTCTAAAACAATATTTTTTCTAACACCTCGTCATACACAACATAAGATTGTTATAGATACATTAAATGATATACAGAAAAAACTTGGGAAAGAGTTGAAAGTTGTAAATATTATTGGAAAAAGATGGCTTTGTAAGCATCCTGATCTTTTTCAAACGAATTCTTCGGAATTTTATGAAATGTGTAAGGGTCTAAAACAAACGGATTCTTGTAAATTCTATAAGAATGTATGGGAAAAGAAAGATTTAATTTCACCAAGTGCTGAAAAATTGATATCAGAGATTGAAATGGATATTATGTCTGCAGATAATCTGAAAACAAAATGTAAAAATCTATGTCCTCATGAAATATTTATTCAGCTTGCAAAAAATGCAGATGTTATTGTTGCTGATTATTATCATGTTTTTCATCCAGCAGTACAAAGATATTTTTTTAACAAATGTGAAAAATCGTTATCTGATGCAATTATAATTGTTGATGAAGCGCATAATCTTCCGTCTAGAATACGTGAGATTATGTCATCAAAATTAAGTTCAGAAATTTTGAATCGTGCAATAAAAGAGGCTGCGAAATATAAAATTGATCATTTGAAAGATGATCTTAAATTTATAAAAAGTGAATTAGAGAAGTATCTTTTAAAAAAACCAATCAAAGATGAAAAAATAATTCGTCGTGAGATTCTTATTGACATTGTGAATAAAGTTGGAAATTATGATATTTTTATTAACGAACTAAAAGAAACAAGTGATGAGATACGTTCAAATAAGAAGATTTCTTATCTTGATAGTGTTGCGAATTTCCTTATACTTTGGTCTGTTGTATCTGATGGTTATATTAGAATTGGTAGATGTCAAAATGATGTTATTGGTCATTTTGAGTTTAGTTATAATATTGAATGTCTTGATCCATCATTAAAAGCAAAAATTATATTTGAACAGGTACATTCAACAATTATTATGTCTGGTACATTATTGCCTGTTGAGATGTATGTTGATATTTTAGGGTTGGATAAGAGTGTTACAGAAATGTTAACTTTAGAATCACCTTTTCCTAAAGAGAATCGGCTTAATTTGATAATTGATGATACGACAACACAGTTTACAAAACGTTCTGAACAAGAATTTATGAAAATTGCACGAAATGTAATTAAGGTCATACATAATGTTCCTGGAAATGTGGGTGTATTTTTTCCAAGTTATTATCTCCGTAATCAAATATATGAAATTCTTAAGAATACAGCTAAAAAAGAAATACTTCTTGAGCAACCTGGTATGAATAAGCATGAAAAAGAAGTACTTTTTGAACGTTTTAAAACTCTTTTTGATAAGAAAGTGGTTCTTGATCATGAGACTGAAACTTATGGTTGTGCTCTTTTTGGTGTTGTGGGTGCAAATTTTTCTGAAGGTGTTGATTTTCCTGGAGATTTAATGAAAGCTGTGGTTATAGTTGGTATTCCTCTTCAGAAACCAGATCTTAAAGTTAAAGGCCTTATTAATTATTTTGATACTAAATTCAATAAAGGTCTTGATTATGGATATACATATCCTGCAATGAATAAAGTGTTGCAAACAGCCGGGAGATGTATTCGGTCTGAAACGGATTATGGTGTTATTGTATTTATGGATTCAAGGTTTTTGTGGGATACATATAGGAATATACTTCCAAAAGATATGTATTTTCATATTAGTAATGATTTATCTGAAGAGATTAGACAATTTTTTACGTTTTAATTGATAGTAATGTTTTTTAGTTTATAACATTATAATTGGGTATGGATGTTATTGAGCTTTCAAAAATCTTTGAAGATGTATATTTTGAACTTGGTAATAATCAAAATATTCAATTAGTTATACGTTTCTATAAGTATTCTACAATTAAAAGTACGATAAAGAAAAAAGAAAATAAATATTTTATACGAATCAGCGATATTCTTGATGATGCACCAAAAGAGGTTATAAAGAGTCTTGCGATTATACTTTTCTCAAAGATAAAGAGATTACCTGTTAATAAAATAACAAATACGATTTATAAATCGTGGGTAAATTCGGAATATATATCAAAAAAATGTATGGTTCTGCGTATAAATCGTGTAAATAATATTAAAGTAAATCCTATTGGTACTGTATATAATCTTAATGAATGTTTTGAAAGTATAAATAATAAATATTTTGAAAGTGTGCTTGCAATACCTAAATTGACATGGAGTACTATTAAGACATATCGTAAATTTGGACATTATGACCCTGCAAGACATTTAATCTCAATAAGTAAAACTTTAGATTCATTAAAGATACCTAAATTTGTTCTTGATTATGTGCTTTATCATGAGATGCTTCATATTGTACATGATTCAAAATATACTGGAAAAAGTCAGATTGTTCATCATAAGGATTTTAAAGCTGATGAAAAATTATTTGAAAAGATGAATGAAGCACAAAAATGGCTTAAGATTTCACGTTTTTTTTAACATTTTGAATTTTTATTTTTAGTTTCGACATATATTTAAAACTATAAGTTTCATTGAATCTTATAATCTCTATTATATATATATTAGGATAATGCTAGTATATAAATCGGTGATAATTATGTTTGGATTTCTTAAAAAACTGTTTAAAACACGAAAAAATATTGCTCTTATTATAGATGGGCCAAATCTTCTTAGAAAGGAATTTAATATTGATCTTAGGGTTATTTTGAAGGACCTTGGTGAGTATGGTAATGTTCGGATGGCAAAAGTTCTTTTGAATCAATTTGCACCTGCAAAACTTGTTGAAGCTATTTCTAATGAAGGTTTTGAAGCTATAGTTGGTTTTGGTGAAAAGAAAAATGATATAGCAAGTGATGTTGATGTATATGTTGCTATGGCTGCTGTAGAAGCTATATATAGTAAACATTTTGATATTATTGCTCTTGCAACAAGAGATGCTGATTTCCTTCCAGTTATACAATTAGCTAAAGCTAAAGGTAAAGAAGTTATAATTATGGGACAAGAACCCGGATTTTCTAAAGCATTGCAAAATTCAGCAGATTGTGTTTTATTAATCAATAAAGGTAAAAATAAAAATAAATTATCAAAAAATTAATTATTTGTAATGGTTAATATGGTATGTTATTGTTTTATTTTGAATTGGGGAACAATATCATTATTATATCCATATATTGACATAATTTTTGCGAAAAGATTATTGATGTTACTAAATTCTTTTGTAAGTGCTAATTTTGCTTGATTATTTTTTTCATTATATATTTTAGATTCTATATTTCCTAGTTCAGATATATATTTTTTTATTATTTTTATTTTTTCAAATTCTATATTGATTTTTGTTTCGATATCTGAACTGTCTTTATTTATTAAAACAGATGTTATTGTATCTGTATCTTCTTTTGAAAATTCGTTTTTTGCTGTTTTTTCTATTAATTTATTATCTTTTGTTGTTATTTTATAATCCGTTTTAAGTTGATCTATTGTATTTATACATTGATTAAATATTTTTTTTGATGTATCTATGCTAAATTCTATTGCTGATATGACATTGAAATGTTCTTGTGTTTCAAATTTAGGTAATGGTTTAGGTACATTGTTTTCTTCTTTTAGGATGTTTAAGATATCATTTTCAATATCAACGAGTTTAGAATTAAGTGTATTAATTGTTATGTTTGATTTTGTTTCAGTTTCGTTATTTTGAGTTTGTGAAGTGTCTTTACGATTATTATTTTCGTTTTCATCATTTTGTTTGTTAGTTAAAGGTTTTGAGTCTTGTTCGATTAGTTTTTCACTATTTATATCTTTTAGTGTTTCATTTTCATCTTTTAGGATTTTTATATTTTTGTTTGGCATGTTATTTAATTAAACAGATTGGGTATATATAATTATTAGATTTATAATTTTTAAATTATTTAGCAAATTAAAAATTATTTAATTAGTTTTTTAAAATAAAAATTAAGTTTCCTTTTTAGGATTTTATACTTGTATTTTATATCTTAAAAATGCACCGATACCACCAAGTTGTAAAAATTGTTGTCCTTCAGGTGATTCACTAGTTACTTCAAGTATAGATGCACCTTTTGAAATAGCCATTTCTTCAAGTTCTTCTATAAAATCCGTTTTTTCTGTTTTATTTAATTGATTTTTACATTTAGGACAATGTGATGGTAATGATGTTTCTTTTGTAATTTTTTCTTCTTTATAATCACATGAATTGCAGGTTAATAAGAAATTTTTTATTGGTAAATCTTCAGATATTAAAATCTTATCAACAGCACCAAGTTCAAGTGCATATTTTATTTCAACAAAACCGTAAACAACAAGACCATCATCTTTTTTTAAATGTTCAAAAAATTTGATTATAATTGCTTTTTCATCAGTTATTTTTGAATTTCTTAAAATATCTTCAGAAATATTTACAAGATCATATATACCTTCATTTCCCGAATATGACATGTCTTTTATACCAAGAATTTTACGTTTTAGTGAATTTGATAAGAATTCACCTGCAGCAAATTTATCTTTAACAGGTCCAGGTCCACCTATAATGATACCTTTTAGATATTTGTTTTCTTCAAAGATTTTGGTAGCTGCTTCACCAATTTGTTTTAAAAATGTTAGTAATAATCCTGAACGTACACGTTCAAATCTTTGTGCACTTTGTCCACCTTTTCCTGTTTTGCCAGGTACATGAGATGTTAAGTGTGTTGATATGTGTATTCCTGTACCAATAACAAAACCAATACTTGCTTCAGTACTATCTATGGCCATAAGACCATAGACGTCTTTTTCTTCTATAAGTCCATAAAGATGATCTAGGAGAAATACTTGTTCGCATCTGTATAATCTAAGATTAATTGGTTCTGGTGGTTCAAACATCCATAATTTTAAATCTGTTGCGCCTTCTTGTTCACTAATATTTCCGCAATACATACAAAGACCATTTTCAGGTGTATAAGCTACGGATTTTAATGCTTGGTCCATTTTTGCTAACGCACTTTCAACATTTTTTCTTGTGCTTTTTGATTTAATATTTGATGCTGTTCCTGCTTCTTGACGTATTTGGTTTGAGATTTCATTAAGATTATATCCTGCTGGGACTGATATTGTTATAAACTCGGTATGTCTACCACGTAGCGATTTCAATTCTTTTATTATTGTTTTTAATTGTCGTTTATTTATTTTTAAAATAGAAACACCTGTAAATAGTTAATCAAAGTATTATATTATATATTTTGTTAATGCTTTTTGTTCTTTTAAATTCTTTTATTTTAATAATCTATTAGTTATTGATTAAGTTATTGATTAGCAAGGTTTAAAAATATTAAAATTATATTATTTTTAGTATGGTGTGTTGTATGGAAAAAAATGTATATAATGATAATATAATCTATGTTATAGGGCATAAAAATAATGATACTGATTCGGTTTGTGCAGCTATAGCTTATGCATATTTTAAAAACAAATTAAATTTAAATAACAATTTTAATATTAAATATGTTGCAACAAGACCTTCTGATATTAATTTAGAGACACAGTTTATACTTGATTATTTTGATATAAAGGCACCAATACAGCTTAAAGATGCTAAAGGGAAAAAGCTTATACTTGTTGATCATAATCAGTCTGCACAAATGGTTGATGGTGTTGAAATTGAAAACATTGTTGAGATACTTGATCATCATAACGTTAATTTTTCAAGTGGTACAGCAATACAATTCCATGTAGAACCTTTAGGTAGTACATCTACAATTATTGCAAAGATGTATTTTGATTCAAATATTTTGTTAAAAAAAGGTATTGCTGGTATTTTACTTGGTGCAATATTATCTGATACTGTTATATTTAAATCACCAATAACAACAGATATTGATAAAGATATTGCAAAAAAACTTGCTAAAATTGCGGGTGTTAAAAATATTGAATCGTTTGGTATAGATGCTTTTAAAGCAAAATCTTGTTGGGGCAATTTGACAACCTTAGAGATAATTAATACGGATTATAAGGAATATGATGTAAAAAGTTTTAGGTTCGCAATAACACAAGTTGAAACTGTTGATCCATCAGATTTAGAGACGCGTAAAAATGATATTCTTCTTAAGATGAAGTTCATAAAGGATGACAAAAAACTTAATTGTATTATTGTTATGGTAACCGATATAATTAAAGAAGGGTGTCTTATGTTTGCTTTGGCCGATTCAGTCGATTTAATTGAGAAAACTTTTGGTGAAAAGTTAATTAACAATCAAATGTATCTTAAAGGTGTGTTATCACGTAAGAAACAGGTTGTTCCACCACTTACAGAATATCTTGATAAAAACTTAAATTGATAAAGATATTTTGAAATAATATGATAAAATAAAAAGTTTTAAAAGTCTATTGTCTTAAAGTATATTATATTATTTTCTATAATTCTTTTGAATTATGGTTTCCTTTTAGGATATACTGAGAAAATTATAAATAAGAATGTTTAAAGGTTTTAATTATGTTTGAACTTGTTGAATTTAAAGATACTATAAGAGTACTACCAAAATATCTTGGTACAGATATAAATGCGTCTGTAAAGATGAGTCTTGCAGATAAATATGAAAATAATATAATAAATGATATTGGTGTTATTTTAGCTATATCTAGTATAAATACTATTGGTGATGGTCGTATTATTATTGATGATGCAAGTGTTCATTATGATATTGAATTTAATGCATTGGTGTATAATCCAAAACTTCATGAAGTTATAATTGGTGAAGTAGTTGATATTACAAGTTTTGGTGTATTTGTACGTTTTGGACCAATTGATGGTCTTTGTCATGTATCTCAAGTTATAAATGATTTTGTTACATTTGATGATAAATCAAAGATGCTTGTATCAAGAGAATCAAAAAAGAGTCTTAAAGTTGGAGATAATATTAAAGCAAGGATTATAGCTGTCAGTCTTGATAAAAAAGAAATAAATAAAATTAATCTTACAATGAGACAACCTGGTCTTGGTGCAATCTCATGGCTTGAAGATGATAGACAAAATGTTATAAATGAAGCTAATAAGAAAGATATAAAAGAGACAGATAAGAATAAGAATAAAAAGGAAGTTAAATAAATAAAGTGATATTTAAGGTGTAATTATGGAAAATGCATGTAGAATTTGCAAAAGGCTTGTTGAAGGCTCAGAATGTCCCGTTTGTAAAAGCAAGGATTTAACAAAGAATTGGAAAGGTGTTGTTATAATATATGATGTTAATTCAGAGATTGCTAAAAAAACAGGTCATGATACACCTGGAAAATATGCACTTCAAGTAATATAATATTAATTTAAAATGTGGTTGTATGGAACTAGATATAATTAAAACTGTAAAAAATCCTCTTCTTGAGAGAACCGAGATAGAGTTTAAAATTGTTCAGAGTGGTGCTACACCTAGAGAAGATGTTGTTCTTAAAGAGCTTGTATCAAAATTGAAAGTTAAAGCTGAGCAAATTGTAATTGATACAATACATCAGGTTTATGGTAAGATGGAATCAACTGGAACTGCAAGTGTTTATGATAAAACAGTTCGTGATGCACCTGTTGTTGAGGGGGTTGAAGCAACTGAAGAAGCTAAACCTGAAGAGACAAAAGCTGAATAAATAAATTATAGATGATAATATGGCTGGAAAAAAAACAGACAAAAAATCAGGTTCTGACAAAAAATCAGGTTCTGACAAAAAATCTCGTAAACATTATAATGTAAAAAGATGGGAATTATACAAAATTGCTGATGGTAAGCTTGTTATTAATAACAAATCGTGTCCTAAATGTGGAAAACTCTTAGCTAAAGCTAGAGGTAGAGAGTTCTGCGGTGGGTGCGGATATACTATTTTTGAGAATGTTGCTCCTAAAACAGAGACTAAACCTATTACAGAAGAGAGTAAAGTAGAAGAACCAGCAAAATAGGTGTTATATACCAATAGATAAAATCATTTAGGGTTTCTTTTACCCTTTTTATTTTTTTATCTCTTATTTTTTTATTAAGGTGTGACGAGTAAATATAGGAATATATTATTAGTAATAATATACCTATTTCTGAAATAAATGGACCAAAGAATATTATTGTGATAGATAAAACTATAATAAATATATATATTGAGATAATATTTGGTTTAAACTGATTTTTTAGATTATCTATAAAGCTCATAAGATAATTTAGGTGTATATTCTTATATATTATTTAAATAACCACTTATGGTGGTAACTAGTTGTTTATAACATCCAATCACGATTAACAAATATAGTTATCTATATTTGGTGGTTTTATGGATCTTGTTAAATTTCAGAATATTTTATCTATTATTCTCATATTGACGTTTATATCTAAAAAGGATGATCTTTTTTTTGAAGAGATTGAAAAAGCATTATTTTATTGTAAATATGTGATAAATATAATAAAATTGGATAAGGATTTTGATAATCTTATGATTTTACTTTATGAATTAGAATCCTATTTTATTTTCAGAAAGAAATGTTTGATCTATTTTTAAATCTGTATCTTCAATCAAATTTGAGTCTTTTATTAATCCATCCCAGTATTGTTTAAATGCATTTATAAGGCCTGGATTTGTTGAATGTACGCCTATATAATTATTCTGTCCGTTTGATTTATATTCCATCCTATATATACATTCTTTATCGTCTATAATTATGATTGTCATAGGTATAGTACCATTAAATACCGATATATTATCAAATAAGTTTGTATAAAATCGTATACGATCTTTATTTTCATCGTTCATAGATGTGATTCCCTGAAATGTTACTCCTCTTGTTTTTGCATGTTCTATGCTTCTTTCTATTAGTGGATTTCTTGAGAAATAAGGTGTTATGACAAAAACTTCTTTTGTGCTTTTGTCACCCATTTCAGCAAATTTTTCGTGAAATGCTTTTCGTCCATCTACAGTCCAGATTACTGAATTTTTTTCAATATATGTTTTTTCTGCAAATTTTAACATTCCTTTTATTCGTGTCTTTAATGTTTCAGCGGTTTTTTCTAAATTGTCAATTTTTTCTTTTTTGTTTGTAAGTATTTCGTTGAAAACATTATCAATTGCTCGTGCTTTAAATTTTCGTGGTGTTCCTGGAAATTCTTCAATCATTCTTTTTGTTAAAAGATTATTAACAACGTCATATATTTTGCTTTTAGGTATTTTGCTAAATTTTGATATATCTGGTCCTGAAAGAACACCTTTACTTATTAAGGTGATATATGCTTTGGATTCATATTGTGTGAAACCAAACTGTCTGAGTTCATCAATAATGTTGGTATAACCTTCCATTTAATTACCTGGATTAATACTTTATTTAATTTTGATTTATTTGTATATAAAATAATGTGTTTTTTGATATAATATAAACTATTTTTATGTATAATATATCAAAGGGTTACCCTTTAGGAGGGTTACATTGTAAAAATGATTGTTTTTATAAATCTATACTGTTATATTATATTTATATGAAAGCTGTATTGATGTTGTATCCTCTTAAAGAATTTGTTGATAGAGATGAAAGAGATACTTCTGTAAATTCGTTTAATTTGTCAACATGGGGGGATTATTGGTCAAAAGTATTTGATATAACCAAAGATGTATTTAGAGATAGGTTTAGGTTGATAAATAAATTAATTGAACCTTATCGTGATGATGATTATAAAATAATATGGGCTGTGTTTTCAGATCCTAAGAATTATACTATTTCGGATGTATTTGATTTAAAAGATGATTATAAGGTTAATGTTGATGTTAAGTATATTGATTTTATTAAGGAATGGAAATATCCTGATGAGAAAAACGTTTTGGAAAATCTTGGTGATATTGAAAAATTAGTTATAGGGGGTTTTCATCAATCGGATTGTTGTCAACGGTTTAATAATGCTGCTTTAACATTAGGTATTGATGTGTTTATTAATCGTTATATAACTGATGAATTTTTTCAGCGTATGCTTAATACATTTGAACAGGATTTATATCAGAATATGATTAAGGTAGGCACACTTGATGCTGAGATGCATGAAGATGATCCTTATGAGGTTAAATGTGGATTGTTTGATCATAGTTTGGATGAGTATTTTTAAGGGTTGATTATTGTTTTAGTTGTGTGGATTAATGTTTTTAATTTTATAAACTTTTATTTTCTTTTTATATCTGTTATAATCAATATATTGTATTAAATTTTTAATTGTTGGAGATCTTCATGGTAATATGCCAAATATTTATTATGATGATTATGATGCAATTATTGCACTCGGTGATTTTTGTTCTGATGAATTAAGATCTTATATGTTTCAAGCTCTTAATTTTTATTTAAAAAATCCTAAAAATAGAAAGATTGAATGGTATAATTTGTTGGGAAAAAGAGAATCACAAAAATTGATTAATAAATAAATTTCAGATGGGCGTAAGATTTTAGAATATCTTAATTCATTTGATGTGCCTGTATATATAGTTCCAGGGGGTTGGGATTGGACTAAGGATACTGATAAAGATGCATGGAAATTTTTAAAAGATGATTATTATCATAAAAAATTAATAGTTTGTCTTAATAATCTTGTAGATGTGCATCATAAAATTATTAATGTTGGTGATTATAAAATAATTGGTTATGGTATACCCTCTGGACCCGAATATCCACAATATAAAGAAGGTCTTGATAGGTTTAAACCTAATCAATTTGACAAGGCGGTTTCCAATAGGAGTGAATATATCTGGATTTGAAGATATATGATTATATTTTTCATAAATTCGTTTTTTAGAAATATTTAAGTTGTTTATTTCGGGATTTTTTATATATCCTAAAGGTAATTTTTCAAATGTATTTTTAAGTTCTTCTGTTTTATATTCTTTAATAATAAATGTTTTATATTTATTTAATGTAAATTTAATCTCATCATGTTTGTCTATTAGTTCTATGGGGATTTTGTAATTATCTGGTTCAGTATAAAAAAATAGACCTTCAGTATTAAAAGGGATTATGTCTGACAAGATTTTATTTAAATTATCAATATCTTTTTTTGTTTCATAAGACTCTCCAGGCAATAATGCTGTGATTAACAGATAGTTTTCTGATTTAATTTTATTGAATTCAAGACTAAACATGCAATTAACTAAATTGTTCAATATATGTTCATAATGTTTTTTTGTTGGTTTGAAGTCTATTTCGATACTAGCTTCAGAGAACCAATTATGATTTAATTTGATTTCACCTTCACCAAATTCTTTGTTGATATCAATTTTAACTGTTTTGTAATCCGAAACTAGAAATTCATTAAAGATTGTTTTGAGATTATAATCTGATTCCTTTTGCAGAGAATTTATTTTAATATTTGGAAATATTGTTTATAAAAGAGGTCAATATAACCGATATAATGTTTTAATGTTTGGTAAAGGTGGTATTATAGAATTACTTTGTTATATTTAAGTGATAACTTTTGTTTAAATCGTTATATATCTTTATATATCTTTATATATCTTTATATTATAGCTTTTTAATTAGTCTATACAATACAAATCACACAAACCTTTATTTACACTGAAAACACAATTAATCTTATATGAAAAGATTGCTTAAGGTATATATCCCTATGACATTATTGCTTTTTGAGATATGGATTATACTAACAATACCCTCTGATGAATTGCTTACATCAGTATCTATTCAAGGAAATCTAGTTATAGGTTTCTTGGCATCAATGCTTGTTGCGGTTATATCTATGCATTTTATCACTTATCGTTCAATTTATATGATGTTTAATCCGATAAATTGGGTACATATGATTGCCTATATTTGCATTATAATTTATACGGAAATTATATCACATCTTAATGTTGCAAAAATGATTATTACAGGTAAAATTCATCCTGCAATTGTTAAAGTCAAGACGTCTTTTAAATCTGAATTTGGAAAAAGCATGTTCTCAAATTCAATTACATTAACTCCAGGGACTATTACTGTCAAATGTGATGACAATCTGTTTGTACATTGTCTTAATTTTGATAAAAATGATAATGTTAAAGTTGGTTTATTATTTGAAAAATATGGAAAGAGGTTTT
This sequence comes from Nanobdellati archaeon, assembly GCA_019429005.1. GTDB lineage: Archaea > EX4484-52 > EX4484-52 > EX4484-52 > GLR71 > JAHYJR01. The sequence continues at coordinate 88,093 of JAHYJR010000002.1, read as the reverse complement.
TGAGATGATTGAATACCTATTTTTTATAACTGGGCTTTTATGTCTTATAAGGGCTGTACTTGGACCTACATTTGCAGACAGAATAATGTCAATTGATATTTTTGGTAATATCATAATTCTTATGATGGTTGTGTATGCTATCGCAATACAAAGTTCATTTTATCTTGATGTGGCTATGGTTATCGCATTGTTATCATTTACAGGGGTTCTTTCAATAGCTAGGTGGGTGAATTAAATGATTACTATAATTAATATCTTATTTATATTGTCCACAATATCTATGATAATTGGAGCACTCGGGCTTTTTAGATTTCCTGATATCTATACAAGAATTCATGCTGCAACAATGATAACTATTGGTGGTGTTGTTCTTTCGCTTATAGCTATTGCATTTAATCCTTTTAATCTTCAATTTTCAATAAAGATATTAATAATTGCAAGTTTTATCGTGATAACGTCACCCATTACAAGTCATGCAATTGTTATGTCTGCTTATGATAATGGTATAAAGCCATTGGTTGTAAAAGACGAATTAGTACATATAAATATGAAGGACCGAAAAGTAAAGTGAGTGATTATTATGTTTTATGAAGCATTACTGATTGCAGCGATTGTCATGGCTCTTGTAGCCATTGAGATGAAAGATCTGTTGCAATCTGTGATTTTGCTTGGTAGTACAAATCTTATTATTGCAATTGTATTTTTTATGTTAAAAGCGCCCGATATAGCAATAACTCAAGCTGCCGTTATAGGTGGTGTGGTTACAATGATTTTTGTAGTTGCAATTAAAAAAACTGAGAGGTTTGAAAAATGAAAATTAATCAGATACAAATCACAACTTTAATATTTTTATTTATCTTTGTGATTATGGTTATTACAGTATCGGGCAAGATATATCAAACAGATTTTGATTCAAGAGCAGCTTCACAATATTATCTTAATAATGGTCTTGAAGAGACAGGGTCTGCAAATATTGTAAATTCTATTGTTTGGGATTTTAGGGGTTATGATACTTTGGGTGAAGAATCTGTGCTTTTTATAGCAGCAACAGGTGTATATTTTTTATCTTTAGCACTTAGGAAAAGTATTGATAGAAGAGATAAGAAAAAAGGAGAAAAAACTAAATCTAAACTTTTGACAAAAATAACAAAAATATAATAAGATGTGTAATATATGGATGCGATTATAAGGACTGCAACAAGAGTATTATTTCCCGTTATCTTATTATTTGGTATTTATATTTCTGTCAATGGTCATATTACACCAGGTGGTGGGTTTCCTGCAGGTGTTATTCTTGGAACTGCATTTCTTCTTCTTGCTATAGGTGCTGATGAGACAAGTATTGATGCAAGGATTTCTAAAAAAAATGTTATGTATCTTAAGGGTAGTTTTGCGATTTTTCTTCTTTTGATTGTTATTGAGGGATATATCATTAGAAATAATATATTGAAAACACAGGACTTTTTTGAGATTTGGAGTGGCGGTTTCACATTCTTTTTAAATATAATTGGTGGTTTTATGGTACTTCTTGGTATACTTATAATTGTATATTCATTTATAATGACAATGTATCCACCTCGTGAGGATGATTGGAAATGATTGTAATATCTTATTATGCTGCTGTCATATTTATGGCACTTGGAATTTATGCTGTGGTTTCTAAAGAGAATCTAATAAAAAAAATTATTGGTTTGAACATATTTACGATGGGAATACATCTATTTCTAATAATAATTGGATTTAAAGAGAATGGTATCGCACCAATTATTACAGCATTGAATTCAAATTATTTTGTTATTAGTTCTGTTGATCCTTTGCCGCAAGCTCTTGTACTGACATCAATCGTGATAGATTTAAGTGTTACAGCACTTGCTTTGATAACAGCCACACTTGTATATGATAAATTTAAGACAATAGATACAAATAAAATAAATAAATTAGAGGGTTAAAACGTGTATAATTATATTTCATATATTGTTCCTATGCTTTTATGTAGTGCGTTTATAATAGTTACACTTGGGCATAAATACAAAAAATTAAATTTTAATGTTACTATTATTGCGTTATTATCATCACTTATATTTACATTATTGTCACTTCCAAAATTACTTAATGAAGGTATTATAATCTATCAATTAAGTGGGTGGCAGGCACCATTTGGTATAACTGTTGCTGTTGATGGTATTGGTTTTTTGATATTGTCTTTAATTTTTTTAATAGGTCTAATAGTTGCATTCATATCTAAACACGAAATCAAAAAAAGGAGATATCAGTTTTATACGCTTTTTATGTTTTATAATGTTGGTCTTGTGGGTATGACAATTACAGGCGATATTTTTAATTTTTTCGTGTTTTTAGAAATCTCAAGTATGTCTGCATATATATTATCATCATTTAATCGTGATAAACCTGCTTTTGAAAGTTCAATTAAATATATCATTATTGGGAGTTTTGCATCATCAATATTTTTAATTGGTATTGCTATGCTTTATGGGATGTATGGCACGTTAAATATGGCAGACCTTATGATGAAAATTGTACCTGGATTTGGAAATAATATACCACTTGCATTAATACTTACAGGTCTTTTTATGAAAGGTGCAATTGTTCCATTCCATGCCTGGAAACCTGATGTTGTCAAATCAAATCCGGCGTCATTTGGTCTTGCAATTTCCGCAACGTCAACAGCAGTTTCATTGTATGCTATTTTTAGATTTGTATATACTGTTTTTGGTGCATTTTATTTTTCAAAAATGTTGATTTATATTGCACTTTTAACCATGTTTGTTGGAGCTGTTATGGCTCTTCAACAGAAAGATCTTAAAAAAATGATTGCCTATTCTGCAATAAGCCAGAGTGGATACATACTTTTTGGTTTTGGTCTTGGTATGATGGAAAATATTGGTTTTGTTTCTGCTATATATCATCTTATAAATACTGTTATTATTGATGCTGTACTTTTCATATCAGCTTATATTATATCGCAACATTTTAAGACAAGTGATATGTCAAAGATGGGTTATATATCCAGACAGAATAAATTATTTACTGTAACATTTGGTGTCGCTCTTCTATCTCTTACAGGTATACCCTTTTTAAATGGTTTTGCAAGTAAATGGATGTTGTATATTGTGAGTTTGAGCCTATATCCATTTGCAGCTTTTGTATCTTTTATCGTGTCAGTAATCACTTTAGCATATAGTTTTAAGGCATTTCATCTTATATTTTTGAATGATAAGCGTGATTATGAGAAAACACCACTTTTTATACCGCTGTCACATAAGGTTATGTTAGCCGTTTTGTTAGTTATTATGTTGGTTTTAGGTTTTTTCCCTGATTTGGGTCTACAATTATCACAAAACATAATTGATTTAAGTTTAAGTCGCGATTTATATTTAATGGGGGTCTTGTCATGAGTCTAAATATAGTTTCTTCATCTTTTTTTGGAAATGGTTTTTATACAGCAAGTCTGTTATTTATAATTTTTTCAATTTTTATATATTGGATTATTGAAAGAGAACCTTCTCTTCGTGATAAAGCGTCAAGAGAGATGTATGTTTGTGGTAATAAGGCTGATCCTGACCAATATAGGGTCAATGAGCATTCTTTTTATAAGACAATAATAAATTATTTCAAATTAGATATAATCAAGCAAGCACATAGCGGTAAGCTTTCAATGTATTTGTTATGGGTTTTATTTGGTTTGATTATTATAGGTTTTATTTTAATGTGGTTTTAATAATTTATAATCGGACGATCAGATGTATAATCAGGTGACTTAATTTTGTGTCTTGCGGCTATTGGTAAAATAATAAAGATTGAAGGTAAGGATGCGATAATTGATTATGGTGGCATAACTAAAAATGCTAATATTTCTTTTGTTGATGTTTCTATTGATGATTATGTTTTAGTTCATGCAGGGTTTGCTATACAGAAAGTTTTAAAAGAGGATTTTGATAGAAATAATGATTTATTTAGAGATGGGTTTTGATATGGTGGGGTCTTTACTTAGAGATATACATAATATTGCAAAAGGTATGCCCGATGTTTCTATAATGGAAGTTTGTGGTGGGCATACAAATGTTATAATGCGTTATGGTATTAGGTCGTTACTTCCAAAAAACATAAAATTAATATCGGGTCCTGGATGTCCCGTGTGTGTCACAAGTCAGAAAGATATTGATTCGGTTGTTGCGCTTGCTTTAAGCGGTGTACCGATTGCAACTTATGGTGATATGTTTCGTGTTCCAGGTTCTAATATGAGTCTTGAGGATGTGAAAGTAAATGGTACTAAAATATTTGAGGTCTTATCCACAACTGATGTTTTGGATTTAGCTAAAGAACATAAAGATATTGTCTTTTTTGGTATAGGTTTTGAGACTACAGTACCTATGACTGCATATCTTTTAGAGAAAAATATTTGTGTGTACTCAACGCATAAATTGATGATACCACCAATGAAAGCACTTCTTAAAGATGAAATTAAGATTGATGGTTTTATTGATCCTGGGCATGTGTCAACAATTATTGGTTATAATGTTTGGGACGAATTAAATGTACCTCAAGCTATCAGCGGATTTTCACCTAAACAGATATTTGAATCTGTATATGAGATCTTGAAAATGATAAAGTCTGGGCAAAAGTCAGTTGTTAATTGTTATGATAGTGTTGTGACTTGTGATGGTAATATTAAAGCAAATGATTTGATAAATAAAACTATGAAGGTTTCAGACGCTGAATGGCGAGGTATTGGTGTTATACCAAATTCAGGGCTTGAACCTAAAGATGATGAATGCAATGCAAAGATTAAGTATCAAGAGATATTAAAAAATGTTAAAAGTGAAAAAGATAATAGTGCTTGCAGATGTTCTGAAATCTTGAAAGGTCTTATTGAACCTAAAGATTGTAAGCTTTTTGGAAATGTCTGTACATCATCAGCACCTAAAGGGGCATGCATGGTTTCAGATGAGGGTACATGTTCAATTGCTTATAGGTATTCGTGATTTTATGGTTTCTTTTATTAAAGATGACAAGATCTCATTGAGTGAGGGAAGTGGTGGAGAAGAAATGCAGAATCTTATTACTACTTTTAGAGATACTTTTGGTGGTAGTGGTAATTGGAATAATTCTGATAATGATTCAGCTACGATTCTTATTGGAGATAAATATATATTTTTTACATCAGATTCTTTTGTAGTTGATCCTATTTTTTTCAATGGAAGGGATATTGGTCATCTTGCAATGTGTGGTACTATCAATGATATTGCTGTTATGGGTGCAAAACCTCTTGGCATTTCTGTAAGTTTTGTGATAGAAGAAGGTTTTTCTAAATCCGATCTTGATAAGATAATTAAGTCTATTGCTGATGTTTCAAAAGCTACAAATATTCCAGTTGTTACAGGTGATACGAAGGTTATGGAATGTGGGAAAATAGATAAAATTATTATAAATACATCTGCTGTAGGTATATCAGATACGGTTCTTGATGAATCTATATGTGATGGCGATGTAATTATCGTGTCTGGGTCTATCGGGGATCATGGTGCAAGTTTAATGGCAGTGCGGTTGGATTTCGATACAAATCTCAAAACAGATTCTAAACCTATTGTAGATGAAGTTCTTAAGATTAAACATCTGATTAAGGTTGCAAAGGATCCAACAAGGGGTGGTATTGCAGCAATTTTGAATGAAATGGCTGAAAAGGATTCAGTTCAGTTGTATATTGATGAGTCAAAGATTCCTGTTAAACGAGAGGTCTTATCTCTTTGTGATGTTCTTGGTATAAGTCCGTATGAGATGGCATGTGAAGGTCGATTTGTTTGTGTTGCTAAGAAAGATGATGCACGAGAGGTTGTTAATTTATTACGGGAATTTGATGTTAATGCAGATGTGATTGGTTCTGTTCGTGTGGGTAAGGGTGTTGTTCTTAAGACAAAATTTGGTGAAAGAATACTTTCAAATCCTCGAGGTCGGATTATACCGCGGATATGTTGATTATGTTCTGATTATGTACTATTTTATATATCTTAAGAACAAATAAATATTATATTAATTAAGTATTATATTAATTAAAAAAATGTGATTTATATGGCAAAAGTTGAGAAGATAAAAGATTTGAAAGTTGAAACTGTTATTACAGATGCTTTCAATATATTCAAAAATAATTTTGTGATGTTGGTTATTTCAGCATTAATTGTTGCATTAGGTTCTATTTTTATAATAACGATTGCACCGCTTTCATACGGATTCTTTATGCTTTGTCATAAGCTTGTCAAAAAAGAAAAAGCTGAAGTAAAAGATGTTTTTGAAGGATTCAATTATTTCTTTAGGAGTTGGAGTATTTTCCTTTTAACTTTTATATTAGTAGTAATTGGTGTAATTGCGTTTATTATACCTGGAATTGTTGTAGCTTTCCTATTAATATATACGATACCAATTTCAATAATAAAAAATATGGGTGTTACAGATAGTATGAGTGCAAGTTATAATATTGCAAAAAATAACCTGTTATTTACAGTTATCCTAACTCTTGTAACATTTGGTATTAATGCAGTGGGTGGATTTATTCCATTTTTCAATTTGATTACAACGCCTTTGACTGTTATTATGATTATGATTGCAACAAAGGAGCTTGAAGATAAATAATTTAAGATTGGATTTAATATCAATGTCATAATTTAATGATTTTGATATTAAATTGATTTATTTTTCTTTTTTTTGGTTTTATTTATTTAATTTTTTCGTATTTTTTTTAATATAACAAATGTTTTTAAATATAAGAATCAAAGATATATAAGGCTCAATATGGCTAATGAAAAAAGTGTGTTAGGGGAAGTATTCTATGAAATTTGCAGTGATGCAATAAGAAGGGTAGAATCGCAAGGCGGTTCAATATCTAATTTAGATTTTTGGGTTTATCTTGAAGAACTTAAACTTGAATATAATTTAAGTGGTAATAATGTTTTAAATCCTGTATGGTGGGCGTTGACAAAACATTATAATCTTAATGATAAGGGTCTTGAAAATAAATATTTATATTGTGTTACAACAGTAGATGTTGGTGCATTTAAAAATCAGTCTAAAGATTTGGATAATAGTGGTTCCAATGTGTCTTTAAAAAATACAATGGATGAACAGTTTATTGAACTTGCAGATGAGTATAAAGATGTATTTATTCAAAGAACTAAAATGACATATAATTAATTTATTTTTAAAAGGTTAATTTTTTATTTTGACCTAAATATTTTTAACTATTTTTTTGTAATCTTTACAGCAGTACCATAACTCATAAGTTCTGCTGCACCACCAGTTATTGCTGAAGTCATAAATCTGATATTGATGATTGCATCTGCATCAAGATCTGTTGCTTTATTTATCATACGGTTCATGGATTCATCTCTTGCATCTGAAAGCATCGATGTATATTCATTAAGTTCGCCACCAACAATATTTTTAAGGCCTGCCATAATATCTTTACCTATATTTTTAGCTCTAACGGTATTTCCAACTACAACACCTAATGTTTTTGTTATTTTATACCCTTCAATAAAATCTGTTGTTACAATAATCATTTCTTTTTCACCACTTCAATAATATTTTCACGATTTTTGAAAATAATTAAACTAATACCCACCAATAACAGTACAATACTATTTTTAATATCTTTTATTGATATTCCTATGTATAATCCGGCAAGTATAAATCCTATACCCCATGCACTTGAACTGTTTAACATAAGGATATTTAGTTTTTTTAGTTTAAATATTTGTATTTAAAAGAGATTGTATTTATTGGAATAATATATTGTATTTAAAGGATTTAATAGAATTGAGATGCAATCTGTCCTAAACTGATACCTCCGTCACCACAAGGTGATTTTTGAGCAATATTAACAGAATTTTTAATCATGAATTCGGTCATTATCTTGTTATAAGCACAACCACCACTAAATATAATGTTTTTATTAAAACTTTTTGCGATTGTATATAATCCTTTTGCAAGATATAATTGGACGGTTGCTGCAAGACGAGATTTATCTTTTTTAATATTTTTTATTAAGTATTCAAATAGTGGTGTTGTCATAAGAATTTGTTTGTTCTGATATGTTTTTATTATCGGTTCAAAATCATATGGTTTCGTAGATATGGATTCAAGAAGCATTGCTGGACGTCCTTCATAATCTCTATAATCACAGACATCAAGAAGTGCAGATGCAGCATCAAGAATACGTCCACAACTTGTAGTTATTGATGAATTTATTTTTGTGTTATATTGTTTTGAAAATATTTTTAGGTTCTTGTTTTTGAAACCAAATTCAGTTATTTGTTTATCGTCCATAAATTTCCGGAGTATTGAATATAACATTTTTTTTGGATTTGTAATAGCACTTGAGCCACCAAGAAGGTATTGTTCTTCGAGACTTCCAACTTTTTGACCTTTATAGAATACTTCACCACCCCAGATGTTTCCATCAAGTCCAAGACCAGAGCCATCACAAATGATACCTACGAAATTTGTATTGTATTTAAACCCTTGTTCGATTGCTGCAGAATACATATGAGCTAGATGATGTTGAACATTTAAAACGGGAATATTTAGTTTAGATCCTAATTCTTTAGCATAAATTGATGTCATATATGTTGGATTAAAATCGCAAATTATTTTATCTGGTACAGCATCAACGAATTTGAGAAATTTCGTGATTGATTCTTTAAAATACTCATATGTTTTTAGATTTCTTGTGTTTCCAAAATATGGTGACATTATAGCTTTTCCGTCTTTATAGATACAAAATGTTGTATTGTCTTCGACACCAACTGCAAGAATGCATTGATCTTTATTATTTATTTTATTGTTTTGATTTGTATAATTATTTTTACAATTATAATTTTTACAATTTTTATTTTTACAATTAATCTTATTTGTCATAAATGAAATATCAATTGTCTTAGGTACATATCCTCTTGAACGTCTAAGCAATAATGTTTTATCTGAGATTATTTTTACAATTGAATCATCAACGGTGTTTATAATTTCTTTTGTATTGTCAAGAACATAATCTGTAAATGGATCTTGATATTTTTTATCTGATGTAATAGGGTCTCCGGGCATATTTGAACTGGTTAGTATTATTGGAAAATCAATATGATCAAATATAAGGTGATGTAATGCGGTATATGGTAACATAATACCAATTGTGTCTAATTCAGAAACGTGTTTTAATATTGTTTTATCTTTTTTTTTTAAGATAACTATCTGTTTTTCGATACTTTCTAATGCTTTTTTTTCGTGATTGTTTATATTAGTGAACTCTTGAGCCATATTTAGGTCTTTTACCATAACTGCAAAGGGTTTATGTTTTCGTCTTGTCAATGTTCTTAAATTATTGATTATTTTTATGTCTGTTTTGCATGCAAGATGGAATCCACCAACACCTTTTATTGCAATAATATTTCCTTCTGTTATTAGTTTAGCACATTCTTTTATTGGGTTTGTGCATATTATTTTTTTATTTTTATAATACAGATTTATTTCAGGACCACATGAGGGACAAGCTATTGTTTGAGCATGAAATCGTCTGTTTTGTGGATTTTTATATTCTGTATTACATGAAGGGCACATAATAAATGAAGTCATAGCAGTATTATTGCGGTCATAAGGTAATTTGTGTACTATGCTATATCGTGGACCGCAATTTGTACAAGTTGTAAAAAAATAATTAAAACGTTTATTATCTTTATTTTTTAGATCATTAAGACAATCGTTACATAGATCTAAATCGGGAGGTATTGATAATAAAATCTTATCTGTTTTTGTTTCGCTGTTTATAATCTTGAATGAATCTGAAACAGTTGTATCCTTATCATTTTTATTTGTATTACCTTTTTTGTTATTGGTTGTTTTGTTATCAACTGTTTTGTTATCAACTTTTTTGTTATCAAATATTATGTTCTCTTGTTTTTGAATATTGATTGATTCTATGTTAGCAGCTTTTGGGATGTTTTTAAGTATTGATATCATTTTATCTTTGTTATCAATTAATATTTCAACACCATCTGTTGTGTTTCTGATATATCCTTTTAAGTTATTTTTTATTGCACAGTTATAGATGTATGGTCTGAATCCGACACCTTGAACTGTGCCTTTGATTTTAAACAGATATAAATTGGACATAAAATTATTTGTTTAAAGGGTTTAATAAATATGAAATATTTTGTTGAAGACCTTTATTTATAATTAAATTTAGATTATAACTTTAATCTCATTACCTTCTATAATATCTGCAATTTTATTACAATCAGGGCATCTTACATAATGCAGGTGTGCACCTTTTGGTATTGTTATACCTCCTTCATAACCACAAGTACATTTTATTCTTGGTTTGATTGAAATTATATCAAGTTTAATTTTTTCGAGTTGTGTGTTTTTAACCATCTCATCAAACATTGATTTAAATGATTCTTTTGTTGTAACAAGTTCTCCAAGTATGATTTTGGCTTTATAGGTTTTGATTTGTTTAAGTTCTTCAATAACATATCTCACAGCTTTAACATCATGCATAATATCTACCTTAACAATATTTTTGTTCTCAAATGTTTATTTAACTTTTTATGAACTATTATTTTTATGGTCTTAAACAATATTTCAAAAAATGTTGTAATTTGTGGTATTGGAAATACTATGCGTGGTGATGATAGTATCGGGCCGTATGTATTAGATCTTTTAAGATATGATAATGTTAATGCACACTTAATTGAATGTGGTTTAGCTCCTGAGAATTTTGTTGGAAAAATTATTTCTTTTGAACCTAAAAAGATTATACTTGTTGATGCTGCTGATTTTAAAGGTTTGCCTGGCGAAATTAAAATTATAAAACGAAATGAAATACGTGATATTTCTCTTTCAACGCATAAATTGCCATTAGAACTTTTTATAAAATATCTTGAAAATAATTCTGAAGCTGAAATAATATTTATTGGCATAAAACCTAAAAGAATAGGTTTTCATGATAAATTAAGTGTTGAATGTGAATCGTCTGCAGTTAAAGTCAAAGATATGATTAATTATATATTAATACAAAACAAATGATGCTTATGTTGTATGATTATGTCCTTTACGTTTTACGTAATTTAAGAGAAAGACAGACAAGATCTTATCTTACGATGATAGGTATAGTTATAGGCATTGCTGCAGTTGTTTCTCTTATCAGTATGGGTAATGGTCTTGAATCTGCAATTATGCAACAATTTGAAGAGATTGGAACTGATATACTTATGATTATGCCTGGAAGTGCTATGGGTTCTGCGGGTTCTATGGGTATGCCTGGTGCTATGTCAACAGGAAAACTTACAGATGACGATATTGATCTGATTGAATCTGTAAAGGGTGTTGATATGGCAGGTGGCATGATAACAAAAGAGGCACAAGTCAAATTTAAAGGTATATCAAAAAACACATTTATAAGTGGATTTGCTATTGATGAATCATATAAGATTATTCAAAGGATGAGTAATTTTGTGATTGAAGATGGTCGTGATGCAAGATCAACTGATACATATCATGCACTTATTGGAACAAGAGTTCGTCATGGACAATTTTTTGGTAAAGAAGTCACTATTGGAAGTAAAATTGAAATAAATGGTTATGATTTAAAAGTTATAGGTTCTCTTGAGACTCTTGGAAATAATATGGATGATCAAAATATATTTATACCTCTTGAAACTGCAAAAAAAGTATTTAATATGACTGATGATTATATGATCATAATGGTTGATGTTAAAGATAATTTTAATCCTGCTGATGTCGCTGAGGATATAAAGAAAGCTATGCGAAAAGATAGAGATGTTAAAGAAGGTAAAGAAGACTTTACTATACAAACGACTGAAGAATTGATGGATAGTTTAGGTACTATATTGAATATTGTGCAAGTCATATTAATTGGTCTTGCTGGTATCTCTCTTTTTGTTGGTGGTCTTGGTATAATGAATACTATGTATACTTCAGTAATTGAACGTAGAAAAGATATAGGTATTATGAAAGCGATTGGTGCAAGAAATAATGATATTTTATTGATCTTTTTGATTGAATCTAGTATTTTAGGTTTTACAGGTGGTGTTTTAGGTTCAATTGTGGGTTACGGTATCGCAAAAATGGCTGGTTTTGCAGCTGCAATGACTGTTGGAACAGGTATACTGAATATTGAATTTGATATAATGTTAAGTCTTGCCGTAATTGTATTTTCAACAGTAATTGGTAGTGTGTCCGGTATTTTCCCTGCAAGACAAGCTGCAAATCTAAATCCTGTTGAGAGTTTAAGTAAATAGTTTATGAGAAATGATTGTTATTTTATTATATTTTTTTGTTATAATTATTTTTATTATAATTATTTTTATTATAATTATTTTTATTATAATTATTTTTATTATAATTATTTTTATTATAATTATTTTTATTATAATTATTTTTATTATAAATTATTTTTATTATAATTATTTTGATTATAATTATTTTTATTATAAATTATTTTTATTATAAATTATTTTTATTATAAATTATTTTGTCTTATAATTAATTTTTGTTTTTATTGTTTTTTAATAAAACTTTTTTTTCTAAGAGTTTTATGGTAACTTAAGGCAAATCTATGGGATTCATCACGAATGTACATTAGAAGATGCAATATTTCTGATTTTTGTTCAAGTTTAATAGGTTCGGATCTCCAGGGTATGTGTATTTCTTCTTCTCGTTTAGCAAGAGATATAATTGGTTGATTTTGTATTCCAATTGATTTTAAAGCGTCAATAGCAAATTTTAGTTGGCCTTTACCACCGTCTATTAGAATTAGGTTTGGCATTTTTTTATTTTCATCAATGATTCGTTTATATCTACGTTTAATTACTTCGTTCATCATAGCAAAATCATTTTGTTCTTCAACTGTTTTAATCTTGAATTTTCTATAATTGGATTTGTCTGGAACACCATTTTTAAATCTGACGCAAGATGCTACTGAATCTTTTCCAAGTAATGTTGAAATGTCAAAGGCTTCAATTGTACGCGGTACTTTATCCATTTTTAAGATTGATTTTAGTTTGTTCAATATTTCAATATTTCTTATTGATTTTTCTTCAGATTGTATATACATTAAATTTGCGTTTTTATTGGCTATCTCAATAAGAGCTTTTAATTTTCCACGTTTTGGATATTTCAAATTAATCTTATTATTTGTCTTTTTTGAAAGCCATTCTGCGATTAATTCATTATCATCAATTTCAGAGGGTAATAATATCTCTTTAGGAATATATCTGTCATGAGTGTTATAATATTGTTTTATGAATTCTGAAATTAATTTTGATTCATTTTGTATATAATTAAGTTTATCTGATGAAAACATATAACTGCGTTTTCCTGTTATTGCACCATTTCTGACAAAAATCATATTGATTAAAGTTCCAGCATTATCTCCAAATACACCTATAACATCTTGATTATGCGTTTTATCTGATACAATGACTTGTTTTTCAAGAAGTTTTTTTATTTTGATTATACGATCTCTTAGAACTTTAGCTTTTTCAAATTCGTGTGATTTAGAATATTTTTTCATTGTTTCTTCAAGTGTTTTAATCACAAAATCATCTTTGCCTGAAAGCAACATAATCAAGTTATCAATATTATTTAGATATTCTTTTTGTGTTATCTTATCTTGACAGGGTGCTTCACAATTATTGATGTCATAACTTAAACAAGGTCTTTTGTTTTTTTTAAAATTTTTATAATTACAATTTCGTATTTTGAATATTTGTCTTAGAACCGTTACTGTGTTTATTATTGATTGTGTGTATGGACCAAAATACAGATTTTTTTTGCTAGTAAGACGTCTTGTTACAAGAATTCGTGGATATTGTTCATTCATTGTTATTGCAATATATGGGAATCCCTTATCATCTTTGAGTAATATGTTATATTTAGGTTTATATTTTTTAACAAGTTCGGATTCAAGTATCAATGCTTCAACTTCAGAATTCGTTGCGATAAAATCTACATATTTTATGTGCGAAACCATTGTTTCGACTTTAATATGTTGTGTTTTTGATATAATAAAATAACTTTTAATTCGCTTTTTTAGATTTTTGGCTTTACCTATATATATAATTTCATTTTTCTCATTTTTCATTAGATAGACTCCAGGGTCAGTTGGTAATTCTTCTAAAAAATCTTTTAAGTGGATATCATTTATATTTGAAGAAATAAGTTTTTCAAAATCCATGTTAATCATTTATTTCTTGATTTTTAATACTATTAGCATTTTTCATGTTATTCATTAATGTTTCAATTTGTTCAAGATTGACTATATCTTCTCGATTGTATTCAAGAAGTTTTTTTAAAGAATTACTATTGCCTTTTTTGTAACTGTGCCATAATCTTACAGCTTCAAGACCATTGGTTATCCCTGAATCTCTACTAATATCAAAATGTGTCTCAATACTTTTTAAGCCCCCTTTTAATCCTAAAGACCATCCAAGATACATAAGGTCTTCGTGTTCTGTATGGTTTACATTAAGTTCAGGGAAATGATGTAGAATAAATGGCATATCAAAACGTTGACCATTGAAAGTTATAATTGTTTTTGATTTAGATATAATTTTATTAATTTCCTCAAATTCAAGATTGATTCCATTTACAAGCTGAGTTACATTTTTACCATCATACATTCCAACGACTGTTATGATATCACTGTGTTTGCTAAGCCCTGTTGTTTCGATATCAAGGTAAAGTTTTTTCATAAGAATTATGATTATTAAAGATATAAATATCTTGCCGTAAATAAATTTTTGGTTATATAAATGTGTTAAAGTATTTTTTTAAGATACTGTCCTGTATAAGATTTTTTCACTTTTGCGACTTCTTCTGGTGTGCCTTCAGCTATGATTTCGCCACCTTTATCACCACCTTCAGGACCAAGATCAATTATATAATCTGCATATTTTATTACATCAAGATTATGTTCAATGACAACTATTGTGTTTCCACTCATTTTTAATTTGTCAAGTATTGTAAGAAGTTTTTCTATATCTGCAGTATGTAATCCTGTTGTAGGTTCATCAAGAAGATATAATGTTTTTCCGGTTGATCTTTTTGAGAGTTCGCTTGCAAGTTTGATTCTTTGTGCTTCGCCACCCGAAAGTGTTGTTGCAGACTGACCTAGTTTTATATAACCAAGACCTACATCGTTAAGAGTTTTCATTTTAATTTTTATTTTTGGAATATTTTCAAAGAATATCAGTCCATCTTCAACTGTCATATCAAGAATGTCTGCAATATTATTATCTTTGTATTTGACTTCTAATGTTTCGCTGTTATATCTTTTACCTTTACAGACTTCGCATTCAACATATATGTCAGGTAAAAAGTGCATTTCAATCTTAATTAATCCATCACCGTCACAAGCATCACATCTTCCACCACGCACATTAAAACTGAATCTTCCTTTCAGATAACCTCGTTTTTTTGCTTCTTTAGTTGTTGCAAAAAGTTGTCTAATTTCATCAAAGACTTTTGTATATGTTGCAGGATTTGATCGTGGTGTTCTACCTATGGGTGATTGATCTATGTTTATGACTTTATCAATATGTTCAAAACCAGTAATACTTTTAAATTCTCCTGTGTGTTCTCGTGAACTATAAATTTGATTTTTTAATGCTTTATACATGGTTTCATTTATTAACGTTGATTTTCCAGATCCTGAAACACCAGTGATACAGGTTAAAATACCAAGAGGTAGTGAGATGTCAATATTTTTTAGATTGTTTTCATTTGCACCTTTAATTTCAATATAATGTCCGTTTGATTGTTTTCTTATTTTTGGTACTGATATTTTCTTTTTTCCACTTAAATAGTGTCCTGTTATTGATTTCGGGTCGTTCATAAGCTCTTGTGGTGTACCACTTGAAACGATATAACCTCCATGAACGCCTGCACCAGGACCTATATCAACGACATAATCTGAATTTAATATTGTTTCGGAATCATGTTCAACAACAATCAATGTATTTCCAAGGTCTCTTAATTTTTTTAATGTGCTAATAAGTCTCATATTATCTCTTTGATGAAGACCAATACTAGGTTCATCAAGAATGTATAAGACACCCATTAAGTTTGCACCAATTTGTGTTGCAAGTCTAATTCTCTGTGATTCTCCACCAGATAATGTGCCGCTTGATCTTGATAACGTAAGATATTCAAGACCTACATTTATAAGAAAATTAAGTCGTTCTTTGGTTTCTTTTAAGATTAGTTTTGATATTATCTGTTCTTGTTTTGTTAGTTTAATATTTGTAAAAAAGTCTTTAGCTTCGGTAATAGACATATCTGTAACCTCAGATATTGATTTGTTTGCAATAGTTACTGAAAGTACTTCTTGTTTAAGACGTTTTCCATTACATGAATGACAAGGTGTTTCTTGCATATAGCTTTCAATATCTTTTCGTCTATATTCTGATTTTGTTTCTCTATGCAATCTTTTCAGGTTATTAATTACGCCTTCATATGTTGTAAATGTTTCCCAGTGACCTTCTGAATGTTTATGTTCATATCTGGTTTTTATCTTTTTTTCGCCTGAACCATGCATAACGATATCTATCTGTTCTTGTGTCATATCTTTTACTGGTGTGTATATATCAAAGCCATAATTTTCTGCAATTGAATTAAGACGTTGCATATAGAAACTTTTGAAATGTTTGCTCCAAGGTGCAATAGCTCCTTGTGCAATTGAAAGTTCTTTGTTTGGTATTATTAGATCTTGATTAATTTCTAGTTTTACTCCAAGACCATGGCATGATGGACATGCACCAAATGGATTATTGAAAGAAAACATTCTTGGTGTAAATTCTGAAAGATTTATATCGCATTTAACACAAGCAAAATTTTGGCTAAAAAGTATTTCTTCATTATTTTTTTCAGATTCTATCCTGATTATTACAAGACCTTTTGATTCACTTAAAGCTGCTTCAATTGCACTTTGAAGTCTTGTTTTCATACCATCTCTTATTATTAATCTATCAACTACAATATCAATATCATGTTTTATTTGTTTATCAAGCAAGAAATCATCTGTAACATTACAAAAATCACCATCAATTCGGATACGTTGATATCCTTTTTTGCCTAGATCTGCAATAAATTTACTATATTCACCTTTTCGTTTTCTTATAACAGGTGAGATTATAAGAATTTTTGAACTTTTTGGAAATTTAAGAACCTTTTGAACTATTTCATCAGCTGTTTGTTTTTCAATCTTGTCACCACATTTTGGACAGTGAGGTATTCCAATTCTTGCATAAAGAAGTCTTAAGTAATCATAGATTTCAGTTACTGTACCTACTGTTGATCTTGGGTTTTTGCTTGTAGTTTTTTGTTCTATTGAAATTGCTGGTGAAAGTCCGTCAATTGAATCAATGTCTGGTTTGTTCATTAATCCAAGAAATTGTCTTGCATATGCTGAAAGAGATTCAACATAACGTCTTTGTCCTTCAGCATAGATTGTATCAAATGCAAGAGATGATTTTCCGGAACCCGAAAGACCCGTTATAACTATTAATTTATCTCGTGGGAGTGTTAGATTTATATTTTTTAGATTATGTTCTCGTGCGCCTTTTATTACTATGTCTCCTCTTGAGATTGTTTTATTTTCAAGTTTTTTAGAACTAGGTGTTTTTTTCATAACCCTATATTTGATGAATTATTTTATAAAGGGTTATGTCTTAAGTGGCCTTTAGGGCCTAGATAGTGAATCAATTAATGTACAATTGTCTAATTTGATTAATCGTCAGTTCATTTCGGGTACACCATCAATCATTGTTATTTATGCTCTGTATCTTTGATCTGATTTACCTTGATGTACTTTAAATTTACAAGTGGGTAAATTTGGCAAATTCAAATTTCCATGACCCTAACATCCATGATTTTTTTCAATATCAATTTCTATGATTTAGGTCTTAATAATATTTTCAGGTTCTATTAGTGGTTATTCATATCTTGAGCTTATTGAATAACCATTTTCAATATCTTCAAGTCTTTTTTGTCTTGCATCTTCGATTCGCTGTTATTTCAGATTTTCAACATTCTGTTTTTGTATAAGAGGTAAATTATTAGTGTCGCCACCAGTTTTTTGGTAAATGTCAACAATTTTTCGATGGATTGGGTCGTTTGCATTTAGTTTTGATTTTTTGAATGTTTTTTTACCGCGACGTGTCATTTTTTCAAATAGTTCAATATATGCTGGATGCCAAGGGTATGCATTATTGATTGTACCTTTTGTGTCCCTATTTATAAGTTGTTTTTGATATTTATCTAATATTTTTTTATTAATTATGTGTGTTTGAGTTCTTAGACGTTTATTATAACTTTTGAATGTTTAATCTTGTTTAATATTATATCCAATAATATTTTTGACATTATCTATTTTTTGTTGTATTTCTGGATCTGTATGTAATCTGATATGTTTTTGGAAAAAGGTTTTTATGGCTGTTTCTGAAAGTAGTTGATAATTTTTATCTGGAACTATAACAATACAACCATCTTTTTTAGATATAATATCATCAAGATAATCATAAAACATATTTTTTTCGCCATATACATTGGCATTTATTTTTATGTGTTCTTTTTCAGATAAATCATTCAAATATTTATTTATATTTTCGGCATCTTCGGATTTATCTGTGACTATTATCCAATCAATATCACTATCATCTTTTCAATTTTGAGTATAATCTTTTTTTGTTGCTGTTCTGTGTACAGTTGAACCAAATAAGAATGAATATCTTATATAATATCTTTTATTAATTTCCTCTGAAGCTTTTCTTATTACAGATTCAAATATATAAGAATCAAGTGTAGAACGGTATTTTTTTTCTTTATGAGTGCCATTCCTAAAACCATAATTGTTAATGTTATGATGCTTATTATAAAAATAATATAAATGTTATTTATTTATATTCGAATCTTATTAAATTAAGTATAATCTTTGTATATTACCTTATTTTTAATCAAGTCTTTCCTTAAGCTTCTTAAGTGTATCTCTTAATTCTGCAGCTTTCTCAAATTCAAGATTTTCTGCTGCATTATCCATCTCAAGTTCAAGTTCGTATATCATGAATTCTATTTCAGATGCAGGGATTTTAGATATATCAATTTCAGTTTTTATGTCATCTTCAACAATCTTTTTTTGAACGTCTCTAATGATTGTTTTGGGTTCGATGTTATGTTTCTGATTATATTTAATCTGTATCTTTCTTCGTTTTTCAGTTTCATCTTTTGCAGCTTTAATCGAATCTGTTATTTTATCTGCATAAAGTATAACTCGACTTTCACTATTTCTTGAGGCACGACCCATGGTTTGGATTAGCGATGTCTTACTTCTTAAAAATCCTTCTTTATCTGCATCAAGTATAGCAACAAGTGACACTTCAGGAATATCAAGACCTTCTCTTAAAAGATTTACACCAACAAGGCAATCAAATTTTCCAAGTCTAAGATTTCGGATAATTTCGGTACGTTCAATAGTATTTATTTCTGAATGAAGGTATTGTGTCTTTATACCTTCAGATTCAAGATGTTCAGATAGGTCTTCAGATTGTTTTTTTGTAAGTGTTGTTATAAGCACTCTAAAACCTTTTTTAATCTCATTTAAAATTTCTTTTTTAACGTCTTGTACTTGATCTTTTGCAGAACGTATAAAAATTTCAGGGTCAACTAAGCCAGTTGGTCTTATAATTTGTTCAACTATTTTTTTTGAAATATCTTTTTCATAATCTGCAGGTGTTGCTGACAGAAATATTGTGTTTTTATTGAATTTATTAAATTCATCAAATTGAAGTGGTCTGTTATCAAAAGCGGAAGGTAATCTGAAACCGTAATCAATCAGATTTTTCTTTCTTGAATGATCACCAAAAAACATACCTCTTATTTGTGGCATTGTGGCGTGAGATTCATCTATCACAATCATAAAATCTTCAGGAAAGAAATCTATAAGTGTGGATGGCGGACTTCCAGGTTTACGGTTATCAAAATGTCTTGAATAGTTTTCAATTCCTGAACAATATCCAATTTCTTTTAACATTTCAAGGTCATAATTAGTTCTTTGATCAAGTCGTTTTGCTTCAACAATCTCGCCATTACCATACAATACCTTTAGGCGTTCTTCAAGTTCTTTCTTGATTGTCTTTATCGCTTTTAAGGTTCTTTCTTCAGGCATTACAAAATGTTTTGCAGGGAATATGACTATTTCATTTTCAGTTCTGATTACCTGTTGTGTTATTGGATTTAATATTGATATTTTTTCTATTGTGTCACCAAAAAAGTCAATTCGTACTATAATATCATCATAGCTCAAATAGATGTCTACAATGTCACCTTTTATACGGAATTTAGTTCGCTCTAAAGCTGTGTCATTTCGTGTATATTGTATATTACATAGACCTTCAATTAATTGATCCATATCTATTGTATCTCCTACTTTTACTGAAACTATCATTTTTTTGTATTCTTCGGGTGATCCCAGACCATATATACATGAAACGCTTGCAACAATTATAACATCATGTCTTGTCATAAGAGACCTTGTGGCTGAAAGTCTAAGTTTATCTATCTTATCATTGATTGATGCATCTTTTGCGATGTATAAATCTTTTTGAGGGATATAGCTTTCAGGCTGATAATAATCATAATAGCTGACAAAATATTCAACTGCATTTTCTGGAAAGAATTCTTTGAACTCGTTGTAGAGTTGTGCTGCAAGAGTCTTGTTGTGGGTTATTATAAGAGTTGGTCTGTTTACATTATTAATTACATTTGCGATTGTAAATGTTTTTCCTGAACCTGTAACGCCTTTAAGTGTCTGGTATCTATGGTTTTTTTTAAGACCTTCTGTAAGCTGTTTGATTGCGTTTATCTGGTCGCCTTTAGGTTCAAATTTTGATACAAGATTGAACTTATCCATAAGAATTGTTTTAGATTATAATAATTTAAAAGTGGTGTGTATCTTTGGCCGATAAAGTCTGAATATTTTTGATATTTTTTAATTATAATATTTTATTTATAATCTTTTTGTTAGAAAATGTTAGTTAGAAAATATTGAACTAAATAAATCAGGCCAATTAAAATGGGTTGATGTAAAAGATAAATTAAAAGTGATTTTTGGCCAATAAAGGATAAGGGTTGTAGGTATTCTGAATAATCTTTGAGTTTAAATTGTCTTTTACCATCTTTATAAATATTATTACCTATGAATATACCAAATAAAATTAAACCGAACCAAGGGAATAAAGGGAAATAGTCAAGGGAATAAAATACTGTTGGTCGTATACCTAAAGGCAGAAGGTATAATGAATTGATTGTATATTGCTCTATTTGAAAACCTAACGCGATAACAAACATGCTAAGTACAAGATTAAGTTTTTTGTATTTTAAAAATGGGTATGCTAATATAATTGATATGCCTATAAAATGAAGTATTCCAAAATAGATTGTTCCGCTTTCAAGGAAAATGTATGTTATTAAAGTGATTATTAATCCAAATGAAAAGATGTTTAGACCTCTTTTAATATATTTTTTATAAATATCAATTTTAGAAAGTTTTTTTTGTGTTCTAGAGAGACTTATAGTGAGAGAGACACCGACAAGAAATATGAATGTTATTGCTGAAAGTCTTCCAATTACTAGAAGGGTTCCTGAATGCACGTTTAAACTGAATCTAGCAAAATAATTAAGGTCATATGCCATATGGTATAAGATCATAAGGATAATTGCAATTCCTCGCAAGACATCTATTTCATAGAAACGTTTGTGCATAGGTATTATTGTATTTTGTAACTTAAATATGATTTTTGTTAATATTATTAATATTATTAATATTATTAATATTATTAATATTATTAATATTATTAATATTATTAATATTATTAATATTATATATGATATTTATTAGTCTTAATTTATAAGAACGTTTTTTAAGTAAATTTTGTTAAATTAGAATAATGAATATTGATCTTATTAGGCATGGAGAAAAAACGGGGGATTTAGAAGATTAGTATGGTGGAGACTATGATGATCATCTATCTCTGAATGGATTTAAACAAGTTCAAAACTTAGGTATAAAATTAAAAAATAAAAAAATTCAAATAATTTATCATAGTCCTAGAATTAGAGCGACTGAAACATGGATACTTGGAAATTATCCGGATTATAATCTTGAACTGATTAAAATGTTATTTTTGAAAAATGTTTCAGGTGACGTTTCTAACATAAGGACACCTAAAGAAAAGAAACTTTGTGAATATGCGTTATAGTGAGATTATTTAATTTATTATTTAATAATATCCCATTATTATATAAATATTATAAGGGTCATATTAATATTATGAATATTACAACTTTTAGTTATACTGTTGGTGCGTTAGGATATAGTTATGATATAGGTAATTTACTTACGACTATTGCATCTGTTATAATTATAATGCTTGTTGCATATTTTATGGCTAGAATATTAAAACCAATATTTAGGAAACTTGATAAGAAAATAATATGGTTTAATTTTTCAAAGACATTTCATGATTTTTTTGAAGATTTGGTAGTATATATAACATATCTTTCAGGTGTATACGCTTCTTTTATTTTAATAGGTATAGAGAATCCCTTTAAAAGTAAGATTTATCAATTTGCAATTTTATATTTTATCGCAAAGATTACTATAAATTATCTTGTTAAAATTGTACGGAAATTTGATAGGAAAGTGTTCCGAATGGATTTTTCAGAAAATACATATAGCATATTAGAAACTATAATTAGGTCTAGTATTTATATAATTGTAATAATTATAGCATTATCAATTATGGGATTTAGCGAGATAATCACAACCCTTATTACAGGTGCAGGTATTGCAAGTATTGCTGTGGGTTTTGCAGCAAAGGATGTAGTCTCAAATATGATATCCGGTTTTATGATTATTATTGACAAACCTTTTAAAATTGGTGATATAGTAGAGATTCAAAATCAGATAGGTACAATTGATGATATTGCTTTGAGAAAGACTGTAATTAGATTGTTTGATAATAAGTTTGTTATTATACCAAATTCAATGATAACAACAGATCTTGTGATAAATTATACAAAAGAGTCGATAAGAAGAATATCTGTGCCTGTTGGTATAGCATATGGTTCTGATGTTGAAAAAGCAATTAAATCGATAATCAAAGAGGTAAATAAAGTAGATGGTGTTATTTCAGAAAAAAAGCCGACAGAAATTCTTGTGAAAGCTTATGGTGCTTATTCTGTTGATCTTGAAGTAAGATGTTGGGTTGACTTAAAAAAGGATATTATTAATATTCAAAACGATGTAACTAAAAATATTAAAACAGCTCTTGATAAAGCCAAAATTGAAATACCATACCCACATACTGTTATGATTAACAGAAAAAAATAATTATTGATTATTTTATAATTTATTATGCATAAGTGGGGTATGCGAATAATACACCTTTCAATATCAATAATTCATTCATAATAAACAGACTTGGTATCCCATATAAAGCGACTATAAAACCACTTACTACAAAACTTAGAAATGCACCAATCTTTGCGATTGAAACGTATGCTCCAATAACACTACCTTCAATTTTTTCTTTTTCACCGATTTTTGACATAAGTGTCCATGCGGATATGTTCCACATGTAATTAACAATACCTTTTAGGAATAATAATCCGAGAAGCATAAGATATGATGATGTGAATGATAGTGCTATAATAAGATTGATGCCTGTAGCTTTTGAGTATTCGTTGAGATGCATAGAGTTTTTTTAATTGAATTTAATTTATTAATGTATTATTAATGTATTATTAATGTATTATTAATGTATTATTAATGTATTATTAATGTATTATTAATGTATTATTAATGTATTATTAATGTATTATTAATGTATTATTTAAATATTATTCAAATATAGGTTAAGATTACATATTTTTATATACCCCTTAAGACTAAATATGTATAGTAGTGTGATTATTTATGGACCGATTTTCTAAAAACAAATTGACTAAAAAAGAACGAAAAATTGCATATTTTAGTATGGAAATCGGTTTAGATGAAAAAATACCGACATATAGTGGCGGTCTTGGTATACTTGCAGGAGATAGCATAAAAAGTTGTGCTGATTTGAATGTACCTCTTGTCGCAATTACATTATTGTATCGTAAAGGCTATTTTTTACAAAAACTCAATGAACAGGGCATACAAACTGAAGAACCCGTGATTTGGGAACCTGAAAAACAGCTTAATAAACTTAATAAAAAGATTTATGTTACTATTGAAGGAAGAGAAGTTGCTGTAACAGCATGGAAATACAAAGTAACAGGTGTGAATAAATTTCAAGTGCCTGTAATTTTTCTTGATACTGATTTAGAAGAAAATGCTGAGAATGATAGGCATATCACAGATTATCTTTATGGTGGCGATCATAAATATCGACTTTGTCAAGAGATTATACTTGGTATTGGCGGTATTCGTATTCTTGATAAATTAGGATATTCAAATATTAAAAAATATCATATGAATGAGGGTCATTCAAGTCTTCTTATACTTGAATTGCTTAGGAAAAAAAGAGTTAAACATACTGGAAATAAATTACGAGAAGCTGTGAGGAATAAATGTGTTTTTACAACACATACACCTGTGCCTGCTGGACATGATACGTTTTCAGAAGATCTTGTTAGATCTGTAGTTGGGGAAATTATACCTTTTGATGAAATGAAACCTTTATTTCATGACGGTGCACTTAATTTGACTTATCTTGCACTTGATTATAGTAAACATATAAATGGTGTTGCAAAAAAGCATGGAGAAATTTCAAGACAAATGTTTCCTGGTTATATGATTGATTCAATAACAAATGGTGTACATTCAGCAACATGGACATCTAAACATTTTAAAGAACTTTATGATCGATTTATACCTGGTTGGCAAAAGGATCCATTTACATTACGATATGCATTAAATATACCTAAACAGAAGATTTGGGAAACACATGAAAATGCCAAAAAAGATCTTATTGATTTTGTAAATCAAAAGACTAATGTTGGTATGGATCCTGATGTATTTACAATTGTTTTTGCTCGTAGGAGTGCAACATATAAACGGGCAGATCTTCTTTTTACAGATATTAAAAAATTGATTGATATTTCTAAAAATGTTGGTGCATTTCAAATAATTTATGCTGGAAAAGCGCATCCTAATGATCAGCCAGGAAAGGATATAATAAAGAACATATTTTTAAAAGTAACAGATCTTAAAGATTCAATAAAAGTTGTTTATATTGAAAATTATAATATGGAGACTGCAAAGATACTAGTTGCTGGTGGAGATTTATGGTTAAATACACCTCTTCGTCCTCTTGAAGCATCAGGCACGTCTGGAATGAAAGCATGCCATAATGGTGTACCTAGCTTAAGTGTTCTTGATGGTTGGTGGCTTGAAGGTCATGTTGAAAATGTTACAGGATGGTCTATTGGGTGCAGAAATCCAAAAGAAAATACAAATCATGAAGATTCTGATGATATGTATAAGAAATTAGAAAATATAATTTTTAAATATTATAATGATTCTAAAGAATGGCGGAATATAATGAAACATGCTATTGCTTTTAATGCGTCTTTCTTCAATACGCACCGTATGGTTGAGCAGTATGTTCTGAATGCGTATTTTGATTGATGTTTTTATGGGATTAATGGATTACTTGAATCCTTGTATAAAATATTTCCTTTAGAAAACCTTTTAAATTAATGTTTTCATATAATATTTAGTGATTATTATGTGGCTTCAACTTAAAATGTATGGCGTAATGACTGTTCTTTTTGCAATATTATATACGCTTATGACTCTTGCTGGTGCTTATTTAGGTATAGGTAATTTTGTTTTTTATGCAGTTCTTGCAACTGTAATGATGTTTGTACAGTATATGATTGGCCCTAAAATTGTCGAATGGTCTATGAAAATCAAATATGTATCAAAAACAGAAAATCCTGAGCTTCATAAAATGGTTGAAGAATTATCTAAAAAAGCAGGTATTCCTAAACCAAAAGTAGGTATTTCAAATATGAATATCCCTAATGCGTTTGCATTTGGACGTTGGATGACAGATAGTAGAGTTTGCGTTACAAACGGTATACTTGAGCTTTTGAGTGAGGACGAGCTTAGGGCTGTGATTGGGCATGAAATCAGTCATATAAAGAATAGAGATGTTCTTGTTATAACACTTATAAGCGTAGTACCTATGATTGCGTGGTATTTAGCATGGAATTTTATGTTTTCTGGTGATAGGGATAGAGGTAATACTATTGCAATAGGTATTGCTGCATTTGGTATCTATTTACTTACTAATTTAATAGTATTATATGCATCAAGAGTACGTGAATATTATGCAGATTTAGGTAGTGTTGAACTCGGTAATAAGCCAACTGCACTTGCATCAGCTTTATTTAAACTTGTTTATGGTAGTGCAAGAGTTTCAAAGGCAGAACTTAAGCATGTTGAGGGTATGAAAGCATTTTTTGCAAATGATCCGTCTCGTGCATCACGAGAACTTACGGAGTTAAAATTAGTTGATACTGATGGAAGTGGTGATATTGATGAGCGAGAACTTAGAGCTATAAGAAATAGGAAAGTCTCAATAACACAATCTGATAAGTTTATGGAACTGATGAGTACTCATCCGAATATGGTTAAAAGAATTCATATGTTGTCTTTGATGAAGTGAGTTTTTACTTAATCTATATTTTTTAAATTTTTTTAAAATCATTAGTAATGGGTGTATAAAAAACATGTTTATAGATGATTGTAATTCTCAAAAGTTTAATTATGTGTATGATGAATCTGAAGTATTATGTGCTGCTTTTAATGAGTTAACCTTAGATTTAATTCGTATGGGTACAAAAGAAATTAATTATTCTATTATAACTAACTTACCAACTAAAATTGATAATATAATGAATATTACAGGTCTTACAAAAATGCCTGTTAATATTCGTTTGAATGATTTGGGTAATTATGGCCTTGTTAAACGAGAATCTAAAGGACCGGTTTCTTCTGGACCATTTACAGATGTATTTATGGCCTCTTTCGACTCTTTAAAATCTGAGATAAAAAACAAAAGTCTCGATAAATATTTGAATCCTTTTTGTTATGACGTATATGATAGTAATCTTAATCAGTTTGCCTTGGACTTAATTCGTATAGGTACAAAGGATATTAATTATAATTATATTATAACTATATTGTCAACAAATGTTAAAGATATAATGGGTGAGACAGGTCTTACAAAAATGTCTGTTAATGTCCATTTGAATGATTTATCTAATTATGGCCTTGTTAAACGAGAATCTAAAGGACAGGTTTCTTCTGGACCATTTACAAATGTATTTATATCGTATGTTAAATCAATAGAGAATGAGTTAATAAATTCTATATAATTTTTAAAATTTAATTGTTACAGTTTTATCTGAAATGTCTTTAAGGTCTGATTCTAACTCTTTTATCTTCTCAGAAATGTCATTATTAAGTGTTTTTAAATACTCTTCAAGTTTATCTATATCTTGTTTTTCGTCTTTGATTTTGTTTTTTATATCTTGGAATTTTGTTCTTATTGATTCAATTTTATGACTTGTTTTATTTGTTTTTATTTCATTTTCAAGAGTTTTAATCGTTTCTTGTGTTGTTTTAGATTTGGTTTTAAAATATTCCAGTTCAGAATGTTTTTTAAATTTTTCAATTTGTGTAATCGCTTTTTCTTTTAGTTTGTCTTTTAATTGAATTTGATCTGTATTAATTAAACTTTCAATATTTTCAAGAATCTTATCAAGTGTTTTTAAATGTGTATCAATAAGCAGACCCTCAGATGGATGTTCAATATAGGTATCTAAGATTTGTATTTCATCTTTTGTGAGTCCTGTGGTGTATCTTTCAAATTTCTTCAAAGCTTTCATAATAGGGGAAAACATTTGTAAGATATATGTTTTTGATTCATCAATATCCTTTTTGAGAGTGTCTAATTTTGCTTGTTTTTGCTTTAAATCAGTCAATTCTCCGCTTTTATCTAATTGTGTTAAATCATGATGTATCTTTTTTTCTTCATCTTCTAGTTTAATAAGATTTAATTTGTGTTGTTTTAAATTATCATTTTCAGTTTGCTTAATATTAATTTGATTATCCATATCTGTTATGTTTTTTTTAATATCTATAATTAATTTAATTTTATCTCGGTTTTCATCTAAATATTTTTTGGATTGGTCTATAGAACCACTTATTTTTTTCAAAGTACTCGCTACACCCGAAATTTCTTCTGAAAACAAGATTTTTGTAAAATATATGTTTTTTGCTGTGTCTTTGATTAGATTGTTTAATTCATCAATTAGGAGATTATTAAATTCAAAAACTTTTTGAGTATTTTCACTTTCGGGAAGTTTAATTGTATTTTTAAAACTCTGTACTCTTTTTATAAAAGCAATTCTATGGTCTAACGCAAACATTTTTGGCCGATCATCAACATCTTTTTCAGATTTAGCTTTTTCTAGAATATCTAAATTGATTTCTAATTCATCTAAAAGAGTCTTAATTTGATCAAAAGATGTCTTTATTGAATCATTAATTTTATTTGAAAATTCAGAGGTTTCATCTTCAATAAATTTTAGGATATTATTTAAATTAAGATTAACTTTAACTTGTTTATGTGATTCTTTTTCAATAGGTTCTCTTTTACCAAAGAGTTTTTCAAAAAAACGTTTCATATTATCCATTATCCTGTTATATTTTTGAACTGTATATATGTTCTAATTATTGATATAACTAAAATTATGATAATATAAATAAAAGTCTTGTTAAGAAGATTTATATTTAGAAATTTTAAAAAATAATTATAAATACGATAAATATAATATTATATTATTTTTATTTGATTAATTAATTTAAAAGATTATCAAGATGATCGAACATTTCGCTATATGTTGCTGGTTTATCAATATTATTAAAATATGTAAACATGTCTCGACATGATTTAATATCTCTTTGTTTTAAAATATCATCTTTCTTTTTTAGGTCTAAATCCCATTTTTTGTTTAAATGTGCTTGATATAATGATTCTCTAAGATTACTCCATGTTATATAATCATTTTGAATTATTTGTATATCTTGTAATTGATCTAGATAATCAAAAAACGGTATAAATACGTCTTCCTGAATATCGTATATATTTTTATTTTCCATTTAAAGTACCTTTTTAATCGTTTTAATTTGATATGTTTATTATTTAATTAATAATCGTTTTAATATTTGATATAGATAACTATATAAAAGTTACTATTTATAAATAACAAAATAATATGTGTTTTTAATTAATTATATATTAATTTTAAACAATATTATGCTTATTACGTTATGTTTAAATACCTTTAAAATTTTATGGTTGGAAACAATATGTATTTTATTCGTCAAGATCTAACTTTTTGATAAAAATGATGAAACAATAAAAAAATATAAACAAAATATTAAAAAAGCAATATCTGATAATAATACACTTTATCTTATCGCTTATGAAGATAATAAACCAGTTGGTTTTTGTGAATCTTATATTAAAAATGATGTTGGAATCTTATCGAGTACTTTTATCATTTTGGAATATCGAAATAAAGGTATAGTTAAAGTCTTATTTAATATGGTTCTTAATTGGTTCAACACAAATAATGTTAAGATAATTAAAACAAATGTATATTCTAATAATATTATTGCTTTAACAGTATGGAAATCAATGGGCTTTAAAGAGATTGGAACAGATAAAAAATGTGTTTTTTTGGAATATTGTATTTAATTTTTTTATTTTATTATATTCTTTAATTAATAAATCCTTTAAACAAAATATATATGATTCAAATGAAAGCACTTTCTATACGACAACCATGGGTTGAACTGATATTATCTTGTAAAAAAACGATTGAATTGCGGACATGGAACACAAAATTTCGAGGACGGTTCTTAATCCATGCATCAAAAACAATTGATAAGCAATATGCTAAACAGTTTAATCTTGATATTAAAACGTTTAAGATTGGTGCGATTTTAGGCTCTGCAGTATTAAAAGATGTAATTATGTATGCTTCTGCGGATTCTTTTTTGGACGATAAATATAGACATCTTTCTGAACATTTTGTTAAAACACCTATATATGGTTTTGTCCTTAAGAATGTGCAGGTATTTGATAAACCGATAGATCAGAAAGGTCAGCTTGGTTTTTTTAATGTTAAAGTGTAATTTGTCTTATTTTTATAATATGTATTATTATTAAAAAAAAAATTATTTATGAAATGTGTCTTTTAATTATATCATATCTATATATGAGATATTCAACCTCATAATCCAGTTCATAAATGAAAGTTTCTTCAGTACCTATATAATAGAAAGGTTGAATTGCATCTTGACCAAAAGAGCGTCCAATTATCCTTTTTGAAGGTATAATAATTTTGTCAATAATATCAAGTTCAAGATAAGTATCCTTAAATGTTCGTATCCTTGGATGTTTCATTGGTCTAGGTTCATATGTGAGAAATTCTACAGGGTAACCATCAAATTCTTCAATTTTGTATTTAAATTCAACAGGATTACAAAGATCTTTCACTATTTTATAATCAGAATCATTATCTTTAATTATACGATATACTCTAAAGGCGTTTGAATTTGTTTTTGCTTCTAAAAGATGTTTCTGTAAAGATTTGTCTGAAACTTCAAATGTTCTTATTCCCGATTTATCCATAATAAATTGACCTAATTGACCCATATGTGTATGTTTAATAGTAAATTTTTATAGTTTTATTGGTTTTATTATTATTTAGATAGATTATTTTGATTTATTTATAATATTTAATTTAATAATTAGTATGAAAATACGTTTTTTTAAGAAAATTGATAAAATTGATTACATTAAAACTTTTAAAGACGTATTTCCAAAAATAGTATTTTCAAAGCATAATGATTTTTTTGAGATGTGTGTTAAGCAAAAAAATATTTTTTTTTTGAAAATAAGACTGAATATATAGTGCATTTGTATTTTGAGAAACATCTTTTTGATACACCATTTCAAGGTTCTGTAATAATTGAAGAATTAGCAATTAGATCTGAATATCAAGGTCAAGGGTTTGGAACTTTGTTGATAGAACATCTTATTAATTATTGTGTAAATGAAAAATATCAATGATTCATGTAGGAACTGGAGATTATGATGGTAATAAAGCTATTGAATTCTATAAAAAAAGAGGTTTTAAGAAAGTGGGTTATCTTGAGGATATAAATCCAAAATCAAAGTATAGTTATGGGCAATTATTGTTTGGGTTTTTGGTTGATTGATTAACCCCCAGCTCATATAAAATGTTTATTAACTCTGTCAATAAATATGCTTACAATAAGGATAAAAAATAAAAATGATACGCCTTTAAGTAGATAAGAACCAATATTCTTTTTTAATTTGTCTGTTTCAATATCAATTGTTTTTGTTTCATATATGAAACATTTGTAATAAAAGTTATATTTCAATATATACTCGCCGTTAAGAGATATACATGTATTATATTCTTTAAGATTGAATTCTAGTTGTGTGCAATTTGGGTCATTATATCCTGAGAAGTAGAAATTATCTGGTATAGGAAATTTTGTATAATCATTACCTCGCCAATGATTGATGCATTCATCAGTAGATGGATTGAAGTAATACTCATCAAATGATGCAGATGCAGCAAAGGCTGTATCAATATTTATAAAAGATACAAATAATAGTAGAGCCAAAAATAATATCTGTTTCATTAAAATCATTTATGCGTATATATGAACCTAAACGGTTTTTTATTTTCAAGATTAGCAAAACCAAATCTTTCAAGTTGAATCATTGTGCCAGTTTTTAGATTTTTACAATTATTCTCAAGATTTCCTTTGATTGATATCATATCAGGCATAATAACTTCTGCTTCAATATTATCTTTATTAGGCACCCAATGTATTATCGGTATTGTTTTGTCTATTTCTTGTGAAACAAATTCCGCAATAATTAGATCTTTTGATACTGATTTGATTATTATGTTGAAAAGTCCTTTTAGTCTAATCTTTTTTCCGCTTTTAAACAGTTCAATGTCATCAGTTGATACTAAAACAGGACCATTCATTTTAATCTTACGAGTGCCACGTGAGTTATTATCAGGATGCTTGACAAGTTCAGCTGTATATTTATCTATACCTTTAATTTCCATTTTGATTGGATTTGCAACAAAAAAGTATCTATCAGAGACAGGATCAATGTATTTTTTGTTTACAGCATAAAGGTTTTCAAGCGAGATATTAACATCGCCTTTAGTTGTTCCAATAGCTTTTATAAAATCTATAATTGCTTGAGGACAAAATCCTCGTCTTTGAAGTGATTTTAAATTGCCAAGTCTAAGGTCATTCCAACCAGTAAATACACCTTCAGCTATTAATCTTCGTGATTCTGTTGTACTTTTAACACCTGAAACCAATAATTTTCCTGTAACTAGATTTTTTGGATATATCCAATTAAAATATTTATATAAGTACCCTTGTTTTTGTTCAGTTACAACAAAATCAATACCACGGATGATGTGTGTAATACCTAAAAGATGATCATCAATAGATGATGCGAAATCATAAAGTGGCCATACTTTTACATTAAGGTAGGGGTGTTTTGGGTTATCTATTATCCTAAATGCAGGCCAATCTCTTAATGCTGGATTTTTATGTTTTATGTCTGTTTTAATTCTAAGTACAGCATCACCTTCTTTATAGGTTGTAAACATATTGTTCCAACGGTTAAGATTCTCTTTTGAAGATAAAACACGACACTTACAGGCTATAGCTGATGCTTTTAATTTTCTGAATTCTTCAGCTTCACAAGTACAGACATACGCTTTATCCATTTCAATTAATTTTTTTGCATAATCATAATAGATATCAAATCTATCTGAAGCTTTAACAATAACATCAGGTATTATGCCAAGCCATTTAGCATCATCTTCAATCCATTTATATGCTTCTTTTATTGGTGTTTTTATTTTTGCATCAGTATCATCAAGACGTAATACAAATTTACCATTATATCTTTTAGAATAAAGCCAATTAAGTATCAATTGTCTTGCATGTCCTAACGATAATGAACCATTTGGATTTGGAGCAAATCTCATTATAACTTTACCATCTATTGCATCAGGTAAATCTGAAAGGTCTTTTTTTATTGGTTTTTTTTTAAGTTTAACACCTAATTTTTCGATTTCATTTGCTTGTTCATTAGAAGACATTGAATTGATTTCAGATACAATTTTTTCAATTAGAGGTATAAGTTCTTTCATTTTTGATTTGTATTCTTGATATTCTCCGATTACACGACTTATTAGTGCTTTAGGGTTCGCTTTTCCAGAATATTCAATTGCATTAAGCAATGCTTGTTCTTTTATGAATTGTTCGATCGATTTAGACATAATATTATTTCTAAAAACAAGTATTAAAAAGTATCTATATAATTACACTAATTCCAATTACAATAAAAATTAAAATTAGTATTAATGCAATTATAAATTGTAATAACCAAGCTAGGAATGCACCAATGTAAGTCATATCAAACATTTCTTTATATATAAAAATTAATATTACAAATCCTAAAATACCACCGACACCTAAAATCAATTCAAAGACTGATAGTATTAAACCCGCAGCAAGATTCACTAGAATAACTTTTAGAAACGATGCTTGTCCACCTAATAATTTGATTGAAAAATATAGAGGTATAGCTGAAATAATTAGAACTATTGCAATTAAAAAAGATTCAATTGGTATACCAAACATATATTTATTTGGTTATTATTCTATAAAAAGGTTAAAAAGAAAAAAAATGAAAAAGTTCTGAAATAAATTAATTATTTCAGATCAATATATCGTCCGTTTGTTAATATATGCACAGTACTACCTAAAACATAACCTTCTTCTTCAGCAAGACTTGCAAAGTTTGCAAGACGTTCTGTTTCACCGTGGCATGGTATAATATGTGTTGGGTTAAGCATTCGTATAAGGTCTCTATGATCTTCACGCATAGCATGACCTGAGACATGTACATCTTTAATGATTCTCACGCCTTGAGATTTAAGATTACGTTCAAGTGTATATCTACTAGCTCTATTGAGTGGACTTGGTATTACAGTTGAAGAGAAAATTACTTGATCTTCTTTTCTGAAATTGAAAGTGTATTGTTTATTTGATATTCTTGATAAAACCGAATTAGGTTCACCTTGATTACCTGTACATACTACAAGATATTGTGTCGGATTTTTTTCAACATCACTTAAAACTTTAGTTACACCTTTAGGTCGTCCTTCAATTGTAATATCAGATAAATCAATAAGGTTTAATTCTTTAGCAGGTCTTGTGTAATTATCAAGGGACCTTCCAAGAAATACGATTTTTCTACGATTTTGATTTGCTTCAATAATACCAGTTAATCTTGCAATATGAGATGCAAACGTTGTTACAAAAACGGATGTGTTGCCTTCATATGCACGGTCAATTGAATCTTTCATAAGATGTTTTGCAATTTCTTCAGATGGTGTTCTAGTTTCATCTGCAACGTGGACACATTCAGAGAGGTGGAGTTTTACACCTTCTTTTCCTATTTCTTTGATTCTTTTGTAATCCGGTTTTTCTCCAAAAACAGGGGTGTTATCAAGCTTATAATCATATGCAATTGTTGCAATACCTTCTTTTGTGTGTACTACAATTAAAGATGGTTCTGGTATGCTGTGTGTTGTTCTGACAAGTTCAATTTGAATTTTTTTTGAGATTTCTGCCAAATCACCATATTCTATAGCTACAAGATTGTCTAAAAGTTTCTTTTTTCCATGATCTCTAAGAATGTTTTCAATAATCTTTATTGTGTATGGTGTTCCAATTATAGGACAATTATATTTTTCAGCTAGTTTTGGTATAGCATTTACATGATCTAGATGACCGTGTGAAATTACAATTGCAATAACATTCTTACCATTTAATATGGTATCATTTGGTAAAACACCAAGTGCTTTAAGTTTTTCAGTACTTAACTGTGTATAATCGAGCTTTTCAGAATTAAGCTCAATTAACTTTTCCATATGGACACCCATATCGAATATGACTACTTCATTTTCGACTTCAAGAGCACTCATATTTTTTCCGACTTCATTATATCCGCCTATCGCATAAAATCTAATTTATATCACCGTTTTATATTTACAATTTACAAAATTAAAATAATTAGTATGTTTTGATAATTATAGAAATGATTTGTATTTATTTGTTTATTTATATGTATATAATTGTGACTCATTCATATATAAAACTGTTGTATAGATTAATTCACATAAAAAACGAAAAAATCTATATTATGGATATATAAACTCTTCAAAAGAATTATTATCAATAATATTATCTTGATTATATGTTTCTTTTAAGATTTGTTTTGTAATATCATCAAGTATTTTTTGATTTGTGATTTGTGTAGAATGTGTATGTTCAAGATAGTTTATTATTTTTTCAACATGTTGATCTCCTACAAAAATACCTTCATCTGTAACTAATTGTTCTGCAATATAAGTTAACGCATGTATATATTGAATACCTTTATTATGGAATAAGTTCGGTAATTTTTTAATTGTATTATCAGTTATAGGATATTCTTGAATTTTATCAAAAGCGTCCATATATATTTGAAGTTCTCTATCTTTTATTGTATTTAATCCTAATTTTGACATAAAACCATCTTGTAATTCTAATATAATCTTTCTCTTACATCAAACGTTGCTCCTGACTCTTCAGCATCTCTTGGTGCTACAGCATCAATTCGTGCAGAATCTACAAGATTTTTAATTATAGGATTATCATCAGCACCATATTTTATTAAATAGGTTATTTCTTGATCTGACATTCTTAAGACCGAATTAACAATTTCTTTTATAGCAGTTTTATTTGCAAAACCATATGAACTTAATTGTTCTGTTGCAATATCAATTATGTTTAATTTTATATAGCCGTTATTTCTAAGATATTCAGATACGACCTGTTCTGTCATACCATACTGTGCTGCGTGTTCTTTAAAAAAATCATATGAGAGATCAAGTGTTTTTAATTCAATAGGATTAATTGTATCTAATTGAGATGAACCCTTAATGTATTTAGCATGGTTTTCTGAAATAAAACCTAATTCTTCTGTAACTGAAGTATATAACTTGTCTAAAAAACTTATTTGTTTTGTATCCATAACATATCATCTTTTTTACAATTAGTAAGTATTAAATATTATATTAAAAAAGTTTAAATAACTTTCTTAGAATAAGAGTGTTTAAATGGGTTAATTTTTATTCAAAAATGATTCCAGAATATCCAACAATCGCATTTTTTATACCTGAAACTTCAAAACTAGTAGTATATTTAAGACATTTTCCTTTTTTTGATTGTTTTTTGATACAAGATAACATAACACATATAGGTTCTATACCACAGGCTGTAGTTAATTCTGCATGTTCAATTAGTTTTATTGGATTAAGGTTTATTATGTCATCTATCAAGGTCTTATCCATATTATGTATCCATTTTATTTCGTCTGTTTTAACTGGTACAAAACCATAACCTCGACCAAAATGAGTAAAATCAGAACTTGCAATTACAAGAACATCTAAATCACCAATTGATTTTCGTAATGCTAGTCCAATCTTTTCAAGAGTGTCCATGTCTGATATTGTTGAAGGTATTATAATTGGTATAAATTTGAAATTACCAAGAACTCTAAGAAGCATTGGAAGTTGAACTTCAATAGAATGTTCATACATATGAGCTGTGTTATCAAATGATGCAATATCTAAATTTTTGATAATTTTATTTGAAAGATCCATGTCAATTTGTATAGAACCTAGCGGTGTGTTCCAATCTTCATCACTTAAAGAGACACTTTTTGCAAGTCCTGTATGGTCTGGACCTATAATTATAACAGAATCATACTTTTTCTTTAGATTGTTATACACTTCTGCTGCAGTATTTCCAGAATATAGATATCCTGCATGAGGTACAACTGCACCTATAACATTTGATTTTTTTGTATTCTTTTTTAACATAAATTTATCTAACATAATTTCAAGAAATACTTTATTTTCAGGATAAAAACCTCCTGCTATAGGTTCTCGCATAGATTAAGATTGGTTTTATTTGTTTATATTGTTATTGTATTTGGGTTATGAATTAAGTCATGGATTATTTAACCGCCTTGTGACTCAAACCGTTTTGCTCCAAGTTTCCAGATAAAGCGTGATAAAATAAATAGTGCGATAATCCACCTTTCACAATTTTATTAGGCAAATTACAAAAACCATGAAGAAAATTAAATATCATTTCTGAAATTTCAAAAAAGATGAATAAAATTAGTATATCTTTTAATTGCAATCATGCAAATGAGGGAATATTCAAAAATATAATACTCCAGAATAGAAGTTTGATTAAGAGGTGTGTTATTTGACCTACTAAACTAGTAAAAAAATTAGCACGATATTCAATTACTGTTTTAAAACTAAGCACACAAATTCTCTAGAATATTTTTAGATGCTTAGACACATAACCCATAAATAGTTACCTTATGAATTCTTTTTCTTTTTGTAAATCTTTTTTACAACATTTTCTAATTTGGGTTCTTGTATTTTGATATCAATCACTTTCAGAGATTTGAAAATATTGCCAATTACATCTGAAACGTTTTTCTCTTTGACTTTTAAAATCAAAAGTGTATTATTTTTCGTTATAACTTCAACATCTTATAAGACTTTATCATAAAGTGTTTCATCTTTACAATCCCTATATTCAACTTCAATTAATTTAGAATCAATATATTTTTTCTTTATGTTTTGAATTTTTCCATTTTCCATTTTTATAAAGTGCTTTTTAATCCTTTTCTTGGAACATTGTAAACCTTTGTAAGGTTTTTCAATTTTATGACTTCTTTCATAAATGCCACATTTAATCTGATTATATATTGTGTTATTATTTTTGTTAATAAAACTATAAATATCATATTATATAGCTATTTTGACATTTTATCACAATTAAAACAAATAAAAACATTGAAATCTAAATTATAATGTTAAATAAACTAAAATGGTGTGATTTTGGATAACGACTATGAAATTAAGAAAGATGTAGCAATCTATGTCATGAATTTGACTGATATTAAACCAGGTAAAAGTTTTAATGTAATTCAAATGTATGACATGTTCAAAGATTTTTGTGAATTCAATTTTATTGTTGAAGAAAAAAATATAGCTATATTAAATAAGTTGGTCAATACTGAAATCATTTCAAAAGTTAATGATGATGTTTATTTCATGAATTCAGATTATGCGCCTTATATAAATTGTGAAATTGGAACAAATAGTATTATAAACGTAATTAGATTCATATTTCCAGGTTTAAATTATAAATATGTGTCTAAAAAAAAATTATTCAGGAAAAAGAAAGAAATTGCACCTTTTTTTAATGATCGAATAAAACATTTAACAAAATTAACTAGAGATTATTATAGGTATTATAAAGAATCAAAAAATCTTGATTTGGAAACAGCTTTAACACATTTGAAATATGGTTTTTATCGAACACAGATTCTTAGAGACCATGAGATACTGAGAGATAATAATTTTGTTACTGAAATTTTATTTTATTATAATAATGGTTTATATATAAAAGCACTGAAATCTGCAGATTTAATTCAGGATAATAAATTTGTATTAAATGAAGCACGAGATGAACTTCTTGATATTATCCAAACAACTTATGATGATGCTGTGAATCATAAACTTAAGATTAACGTTGCTTTTTTAGATAAAATAAAAACTGTTTTAGGGCCTTAATTCAGACTTATTTTAAAAAACTATAAAAATTAATTTTTGTGTATATTTTTTTTTAAATCAAATTGAATTTAATATAATGTTTTTAAACAGTAACAATACTTTTAAATTATTTCTTAAACAAAAAGATAATCATGATTACTAATTATTCAAATATAAAAACATTTATATTTAGTTTAGATGACACTATATGGAAATGGAATGAGCTTTACCCTCATGTAAATAGGGTTATTTCTACATTAAAAAATCGTGGCAAAAAAATATATTATATTACTAGTAATTCTATAAGTACTCGTGAACAGATTGCACAGAGATTAACAAAATTAGGCATAAAAACAGGTGAAAAAGAAATTATCAGTACAGGGTATGTATGTGCAAAATATTTTGAAGAAAATAATATTGATGAAGTTTATGTTGTCGGTGAATCTGGTTTAATAAAAGAACTTAACAAATATGGTATTTCAATAAAAGATGATGCAAAACATGTTCTTATTGGGACTGATAGAAATTTTACTTATTGGAAACTTAAAAAAATATACGATCTTGTTGACGCTGGAGCAAAACTTTATACAACAGGTCTTGATAGTAGATGGTCTGTCGGTGATGAGATTTATCCGGGTGCATTACCATTTTCTACAGCCGTTAAAACCTTTACTGGTAAGAATATTCAATTACTCGGTTCACCTTCAGGGTATATGAAAGAGCGTATATTAAATGATATTTTTTTATTTCCTGAAGATACAATACTTATTGGAAGCAATATAAGTACAGATATAAAACTTGGAAATATAAGTGGGTTATTTACGGGCGTTCTTGTTCATGATAATGCAAATATGGAAAAAATAGAAAATGCTGTTGGTGATGAGAAACCATCAACTATAATAACAGATATTCGCGAGATAATGAAAGGTCTTTAAAAACACAAACAAACATAAAAATAATAGATGCAATATATTTCTATGTCAACTAAAAAGAAAACACAAGAATATCATGGTTATTATTCATTGATTTTAGTTGCTATTAATTTTATTATTTTTTTTATTGAAACTGTTGCGCCTTGGATAGTACCAATATTTGCTTTAAATCCCGAAAATGTATTATCTGCACCATGGACTCTTATCACATCAATGTTTTTGCATGCAGATATTGAACATCTTGTATATAACATGTTTGCACTTGCATGGTTTGGTTTTATACTTGAACGTGTTATAGATTCACGAAAATTTTTACATCTTTATTTTATAGCAGGTATAACTTCCGCTATAGCAAGTATTTACGCTTATCCTAATTCTATGTCGCTTGGAGCATCTGGTGCAATTATGGGTGTTATCGGTATTCTTGGTGTTTTAAGGCCTAAGATGATGATATATTGGGGTGGTGTTCCATTGCCTATGGCTTTTTTTGCGGGGTTATGGATTGTTTTTGATGTTGTTGGGCTTTTCACGCCAAGCAATATTGGACATGTAGCACATCTTACCGGATTTTTTGTAGGTGGTCTTTTTGCATATCATTGGCGTAAAGAATACAAAGAAACAACGCGTGCAAAGCGAGAAGTCTCAAATGAAATTGGAGATGATGATCTTGATGATTGGGAAAAAGAATTTATGCGATGTTTTTTTTAAAAATCAATAAGGTTATTAATATTTAAGATTAATGATATTCTGTGATTATTATGGAAAATTATGACTCTGTTTCAAATGATAAAGAAAATATTTCAAAAGCTACACTTGTTTCTGAACTTGAATTTTGCATAAATCTATGGAAACAACAAAGTTACTGTGAATTTGCAGGTCATACGGATTGTGATAAATGTGCAACACCATATCTTCTTAACAAACTTATAACTGGTGAATTATTGCATGGTCCTGATGTGAAACGACTTGATGTTAATGAATGGTATGTTAAGCTTGAAGAGATTAAAGGAAAATATTGTTAGAAACTGATTATTTATGATAATAAAAAAAATTAAACAAAAACAGGTTATAGGATATATACTTTTTGCAGTTTCTTTAACTTATATATTAACCCTTTTAAAGCTACAAGATCAGTTATGCACAAGTACTATATTGTATTATATGCTGATTTATTTTGTTATAACTGTGATTATATTTTATGTGTCACGAAAAATGAAATAAAATTTTAAAAAAAGATTGATTTATAAAAAAATAAGATTTATAATATATTAGAAAAAATATATTAGAAAATGAGAAATACTAAAAACAAAAATATATATACTCAAATCAGTTTATACATCTTATCAGTTTATACATCTTGTTTCTTTACGAGCAAAACCATCTACTGTACTTGAAATGACCCATGTGTTTTCTCCAGTCTGTGAAATTATATTATAACCGCCGACAGCACCATTTGGAAATACATGATTTTTGTCTTCTCCAAGAAGTGTGCCGAATGTTCCGCCATTACTATTTATTATAAGTACTTTTTCGTTTTCACAAAATAACGTTTTTATGTTACCTGATGTATATAAAGAGACTATAATTAATAATATACAAAATATAATTAAAGATGTAATTATAATCTTCGACTTTTTATTAAGCTCTTTTGGATATATATTCAGACGGTGCATAATCTAAATTGACCTAGGTGTAATAAATAGTTTTCTATTTTAATTATTTTAAAAAAATCATATTATTTGACTGATAATACATTGTTAAAATAACTAATTTAAATTGAATTCAATATAATCATTCAAATCTATGAATTCGATTTCTTCTCTTGTATCCTTTAAATCTTTAAATGTAAATTCTTGTGTTTTGTCATCAAAAGCGACACAACAATCTTTAATTACTTTTATTTCAAAATCTCTATCATATGCATCTTGAATAAGACTTCTAACACATAAATTTGTTAAGATCCCACAAACAATAATTTCATTAATACTTTGAAGTTCTTCTTCAAGAGACGTCTTAAAAAATGGAATAATTTTATATTTTTTAATTAATACATCGGTATCGTGTCTTTTGATTTCGTTAATAATTTTTATGTTTTCAGAATTTTCTGCAAATACATTATTTGAATCTTTTTCAATATGTGCAATGAATATTATTTTATAATTGTTTTTTCTACAAAAATCAATAAGCTTATTTGTCTTTTCAATAACTTTTGAAATATCTCCAACAAAATAATCTGAATTTTTATTAATCCATTCATTTTCAAAATCTACTAGTATTAACGCTCTTTGTTTTATATAATATTTAATATATTTTAAGGGTTATAAAATTATCGTTTTAAATAGGGAACATCACGAAAATATATAAACTAGATTAAATATACTGATAATATGCATAGACATTATCATTTTCATAAGATTCATATACTTAAGAATGAGCTTTCGGAGGTATACATGAACTTATCAATACAAAGCTTTGCATTATCTCTCGTATCTGTATTTATACCGATATATCTTCTTAAACTAGGTTATTCTTTTAATGAAGTTATTATGTTCTTTATTGTTTTTGAAGGTACTCTTGGTTTTGTATCACCATTTGCTGCAACACTTGCAAACAAGATTGGTTTTAAACATATAATTATGTTAAGAGTGCCATTCCTTATTACATTTTTACTTGGTTTAAATTTTATAGAAACATATTCAATATCAATATATTTACTTGCATTAATTGGTGGAGGTAGTGCATCATTATATTGGAATTCAATAAATTCAATATTTGCTAAACATAGTAATAAATTACATAGAGGAACACAAACAAGTAAACTGTTTTCCATACCACAAATTGCATCGCTTGCAGGTCCTACAATTGGAGGTCTAATCGCACTTGTTTTTGGTTTTAATATACTTTTTATAACAACAACAGTATTTGTTTGTATATCAATTATACCTTTATTTTTCACAAAAGATACAAAAACTCATGTTAATTTTTCATTTAAAAAAATGTTGAAATTTAAAAATAATTTTAAATATTTAATATATTTTATGTTTCATGGTATCAAATCGCTAGTTAGTTATTTATTTTGGCCAATTTTCATATATTGGGGACTTCAAGGAAGCACAATTGGAATGGGGTTATCTCATACTATAACAAGTCTTGGAATAATTGCATTTACATTTTATATTGGTAAAAAATCGGATAACATGGATAAATTTAAACTTATACGTTATGGCGGTTTACTTTTCGGTATATTATGGTTTGTCAGAATTTTCTCAAAAGGTACAATTGATTATTTTATATTAAGCTTTTTAGGTGGTCTGATTATTGTATTAATTGATCTTCCTTTTGTTGCTGTAAGTTTTGATGAAGCAAATAAGAAAAATCCTGATGAATTTATAGTATTTAAAGAATTTTCAATGAATCTAGGGAAAGTTATATTTTTAGCATGTACCCTTCTTGTATCAGATGCAATACTAAAGATATTTTTTGGTT
This sequence comes from Nanobdellati archaeon, assembly GCA_019429005.1. GTDB lineage: Archaea > EX4484-52 > EX4484-52 > EX4484-52 > GLR71 > JAHYJR01. The sequence goes on along the minus strand of JAHYJR010000002.1, from coordinate 44,702 downwards.
TTTCTGTCGCAGGTATCGTGTCTTTAGCATTTATTTTGTTTTAGATTTTTTGTTATTTTTATTTTAAAATTGTATTTTAATTTTATAAAATAGAATAAAATACAGCAAGTCCTGATTTTCGTTTGTTGAGAATACCATTCTCAAATAAGGGTTTAAGATATTTTGATGTGTCTTTTTTTTCTAGAATTGAATCGATATCCTTTTTTCTAACTTCGCCATTTTTTAAAATTTCAAGAATTTTATTTTGGATTGTTTCACAAGATTCAGCTTTAGATCTTGGTGATGCCTTTTTATATAATTCGAAACCTTTTGAAATATATGCATAAGGGTCTATGTCCTTAATTGTATCATTAACAATATCGTAATCCGAATCACTTATGAATTGATATACTGGTTTAAGATACTCTTCAATAAATTGGCGACCTTTATCTGTTAATATTACATTTGATTGTATTTCGCAAGGTATATATTTTGCTTTAATATCTTGTTCAGACCAATTTGATGTTTCTGAAAAAACAGATTCATAGTCAACAAAACCACAATTTTCAAGACGTTTAAGATGTTTACTTATATTAATTGTATATACTTTAACATTATTTTTTATGTCATGAATACTTATATTATCCTTTTGATTAAGTTCAAGCAATATTATTCCAGTATAAAATGGACTGCTTCCAGAGCCTTTAGAACTTGTCTGTCCAAAAATATCTTGCATACTAAGATTATTATCAACGGCATATTTAAGTGAAAATTGTGATAATGGTTTGATATATTTATAACCTTCTTCAGATAATTTAAATTTATTCTTAGGTTGTTTTTTAGGTTTTGAATAAATATTACTTTTAGAAACTGATCCTTTTTCAAAGAAAAAATTACAATATTCTCCAAATGTTGATGGGTCTGGAAGTGATGAAGTGTTTGTCATATAATCTTTTGCAATATTTCTTATTTCAGCTTTTGTTTTGGGAATATTATCTAAACAAAATCCATGAATTGCAGATTTTGATTCTGTATTTATAATTGATAAGACAATATCTAATCTATCATCAAAATCTGTTGGAAAATCAAGGGATTCTCCATAACTAGGATATAAATATGTCATGATATCACTACATAATAGTTATTTAAACCAAGCGTTTAAATATCTTTCTATAAAACACAAAAAAATAAGTAGATTTATATGATTAAATATCTAAAAATTATAAAACGTGATATTTATGCGAGAAATTCCTAATAAATATGAATGGCAAGATGCTGAAAATAGAATCAATGATAAATGGAATAAAAAAGAGATATATAAATTTGATATAAATTCAAAAAAGATATATTCAATTGATTCTCCACCACCTACAATGTCTGGAAATATGCATATGGGTCATGCATTCTCTTTTTCACAAATGGATTTTATCGCAAGATACAAAAGAATGAGAGGTTTTAGTGTATTTTTCCCTTTTGGAACAGATGATAATGGACTTCCTACAGCAAAACTTGTTGAAAAAATGAAAAATGTAAAATCCTCTAAAATGGAAAGAGGTGATTTTGTAAAACTTTGTCATTCAACAATCAATGAACTTCGTGATGCTTTTATACAAGGTTGGAAAAATATAGGTATATCTGCAGATTGGTCACTTTCTTATTCTACAATAGATTTACATTCGCAAAAAATATCACAGAAATCTTTTATTGATCTTTATAAAATGGGACGAGAATATCGAATGGAAGCACCTTATATATGGTGTCCTACATGTCAGACTGCAATTGCACAGATTGAGCTTCAAGATAAGGAACTTGATAGTAGTTTTAATGATCTTGCATTTACCCTTAAAGATGGTAAAGATGCTATAATAAGCACAACACGACCTGAATTACTTCCTGCTTGCGTTGCACTTTTTGCACATCCTGATGATAAACGATATAAAAAACTTGAAGGCACCACAGCTAAAGTACCTATATTTGGACATGATGTGACTGTTTTACTTGATGAACGTGTTGATCCTGAAAAAGGTACAGGTCTTGTTATGTGCTGTACTTTTGGTGACCAGACTGATATTGAATGGTTTAAGGCTCATAAACTTCCACTTAGGGTTGCAATAACTAAAGATGGAAAAATGACTAAAATTGCTGGAAAATATGAAGGTATGCAAATAAAAGAAGCTAGAAAAATTATAATTGAAGACCTTGAGAAAGCGGGAATACTCAAAAGTTCTAAAAAGATAACACATAGTGTTAATGTACATGAAAGATGTGATACTGAAATTGAAATATTAAAGACAAGCCAATGGTTTATCAAATATCTTGATCTTAAAAAAGAATTTATTGATGCTGGAAAAAAGATAAATTGGTATCCAGAATATATGCGAACAAGATATGATAATTGGATTAATGGTCTTCAATGGGATTGGTGTATATCTATGCAAAGAAGTTTTGGTATACCCTTCCCCGTATGGTACTGTAAAAAATGTGGAGAAATAAACGTAGCAGATGAAAGTCAATTACCTGTTGATCCCTTAACAGATAAACCTAAAAACAAATGTAAATGTGGTAGCTCCGATTTTGAACCTGATCGTGATGTGATGAACACATGGGCAACTTCAACACTTACACCACAGATTGCAATAGGTCTTATTGATGATAAAGATGCTATGAAAAAATTATTCCCTATGGACCTGCGAACTCAAGCACATGATATAATAACATTATGGCTATTCAATACTGTTGTAAAAAGTATGTTCCATGAAAATAACATACCTTGGAAAAATACTATGATAAGTGGATTTGCACTAGATTCACACGGAAAAAAAATGTCAAAATCAAAAGGAAATGTAATTGAACCATCTACAGTCCTTCAAAAGTATCCTGCTGATGCGTTACGTTTCTGGGCATCTGAATCTAAGCTTGGAGATGATATGTCTTATCAAGAGAAAGATATCAAAACAGGTCTCAAGTTTGTAACAAAGATGTGGAATGCGTCTAAGTTTGCATTTATACATCTTGAAGATTATAAACCTAAAAAAATTAAGGTAACCAATACTATTGATAAATGGATACTTTCAAAGATGACAGATACAATTAAGACGTGTACTGAAGCTTTTGATGAATATCAATATTCAAAGTCAAAAAGAGCGTTTGAGAACTTTTTCTGGCAAGATTTATGTGATAACTATCTTGAGATTGCAAAAGATAGATTATATAATCCTGATAAATATCCTAAAGGTTCAAAAGAATCAGCACATTATACACTTTACAAAGTTCTTCTTGCGTGTGTTAAATTGATTGCACCAATTACACCCTATATTTCTGAAGAGATTTATCAGATATTTTTCAAAGAAAACGAAAAATCTGAAAGTGTGCATATAACTGCTTGGCCTGAAATTGAAAAAGATCTTATTGATAAAACATCTGAAAAATCTGGTGATATAGCTTGTTCCATAATTGGGGCTGTAAGAAAATACAAGTCAATACAAAATGTGTCTATGAATCAGCCTATAAAAAAGATAAGAATCTCTTGTAGTGATGAACTAAAAGATTTGATTGATACTGTATCTGAAGATATACAAAATACAGTTAAAGCTGAAACTCTTGAGTTTAAAGATGATTGTGATATAGAATGCAATGGTTATGATATCAAACTTGGATTTGATATGTGATTTTTGTTTTGTTGTTTATCGGATTATTTTTTAGCCAGCAATTAAATTATTGATGATTTTTTTTGAGAAGGTATAGTTCTCAAATAATCACTAAATAATTGTTCTTTATATTTTCTAATTTATTCTATATTGAAACCTGCAGTTTTTAGATGATCAGAAATGGAATTTTTTGTGTGAAAATATCTTGAAATTTGTATTGGTGTGGATTTTTTATCTGAATTTATGAACTTATATGTGGTCATTTTAGTATTACTATCATATTCAAAATTATGTTTATTAACTTCACAGTCTTTCTTTCTTACAACTATAAAAAGTATTCCTTCAGGTTTCAACACTCTGTAAAATTCCTTAAGTGTCTTATCAAGTTCTTGTTTTGTTAAATAATGGAGAATTAATCTAGCATATATATAGTCAAAGTATTTATTATTATAAGGCAGCGGTTTAGTAACATCTTCAATTTTTATATGTATCCTATTTGATAATTCTGTTTTCTCAATTATTTTTTTTGTTTCTTTGAATCCTTTTGTGTCTATTGTGGTTGCAATTATTTGACATTTCTTATTTTTAAGAGCCATTTTTATTTCTGCAAATCCGCATGTTCTGATGCCTGGACAAAAAATCAATGTATCTGTGTCTTTAAGCAAAAGAATACCTTTTTTTCTGATGGGGAGTATTTTTCACAAATTTGATTCAAATCGATTTCTTGCATAAAGATAATTTGATTTATCTGAATTTAAATATTTTTGTAATAGGAGTTGTCTAAAATAAAATATCTTATAATTTACTTGTATTCAAAACAGGTGTGTTAGTAAGATTTTAAGGCTTATTACAATAAGAATTAGACCTCCAAAAATCCCGGCATAATTTACTTCAAGATTACCGATATTTTTTCCTAGTCTGAGGCCAATTAAAGTTATAATCATAACAATAATGCTTATAATTATAGCAGGTACCATCAAAGATCCATTTATTAGACTAAATGCAAAACCCACAGCCATTGCATCAAGACTTGTTGCAAAAGAAAACATAATTAGTTTAATATGTGATGTCATATCTGGAATTATATCGTCTTTCTTTAGAGAATCATATATGATTTTTACTCCAATTGAAAATAAAAGAAAAAATGCAATCCAATGATCAACAACAACGATATATTTATGAAAATAATTGCCTGAATATAAACCTGCGAAAATCATAATGAAATGAGATATGCTGAAATATAAAGGGATTCTTATATAATCTTTAAGTGTTATTTTGTTAATACTACTTATACATACAGATATACCTAAACAATCCATTGAAAGACCGATTCCTACAAGAATTGATGTTAGGATATCCATTAATATTAATTACTTTTGTAATATATAAAGGTATTATAATATTTAATGAAAAATAAATATTAAATGAAAATGCCTTAAAACATATAAAAACAACGTTAAACTGTATACTATCACTTAGTGGATTCACCAAAAAGTATTTAACTGTATATTACAAATTAAAAAAAGCTTTAAAACAAATGAAAATACACATTTAAAAGCAAATATAAAAAACGTGATAAACTATGTTGATTGTAAAAAGCAAAGTTAGAGAATTGGCAAAAGCCCAGGATATGAGTTTTTCCGCTGACGCAGATGATTCACTTTCTGCTGTTGTTGAAGAGATTGTTAAGAAAGCAGTTGAAAGAGCAAAAGCAAATGGTCGAAAAACAATAAAGTCAAGAGACATTTAAGTCTCTTAACTTTTTTTCTTTTTTTAAAAAATATAATTTAATAAAAATATAATTTAAAATTATTTTATAATCATTTAATATTCATATTACTTTTCAAATTTTGTTAAAGATCTTTTGTTAATATAACATTCATTTTTTCGTTTTTTTGTGTCTAAACTAAATATATATATATATAAATCTACTAGTAAAAATTATTAGTACTTCATCTATAAACCTAAGGTGTAATTTTAATGAATATGAAAAATCTGTCAATATTTCTACTTATCTTACTTGTTTTTACAAGTGGATGTTTAACGATACCGGAACATATGTTATCAAACAATAAAGATGTTTCATCTTGTAGCAGTCTTACTGCATATGAAGAGAAATCTTGTGTGACTGTTGTTGCAATAAATAGTAATGATGCAAGTATTTGTGCCGAGCTTGGTGCTGATATGGTGCAAGATTGTTATTATGAAGTTGGTTCCGCTTTAAAGAATCCTCAAATATGTGTTTCAATACAAGATTCTGATGGAAAAATTTCATGTCAAATTGGAACTACAAAAGCAAAATCTAATAATTCTATGTTATCCTTTTTGTTTTTCATAGTATTTTTCATGTTTTATCCTAAAATATATATCTGGCAGATGACATACCAGCTTGAGACAGAACTTAAAAAATTAGAAGAATATGCAAAAAAATCTGAAGCTATAGTATTAAAGAAGATGAATAAGAAACCAACTAAAGAAGTCAAAGATAAATTGAAAGGCTTTATGGATTTCTTTGTGTCTACTCCTGTTGATACAGATCCATATGGTATCATCGATAAAGTTGATGTTATTATAAACAACTCTGAGCGAAGAATAAATAAATTTGTAAATGAGATTGCACCTAATGCTGCAAAAGAAGATAAGGCTAATTTCAATATGGGTCTTAAAGGTGCAATGTCAACAGTTCAGTTGTTTAAAATTGTAAGGCATATGATTATCCTTACTAAAAAGATGCATAATCTTCAGTTTGCAATGATATTACAGATGCAAATACCTATGATTATGAAGATGGCAAAAGCAAATGTTAAGGCAACAAAAGCATTTGTTGATGGTGTTCCTATAGGTGATTCAATTGGTCCTCTTGTTGCAGCATCATTTAAAACAAAGAATGGTGAAGAACTTGCAGAAGATATAATCGTAAGTAAAGAGACTATTGTAAAAAAAACAGTATTTGTAATGAAATCAAAAGGACCAGGTTCTAGACTTGGTAATTACAGCAGTGCTGTCGAAAAGCTTGTTAAGAAAGAAAAGATCAAATATATCATAACAGTTGATGCATCACAGAAACTTGAAGGCGAGATAACAGGAAGTGTCGCATCTGGTGTAGGTATTGCAATGAGTCCTTTCGGTGTTCATAAATTCAAGATTGAAGCTGTATTGACTAAATATAATATGGAAGTAGACGGTCTTATCATCAAGCAAGGAATAAGTGAAGCATCAATACCAATGAATGAAAAAATCTATAAAGCTCTTGAACCTACAAGGATTGAAGTTGAAAAGCTAATTGAAGAATCTAAACATAAAAAGATACTTCTTATAGGTGTTGGAAATACTGTTGGCGTAGATAATAATAAGAAAGCTATACTAAATCTTCCTAAGCTTTTGAAAGGTGATTGGGATAAGTATGCAGAGGAAAAGAAGAAGCATAAAGGAAAAGATCTAGATGATTAAAATCTAGATTTTTCTTTTTTAAAATTTAAATTTATCTAAATGTGTGTGTATGATTAAAATGGTTGAAAGTACTACAACTAAACAAAAGCGACCTACAAAGGATGACTATTATATGGAAATAGCATCAGTTGTTGCTAAAAGAACAACCTGTTTAAGACAAACTGTTGGTGCAGTCATTGTAAAAAACAATCATATAATTTCAACAGGATACAATGGTGCTCCAAAAGGACTTAAACATTGCACAGATATAGGTTGCATAAGAATACAGAAGAAGATTCCATCAGGAACTATGCATGAAACATGTAGAGCCGTTCATGCAGAACAGAATGCAATTATACAAGCCGCATCACATGGTGTTAGTACAGATGGTGCCACATTATATTGTACGCATTCACCTTGTATTCTGTGTACTAAAATGATAATCAACGCAGGTATAAAAAGTGTATTTTATAAGCAAGGATATGCTGATAATGATATATCATCCGAATTCTTTAAAGATGCGGGTGTTGAAGTAATATATCTTGACGGCAAAAAAAAATAAATATTATTTTTAAAGAGTTTAATTTCATAATTGTTTATATATAATATATAATCTTTTTATATAATATATTATAATATCTAACTCAAATATAATATATTATAATATCTAACCGTATTAAAAATTTTAGATATAACCGCTAACTTCTTCAGATACTGCTTTTTTATTGATTCGACCTATTGCGGCAATAAGATCTTCTTCTGTTATCAAATCAATTGCTTCTTTATTTGAAAGTCTTGATTTTCTTAAATTTTGTCTTAATGATGAATTAAAAACCTCGCTGATATCAGAACCATTAAAACCTTCTGTTTTTTTTGCAATAAAATCTGCATCGATATCAAAACTTAATCGTTCTAAATATTTTTCATGTATCATGTATTTATCTATGATTTTTTTACGGCCTTCTGTATTTGGAGGATCCATCTTAAATATATATTCAGTGCTAAATCGTCCACTACGTATAAATGCAGGATCAAACGATAAGGGATTGTATGGATTAAGATTTGTTGTGGTTATAATAGTAGTACCTGCATTATCATCAGAACCATCCATATAAGATAAAAGTGCATTTACAATTGCTTTATCTACTGAATGTGTGTCATCAATTCTTGATTGAAATATACTATCACCTTCATCTACAAAAAGTATAGATGGTTGATTTTTTTGAAGATCATCTAATATTTTTTTCAATTTTTTTTCAGTATTACCATACCACATATCTTTAAAATCAGAAGTCTTTATACTTTTTGTAATTATTGCCCTATCATACGCTGCATTTAACATTGCTTTTGCAACCATCGTTTTTCCAGTTCCAGGCGGGCCGTGTAATAAGACGCCTTTTGGAACAAGATCATTTAATTGTTTATTACCTAAAAGATAAAGAATATCTTTCATAGAATCAATTAAATCTTCATTACCACCAATATCATCAAAACTTAAAGTTCCAAAAGGTGATTTGTCTTCATTTTGAAGATTCTCTGTATTAGGCTCTTTTTTAATAATATTATTAGTATCAATATAATCATCAGAATCCATCGTATCATCAAGATCTTTTTCAGTAAAAAAATCAAATGTTGGTCTTAATACTAAATCTGTTTTATTATCTGTTAATTGATAACTTTGATTTAATACAGATTCAATTAAATAAAGCATATCTGATAAAGATGTTTTTAAATTTTCAATAGAAATTTCTTTTGAACCTTGTAAAGATATTTCAATTGTAGGACTTTTTTTCGCTAAATTGGGTTTAATATTTGGATTTTCATAATAATTATAATTTGCACTTAATGTTAAATCATAAATGAATTCACCGATGTGTGCTTGAGCAATACGAACTCTCTTTAAATCTGTATTACAAACATAATTAATACCTTCTGGAATTATGTCATATAATGTTTTTAAAATATCATTTCCAAGAGCTTTTTCGCTTTTATTTAAAAATATATCTGATGTTATTTTAAAATATTCGGCATCACAAGACATTATTTCAGAATTAGTAATACCACTTAAAGGATCATTTAATTGCATAACATCCATAAATGATACTGAATTAAAACCAAATTTCTCAAGAATTGTTTTATTACTCAAATAATTAAAAACATCAAGATATTGATCTTGTGCAATTGTATCTTTTCTAACTTCAATTCCCATATATATCCTTAAAAACATTATCATTAATTATAATCAGATAATATTTATTTAAGTTAAAACTTTATAATTGTTATCATTTTTATCACTCGCCCGTATAACCATACTTATATAACATATATAAAAATGTCACATTTTTAGAAACATATAAATAGTCTAAACCTCATAATTTAATAACAAATATTATTATTTTATATATTCTGGGTAACAACAATGGTAAACGATATAAATAATAAAGAAAAACAGATAGATAATACTAGGCGAAAAAGAGTATTCCTTGCAAATTCAAACATGAGTTCATCCATAAATGCGCTTGAAGACGAACTTATGACAAAAATACCCGCTGCAATGATTTTGATGGCGGCAAAGATATCTAAAGAACCTATTATAAAAGTACTTCAAGAATATTTGATAATTGAAGGTTTTCTTGATGAGAAAACAAAAGAAAGTATTGGCAAAATGTCTAAATTTTCTATTGAAAAAGTAAAGGAAAGACTAAAGAAGATTTAAAAAGCTTTTCATCTAAAAATGTATAAGGTAATGTTAAAAGGATAATCAATAATATTAAAAAACAATAAAAAAATAATTAAATGGTGTTTAAATGGGATTAAGACCTGCAAGTGTAGATAGAGATTATAAAGGGAGACCTTATACAAGAACTGCAAAAAGAGTGCATAAAAAAAATTATATTAAAGGTATTCCAGGATCAAAAATCAACAAGTTTGATACGGGTAAATTAAATGATGAGTATGATATCGAATTTTTAGTATATCCTGATAGAGATATGCAAATACGACATAATGCTCTTGAAGCATGTCGTGTTTCTGCAAATGGTTATTTAAGAAAAAATATTACAACACAAGATTTTCGTTTAAAAATAAGAGTTCACCCACATAATATTTTAAGAGCTCATGCACAAGCTGCTGTTGCGCAAGCAGATAGGTTTTATGATGGTATGAGAAAACCATTTGGTAAACCAGCTGGTCGTGCTGCAAGAGTTAAACAAAAACAAGCAATATTTTCAGTAAGATCTTTTAAGAAATATTCAAATATTGTAAAAGAAGCTTGTAAAAGAGCTAGTATGAAAATACCATATAGTACTAAGCTTGTTGTTACACCACTTAACAAAAAAGTAGTTGATACACCAATTAAAGAAAAGGTTGTTGAAACTACAACAGTTGTTGACGCTACAGTTGAAGAGAATGTAAAAGAGTAATCTTTCAAATTCTTACTTTTTTTCTTTTTTTTTGAAGTATTTTATAATATTTATTAATCAATTTTTAATCAAAATAATTTAATATATATATATATATATTAAAAGGTTCAAAAATCATCTAATCTATAAATAATAGATAAATAACAAATAGTTTTTTAATAAGTAAAACATAATATTTCTTTGGTTAATATGACATATACGATAAGGCTTGAAGATATCAATAATGAAAACATTCATCTTGTTGGAATGAAAGCTTTAACTCTTACAAGACTTATAAAATCAAACATATCGGTTCCAGAAGGATTTGTACTAACAAATAAGGCTTTTGAAGCATTTCTTGCAGATAATAATATTTATGAAGTTGTTATGAATGCTAATGAGATTGATGTAAATAATCATGAAATATTATTTTCAAAAACAAAAGAAATAAGAGATTTGATTTTATCTGGAAAAATCTCTAAAGAAATGAAAGATGAAATTAAAATTGCATATGAAACTCTTGGAAATGGTAAAGGGCTTCAAGGCGTAAGTAATCAACAGCTTAATATGCTTAATGCATCAAATAACGATGTATCTGTGTGTATACGTCCTAGTATATATCATCAAAAAGATTCAAAAATATCTTTTAACGGTTTTATGACTTCATCATTATATGTCAATGGTCTGCAAGGTATTATAGATAAAATTAAACAATGTTGGATATCTGCATTTACACCTGAAGCTATATTTGCTTTTAATAAATACAGTAAAAATAATGAAATAAATATCGCAGTAATAATACAAGTTATGATTGATGCGGATAAATCCGGTACAGTCACTACAATAAATACAATAACAGATAATCAAAATGAAATTATGATTGAAAGTTGTTTCGGTCCAGGTATTGTAACTACTGATGAGATTACCCCTGATGTCTATATTCTCGAAAAAGATAATTCAAATTTAAAGGGTAAAAAAATTAATCAAAAAGAATGGCGATTTATAAAACATGCAATAAGCGGTGACATAATTAAAGAGAATCTTGAGCTTGATAAACGATTTAAAGAAAGCCTTAGTGAAGAAGAAGTTAAATTTATATTTAAAATTGCATTAAAAATTGAAAAGATACAAGGTCCTCCTCAAAGTATTGAATGGGCTATTAAAAGAGATAGACTTTATATTGTTCAATCTTCACCCATAAAATCACATACTAAAACGATATCACAACAAAACATTCAAAATGGAAATATTTTACTTAATGGTATTGGTATATCACTAGGTTATGGACAAGGTAATATAAAAATTATACATGGTATTTCAGATTATTCTAAAATAAATGCGGGCGATATAATATCACTAGCAAATTTAAATAAGTCAATAATATATGTGATAAATAGATTGAGTGGTATAATTATAGAACAAGGTAGTATAACTGGGCATATGTCAACACTTTGTAGAGAATGTTCAATACCACTTTTAATCAAAAAAGAATCTAAAACGGAATTAGAAGAAGATAAAATGGTAATAATAAACACATTAGATGGAACTGTTACAGAATTACCAAATACTATGGAAAATACTAATCAACACCAAAACACACAACCTATGACAAATATGTCATATACTGAAACACCATTACAAACTCAACAAAATGTACATCAAAATTCACAAAATGAACAATCTAATTATTCGCCACAACAAAATCAATATACACCAATATCTGCACAAATACAACAACTAGACAGACAACAATCAATAGAACAAAAAGATGAACAAAAAATTGATAATATGGCTCAAGCACAAACTACAAATAATAATGATGTTATGACTGCAACCAAAGTAATGCTTTTTATGGAATCTTATGATGATTTGAATCAAATTCCAGATAACTGCGATGGTATAGGTATAATTCCTTCTGAAGTTATTGTTCTTAAATTAGGAAAAATACCATACAAAATTATTGATGAAGGTATGGAAGATAATCTAATTAAATATCTTGAAGATCATTTATTAGCTTTAGCTGAAAAAGCGTATCCAAACCCTGTAGTGTACAGATTATTTGGTATTAAAAGCAATATTTTGAAACAAATACCAGGGAGTGAAACCGAAAAAAACGAAACAAATCCAATAACAGGATGGTCTGGAACAAGACGTGCAATTGATGATCCTAAAATGTTTTATGCTGAAATAAAAGCAATTGAGCGAGTAATAAATAGAGGTTATAATAACATACAAATACTCCTTCCATTTATTCATGATACAACTGAAGTTCAAACTGTTCGAAACATGATTACAAATCTTGGAATTGAAAGTGATAAATTAAATATTGGTATAAATATAGAAATACCTTCAAGTGCATTTCTCGCAAACGATATGGCAGCATGCGGTGTGTCATTTGCTGCAATTGATGCTGATGCACTTTCAGAACATATGCTCGCAGTTGATAGAGATAACATTGCAGTCAATAAGCATTTCAATAGTGAACATAAGTCAGTTCTAAGACTTATCCACCAAACAATCAAAGAATACAAAAATGCAGGAATAAAAGTTTCAATTTATGGCTCAATACTTAAAAATCATAATATGATTGAGAAATTTGTTCAATTTGGTATTGATTCCCTTATTGTTAAAAAAGATGATATCAACATGATTAAGTACATTACAGCAAGAAGTGAAAGAAAATTACTTCTTGATATCTTAAGAGCTAAAAGAGAACGGTATAAGGGTGAACCTGATTATTGATATTTTATTCTTTGATTTTATAATTATTTATTCTTATTTTTTAATTAGTTTCATATCTAACATATCTTAATATAGATTAATTAAAATATTCTTAAAATCATCACTGTTGAATAAAAACAGTTACAATAAAACTATTTATATGGACCATATTCAATTAATAATAACAGATAATAAGCTCTGTTAAAATATATTCTTTAAGGTTGATAAAAATTACAGACGACAAAAATGATAAGTTAATATTATGGTTTGACCAACTTGGTATCGAAGATGTACCATTTGTAGGTGGGAAGAATGCTTCTCTTGGTGAGATGTATAGAAATCTTACTGATAAAGGTGTAAAAATACCTAACGGGTTTGCTATAACTGCTAAAGCATATCATTACATATTAGAAAAAGCAGGAATTAAAGATAAAATAAAAGAAATTTTATCTGATCTTAATACAACTGATATGGAAAACCTTATGGTTCGTGGTAAAAAAGTCAGAGATACAATTCTAAAGGCTGAGATTCCAGAAGATCTTAAGAAAGAAATAATTGAATCCTATACTAGTCTTTGCAAACATTATGGTACAGATGAAACTGATGTCGCTGTAAGAAGTTCTGCAACAGCTGAAGATCTTCCTGATGCTAGTTTTGCTGGACAACAAGAAACTTTTTTGAATATAAGAGGTCCTGAAGAACTTATAATTGCATGTAAAAAATGTTTTGCATCACTTTTCACAAACAGAGCAATTTCATACCGAGTTGATAAAGATTTTGATCATTTCTCAATTGGTCTTTCAATTGGCGTACAGAAAATGGTACGAAGTGATAAAGCTACATCTGGTGTAATGTTCTCAATTGATACTGAAAGTGGTTTTGAAAATGTTGTATTTATAACAGCTGCATATGGTCTTGGTGAAAATGTTGTACAAGGTGCAGTAAATCCTGATGAGTATTATGTATTTAAACCAACATTAAAAGAAGGCAAAAAACCTATAATCAAGAAAAGTATAGGTTCTAAAATGATAAAAATGGTTTATACAAAAGATAGTGCACATCCTACAAAAAATATTCCTGTAACTCTTGAAGATCAGAGACAATTTGCAATTAGTGAAGATGAAATATTGACTCTTGCAAAATGGGCTTGTACTATTGAAGATCATTATTCTGAAAAAGCAGGTCATTTTAAACCAATGGATATGGAATGGGCAAAAGACGGTGAAACTGGTGATTTATTCATTGTTCAGGCAAGACCTGAAACTGTACATTCACAGAAAAACCATAATATCTTACAGACTTATGTATTGAAAGAAACATCTGCAGTTATAACTGAAGGTGAAAGTATAGGTGCAAAAATTGGTTCTGGAATTGCAAACGTCATAAAAGATGTCCATGATATTGGTAAATTCAAGAAAGGTGAGGTTCTTGTAACAGATATGACTGATCCTGATTGGGAACCTATAATGAAGATTGCATCTGCAATTGTAACAAATCGTGGTGGTAGAACATGTCATGCAGCTATAATATCAAGAGAACTTGGAATACCTTGCGTTGTAGGTTGTGGAGATGCAACTGAAAAGATTAAAAGTGGAAAAGTGCTTACAGTTTCATGTGCTTCAGGTTCAAGCGGTATCGTTTATGATGGAAAACTCAAATTTGATGTTGAAGAGGTTAATCTAGAAAGTGTGCCAAGGACAAAAACATTGATTATGACAAATATTGGGACACCAGAACAGGCATTTGAACAATCAATGGTACCTAATGATGGTGTTGGTCTTGCAAGAGAAGAATTTATTATAAATTCACATATTAAGATACATCCACTTGCATTAATCAAATACAATGAAATCAAAAAGGATCCTAAAAATGCTGAAGTGATAAAACAAATTGATGAGATTACTGTTGGTTATGCAGATAAGAGGCAATTCTATATTGATAAACTCGCTCAAGGTATCGGTATGATTGCTGCTGCATTCTATCCAAAGCCTGCAATTGTTAGACTTTCTGATTTCAAAAGCAATGAATATGCTAATTTAATAGGCGGTAAACTTTTCGAACCTGTTGAAGACAATCCTATGATTGGATGGCGAGGTGCTTCAAGATACTATGATGACAAATACAAAGAAGCATTTTTATTAGAAGCAGAAGCTATAAAGAAAGTTAGAAATGAATTTGGACTTGTGAATGTGAAAATCATGGTTCCGTTCTGTAGGACTGTTGAAGAAGGAAATAAAGTTATTGAAATCTTAGCTGAAAACGGTGTTGTTAAAGGGGATAAAGGTCTTGAACTCTATGTTATGTGTGAGATTCCAGCTAATGTTATATTGGCAGATCAGTTCTGTGATATCTTTGATGGATTTTCAATCGGTTCAAATGACTTAACACAGCTTACGCTTGGTCTTGACAGAGATTCTAACCTTGTAGCACATATATATGATGAAAGGAATGAGGCTGTTAAAAGACTTATACGTTCTGTTATAAAAACTGCAAAGGAAAGAGGCAAGAAGATTGGTATCTGTGGACAGGCACCTAGTGATTTCCCAGACTTTGCTGAATTCCTTGTTGAGGAAGGTATTGATTCCATATCACTTAACCCTGATACAATCATTAAGACAAGAATCAAGATATTTGAGAAAGAACAAGCACTTGGAAGATGCAATTAAGCATCTTTCCTTTTTTTATTTTTTAATAAACTAGATTTAAGTCTAATTGTCTTATCATTACTATATTTAATATATTTATTCTAAACACTACAAATAATCTCATGGTCAAAGTTAATGTCTTCATATGTGACAAATGCAGGAGAGCTAAAGGTTATATTGTTGGATCAAAAACATCAAAATGCACAAATTGCGGAAAGACACACACGATTTCTTTAGTTCTAAGAAAAAGGCAAGTATGGCATGCAAAAGATGAGATTGATGCAAAACGAATCATACAAAGTTTAAATTGGAAGGGATAATCTTAATTTTTATTCAATAATTTGTTGAATGATATATATCAGACAATTCTTTAGCACATTTGTCCCAACTATACATTTCAACTGCTTTTTTACCATTAGAACCAATTGATTTTCTTAAGATATCATCAGATAAAAGTCGGGTTATTGCACTTGAAATTTCATCAGAACTTCTAGTTTTTACTTTAATATAATCTTTACCATTAATTAAAGATTCAACAGCACCTGTTTTATCTGTAGCAATAACAGGTATACCAATACGCATTGCATCAACAATAGTTATACCAAAAGGTTCATAGATTGAAGGTGATATGAAAATGTCTGCATTTTGATAATAATCTGAAAGTGTTTCGGATTTAACAAAACCTTCAAAAAATACATTATTTTCAATACCTAAATTTTTTGCATGTTTCTTAAGGCTTTCAGACATATAACCACTACCTACAATGATACACTTTACACATTTTTCTGTTTTTATAACTTCTTTTATTGCTGTTAAAAAGTATTCTATACCTTTCTGTGATGCAAGACGCCCAATATATAATATATTTTTTGTATTTGTATCTTTTTTCTCAAATGTTTTTTTGTAATCATCTTGATTTATACTACCTGAATTATATACTACAAACATTTGTTTTTTAATATTGTAAAATGTTTTTATCTCAGACACCATAAAATTACTTACAGTTATTAAAACATCACTAGTCGCTATAGCTTTTTTCTCGAAAAGTGAAATTAGACTTGAATCATCTTGTATGGTGGAGCGCATATATTCAAGAGAATGAAATGTTGTAATCCATGGTTTTTTTAGATTGTTTTTGACCCAAACACCCGAATCTACACCAAACCAATCATGGGTATGTATCATATCAAAATCTAAATTTTTAAGTTCAGAAATAATTTTTAGATTATATTGTTCAACTGTTTTTATCAGAATATTTATATCTGTAATTTTTGGATTTATCATTATTGGATGTATTACAAGATTTTGTGGTAATTTTTGATTTTTATATTTAGGACAATTAAAATCAGGTAAAAAAAGATGTATTACATACCCTAATTTAGCAAATCTAATAGCCGTTTCATATACATGTATATCAAGACCACCTTCAATCTTGGGTGGAAATCCCCAACCAATTATTGCAATCTTGAGATTTGTTTCAAACATAGATGTATATTAGATTAATAATTTTAAAAGAATAATATTTTTAAAAGAAGAATATTTTTAAAAGAAGAATCTTTTTAAAAGAAGAATATTTTTAAAAGAAGAATATTTTTAAAAGAAGAATATTTTTAAAAGAAGAATATTTTTAAAAGAAGAATAAATTTAATTATATTTTAATAATAATATTTGATTCAATTAAGTTTAATTTACTTTTTAAATACTCTTTTCGCCCGTTCATTTTTCGAATTAAATTATAGGAACTATAAGGATCTAATTCAATATAATTTATAAAAATATCATAATTAATTATACCTTCTTCAGCCCATTTTTTATCCTTTGTTATTTCATACAAAACTTTTGCAGCATCAGCAACGTAACCTCTAGAATATGAAGCCTTTTTTACATCAATATCACTATTTAATTCTGCAGAAGATAGATCATTATCATACCAACTTTTTGCCCAATAAAGATCACCTGTTTCTTCAAATAGCATTTTAGACTGGTTTGCAACATAACTAAACGCTTTAATAGCTTCAATCTTATTTATATCACTACGTAATTTAGAAGATGTAATAATATTATCAAATCGTGCTTTTAACCAGTTTATATCTTCTGTCTCTTCAAATAAAATCTTTGCAGTATCAGCTGCAGAATTATATATATGAAATGCGTTTTCAAGATTGATATCTAAACTTAACTTTGCAGATTTAAGCTGAGTCTCATATAACAATTTAGCCCAATCAAGATTATTTGTTTTGTCAAATATTGTTTTTGCACTAGTTACAGCATAACGTATAGAGTTATATGCATGTTCTTTATTAAGTTCGAGACTTAAATCATTAGATTTAATATTATTATTAAAAGATATTATAAGCCAATCAAGATTATTTGTTTCATCATACAATAATTTTGTAGACTCAGCAACATAACTATAAGCGTGATATGCGTATTCTGGATCACAATCTGAACTTAAATAACTAGATTTCACATTATTTTCATACCATGCTTCAAGATATTTAATATAACCCGTTTTTTCATATAAAAGTTCTGCAGTTTTACCAGCAAAACCATAAGCATAATATGCTAGTTTAGGATCAACATTAAAACATAAATCTCCAGATTTTTCATTAAGATTATACCTCGCTTTAAGCCAATCAATATCATCTGTTTTTTCATATAAAATTTTTGCAGCTAAACTAGCACCAACATAAGAATTATATGCATATATCGGCTCAATTTCAAAACATAAATCACCCGATTTTAGATCATTATTGTACCATTCCTCTAAACACTTAATATCTTCTGTCCCTTCATACAACAATTTTGAAAATGACCCAGCATAACTAAAAGCACGAGATGTATGTTTAGGATTAAGACTTAAACTTAAATTACCAGATGTTAAACTATCTATATAGCCTTTTTCAGCCCAAGAAAGATCTTGGGTGTGCTCAAATAGTTTTTTTGCAATAACTCCAGCATTGAAATATAAAAAAGATTTTATTCCGATACTATTTTTACGATCACTAAAAATATTATCATCAGATTCAAAAAGATTATCTATATACGTTTGAAAATAATCATATAAATTTACAGCATAAGGTAAGATACTTTGATTATCTGAATCTAAAAACATTGTTGTTTCATCAATTAAAGCTCTGATAAAATCTATATTTTCACCTAAAAAATTATCATAATTATTTAGAATCATTTTAAGACGTTCTTCAGAAGAAATATCAAATTGAGGTTCAATATGTTCTTCAGAAGAAATATCAAATTGAGGTTCAATAATTTTTTTAACAGCAATATTGCTTTGAAGTAGACTTAATTCAGAACTCATAACATCAACTATTAAAAAAAAGCTTTATATATGTTTTTAAAAAATAGATAACAGTTTAACAATTAATAGATTATATCAATTAATTTTTATAAAAAACATATCCATAAATATAAATATCAAAACTAATAAATAGTTAATATAGTTGATAAATATGAAAGCTGTAATTCTTGCAGGTGGTAAAGGTAAAAGACTTAGACCTTTAACTTATGCTATACCAAAACCACTTCTTCCTATAAATGAGAGGCCTATTCTTGAGCATATAATATTGTACTTAAAAAAATATGATATTACAGATATAACTATATCTTTAGGTTATCTTGGATACCAAATCAAAAATTATTTTGATGATGGTAGTGACCTTGGAGTAAATATAAAATATATAACAGAAGATACTCCCCTTGGGACTGCTGGCTGTCTTTCAAAAATAAAGGACACCCTTAACGAAACATTTATTTTGATGGGTGGTGACAACATAACAAACCTAGACCTTAATAAATTTATTGAGTATCATAATGAAAAAAAAGGTGTGGGTACAGTAGCTCTTTTTGAATTTGAACAGCCTGTTGAATGGGGTGTCTATAATCTTGATAATACTGGAAAAGTTGAAAAATTTTTAGAAAAACCACGATTTAAGTACCTTGGAGGAACTATGATATTTTGTCTTGAACCAGAAATATTTGATTTTTTTCCAGATACATTTGAAGGGCCGCTTAACCTTACAGATCATATAATACCCAAAATTCTTGAAGCAAATAAAGGCTTTTATGGATATCCTTTCAATGATTATTGGCTTGATATAGGCCGTATTGAAGATTATGACAAGGCAAATAAAAAATAAATCTTAAAAGATATATAAAAATCAAACATTAATTAATTCTATGACAGAAATCATTTCAATCGTATCAGGTAAAGGTGGCGTTGGTAAGACCACACTTGTCAGTAATCTTGCTATAAGTTTAACTGATATGAAACAAAATGTTCTTGTCATTGATGGAAATGTTACGGGAGCTAATTTAGGGTTACATCTTGGAGTACCAATAGTTGTTCCAATATCACTTAATGATGTATTTGATGGTAATGCTATAATAACACAAGCTATATACAAAAATGCATCCGGATTTAGTATTATACCAGCATCTTTAACAAGTCTAAATACTGATTTGTCACAACTTAAATTTGTTATTTTTAATTTGCTTGGAAATTATGATTATATACTAATAGATGCAGCAGCTGGTGCTGATGATGAAGTTAGGGCCGCAATACAAGCATCAGACAAATCAATAATTATAACAAATCCCGAACTTCCGGCAGTTACAAATGCTACACTTGTTAAAAAATTTGTTATAGATAACGGAAAAGAAGTAATTGGTGTTGTAATAAACCGTAAACGTAACGAAAAATATGAACTTAAAAATGAAGATATTGAAAAATTCCTTGAGTTACCAATAATAGGTAATATACAAGAATATTCAAAAGTTCGTGAATCTATTGCGTTTGGAATACCTATTGTAAAACATAAACCGTATTCTGAACCTACAAATTCTATTAAAAATATAGCACGTATAATGCTAAATGAAGAACCTGTCAATAGAGATTTAATAACCAGATTTAAAGGATTTATTGGACATTATTTTTAAATAATTATTTTTTTATAAAATAATATTTAATCTAATTTTTCAAAATATTTTTCTCTTTCAAACTCTGATTGTTAATTGTTTTCTGAATAGATACTAAGTTTATTAAAAACCGAACTAACTTCTTTTTCTTCAGAAGGCAAAACATTATCAGAATAGATATTAAGTTTATTAAAAACCGAACCTATTGTTAAAGGAATTATAGCTGATATTCCACATAAGACTACTTTAGCAGTAAAATCGATTTCATCATAATTCATATTTAATAAATAATCCATAACAATCACTATTATTTAATTGATTTGTTATATATTTAAATCATTTTTTAACATAAAATCAAAAGATTATCTTATTGAATTTTAAAAAATCTAATAAAAAGCTTTTAAAAAAGATATGTTTAATATAGAATTATGAAAGAACAAAAAAAGCCTGAACTTCTAATACCAATAAGAAACATATCAGGACTTGAAGCATGCAAAGACTATGCAGATGCTGTATATTTCTCATTAGATAAACTTAACATGCGATTTCGAACAAAAGAGATTATTTTAGAAAATCTTTGTGAAACTGTATCTGAAATACATAAAAGAAACTTGAAGGCGTATCTTACAGTAAATTCAGTTGTGCATGATAAGGATCTTATCAATGTTGAAAAAATACTAAAATGTGCTAAAAAATCAAAAATTGATGCAGTTATAGTTTGGGATCCTGCAATTATAAGGAAAGCTGCTGAATTAAAGATCCCATTTCATATCTCAACGCAGGCAAACATATCAAATACTGAATCTGCAAAATTTTATCATGATATCGGTGCAGAAAGGCTTATTCTTGCACGAGAACTATCTCTTTTAGAGATAAAAGATATTAAGAATAATACAGATGTTGAGATTGAAACATTTGTTCATGGGGCTATGTGTGTATCTATTTCAGGTAGATGCTATTTATCATCATACCTTTATGATGAATCTGCAAACTGTGGTGCGTGCATACAACCATGTAGAAAATCATGGACATTAACAGACAATGAAAATAATGAAGTTGTTTGTGATGGAAAATATCTATTAAGTGCAAAAGATATGTGTATGATAAAACATATTCCTGAACTAATTGACGCTGGAATTGATTCGTTTAAGATTGAAGGTCGTCTTCGAGATTCAAGGTATATCAATGTTGTATCAAAATGCTATCGTGAAGCTATAGATTCAGCAATGTCTGGAACATTTACTGAAACAAAGGTTGAAAACTGGTTAAAACAGCTTAAGAAAGTATATAATAGAAGTTTTTCAGAAGGTTTTTATTTTGGGACGCCTACAAGTTCGGGATTTAATTATGAAAATAGTGATAATATGTCTGAAGAGATAAGGACATATATTGGAAAAGTTATCAAGTATTATAGGAAACCTAAAGCCTGTATAATCAAAATTGAAACAGGAAATATTGAAAACGGTGATAATATCCTTGTTGAAGGTAAGACAACCTACCTTATGCAAAATGTTAAATCCTTGATGCAAAATGAGAATGAGATTAAGACTGCGTCAAAAGGAATGCTTATAGGTATGAAGATGGATAATGCTGTTCGTGATAATGATGCTGTCTATAAAATCACAAAACGAACTGAAGATATGATTAAAAAAAGAAGGTGTTGAATGTTTTTTTTAACATTTTATTCAATTTGATTTTCATATAAAATGTATTTTTTCAAATCATTTAAAATTTCTTGAGCATCAACTACGTTTTTTAAATTGTCTGGTAATTTAGCATTATCTCGTTTAATACTGTTAAAGTATATCCAATCCCCATCCCATTGATCTATTTTTGCATTTGAAATATTCCAATCTCCGTAATTTACATAATCATATGTTTTATCTTTTTTTGGATCATATGTTTTTAATAGTTCTACTTTCATAAATGCTTGAATTGTTTTTTTTATGTTAGAACCTGATTGTATTAAAACACCTGCGTCAAGAAGTATCTGATTAAGACTACCTACATTAAGATCTTTTTGAGAAACTGTTATAGCTTTTAAATAGGGTTGTTCAACAGAAATTGAAGACATTCCATCTTGACTGACAAAATTAGCATTTCTAAAATTTTGTTTAACTTCTAAAAAATCTTTACCTAGATAATTTAAAACTTTGACTAAAAAGGGTGTTCTTAAAACATCAATTGGTTTATAATTCTCAATCATAGCAATATTTTTGTGAATATATATTTAAATTTGTCATTTATTTGTAATAATTAATTAATTAATTAAATGTTTATTTTAAACTTAATCTATATATACTTAGATAAATAAAATAAGATTATAATTAAATATAATTATTGTAAATCAAAGGTGATTAAATGGAACAAAATGAAAAAATCGGATTTCATAAAGGTGCACTTGACTGTCTTGTAAAAGAAAGAAATGAGCTTTCACGACTTCTAAATATTGTAAACTCCTTAGTTGAGATGCATATAAGGGGTCTTAGAGATGAAGGTGTTGATATAAATAAAGAGGCTCAAGAGGCAAAAGCAGCACAAGATCAGAATGATAACGATGAAATAAAAGATATTGAGATACAAGAAGGTTTCAATGATATAGATAAAGCAATAGAAGAAAACAGTAAAATCAAAATTGATGACTGATTCTTTTGTTTTGAGGTTTTTACCTCATAACTTTTTCTTAGACATTTTTTACTTAATTTTTAAAAATATTAACCAAACATTTAAAAAATAAATCAATCAAATACTATTTATGAAACCAGAATGTGATTGTTTTTCGCAATGAAAAATATTTTCTTTTAGATAGTCCTATATATACTTGTTTGTCTCCCTGGCAATGTTAAAATTGGCGTTTTAGGTGGTATTGGACCTGAAGCTACAGGCGAATTCTACAATAAATTAATAGGTAAATTACAAAAAACAGGAATAATTAAAAATAATACTAATTTTCCTCAAGTAATTATAAATAGTATACCTGTGCCCGAATTGATACATGAGAATATACCTTTGAAAGATTTATAATCCTATATTGAAGGTCTTAAACAGTTAGATAAATTTGGTGTTGATATTATCGTGATAGTATGCAATACAATTCATTTGTATTATGACATGCTCCAGAAAAATATCAATACACCCATACTGGGTCTTAGGTTGATGCTTAAAAATAAACTTAAAAATGATAATATCAGTTCAACATTACTTATCGGAACCCAAAATACAATCCGGTCTGGATTATATGATTTTGATAATGTAAAAACATCTAATCCTGATGATATTGAGATTACTGAGTTATCTGATGCAATTTTTAATTTCAATAAAGGCCTTAATCCAAATGAACCGATTTTGACTGTTAAAAAGATTTGTGATAAATACTTAAAAATGGGTATACAGACAGTTATACTTGGATTCACCGAATTTGCTGTCATGCTTGATAAAGAAGATATGCCAAAAGTCAATACAATAGATGTACTTGTAGATGCAACTGTAAGGTATATTTTAAACAATTTAATGAAATAAATACCAAATCTATTTATACAAACATAGATAAATTACTAATATGCCTCAAAAGAAAGAGTCTAAAAAACGCAAATTAATCGATTTTAAAGCTATAAGTCAAGATAAATTTGTGAAAATTGCACTCATGATATTATTATTATCATTTTTTCTAGGCTATACTATGCGGTTTCTGGATTTTACAAAAAGCCCTATATTTGGTTCAATAGGTGTCATATACCCAATACATCAAGAAACATATCCTTATTATTCACAAAATGTTGGTGGAGGTGAATTTTCAGATATGAATCGTGAGATTATCCCTAATTCACCTATAGATTTCTTGTATGTAATACGGAATAATATAGTGTCAGCAGTACTTGTATCTTCAATGGGTGTGCTTATTGCAATACCCACTGCGATATTTACATTCCTTGTCGGTATGAGTGCAGGTGCATCAATACCGGAAGTGCTTGAATTCGCAAGCACATTTATTGCGATAAAAACAATATTACTTTTTATCTTATATACTGCAGCAATAACACTTGCGGCATCAATAGGTCTTGAAATTGGTTTTATGATACTTAAATTTATCAAAGATAAAAAAATCGAAGTCAATAAAACACTATACGATAAATTGATACTTCTTATGATACTTGTCATAATAAATATAATACTGCAATATGTGCTACTGGTGATGTAATGAAAAGTCAATATATCTCTATAATAATGATGATGGTTTTATTATTAATCTCTACATTATCAGCACAAGTATATGGTGCACCTGTTCCTGTTGAAGAACTTGATTTGAGTATATCAAGTGGATATGATGGATCTAATACAAATATTAAAACAATCACAACATTCGAAGTGCTTATTGATGAAGACAATAGTGAAATTTCAAAATACAACATTATTGTTAAAAATAATAATAATTACACAATTGAAAGCAAAGTAAATATCAATTTTCAGGTTAAGCCAGACTTTATTGAAGCTTACTTAGCTGGAAATAAAATAGATATCATAACCAAATCTGACTTGTATGGGAATTCAAGATACACTATTAAATTTGATATGTTGCCGTTTACTAATGAAACTATCTATATATTATATACTACACTTTTAGTTCCTAATATGTGGAATATTGGATTATGGGGTCTTCAGTATAATTATAATACACCAATCAACATGGAATTCAAAACAGAAAATTATGATTACTTAAAGTATCAAAATCTCAATTTTGGAAATATTACATTTGGATATGAACTATATAATGTTCAATGTAATAACTGTATCTATAAAGACAATATTGCAAAAATAACTGATGAAAATTACTTTTTCCTAAACTGGGAAAAGAAAAGAATACCTGTAAAATCAGGTATTGTATATATTATTATGGTTTTTGCATTAGGTTCTTTTATTATAAAGAAAAGTTTAGCTTAACTAATTCACTTTTTCCAATCAAGAAGTGTGTTTACACCTTCAACAAGCTTAAGCCAATATTCTCTTGACGCTTTTTCCTTATCTTTCTTAAATTCTTCAAGCCAATATCCTGATTTTTTATCCTTACCAAATATAGATATTACTTCAATAATATACTGCATTATTATATCTTTGACTCTCCCAGTCTCCCAAAATCGTGGTATAACACCTGCTTTTTTATCATAATCAAGCATACCTTGAAGAAGTCCTTGGCAATGAGTATAATAATTAATATTCAAACCATATGTCTTATTTATGAGGATTTCAGTCATCTTTTCAGACCAACCACGATGGAATCTGCATACACCTGTATTTTCTGAGTAAAGCTCTTTTATAGATCTATCTGCAGCGATTTTACCAAGTTCTTCTGGTGAATGGAAATCCATACCATAATATGTGAAGAATTTACCTTGTATTGGAAGCGGTATATAGAATCCAGGTACCCAATATTGTACAGGTGCGATATAACCAACGTCACCGAATGGTATATAATTCGCTAAATCATTAAATTTAAGATTATCTTTTTGACGATCTTTAAACTTATCTGAAAGTGATAAGACTGCTTTTCTTATACCCTTATTGAACACTTTTGAAAAATCTGTATTTTGATATGCAATATCGATTGCAAGTTTTGACCCTATAATCGCATGATTTTTTGAGTCATCAAGTGTGAATGTGTCAGGATTGAAATTAGCCTTAACATCAACTAAGATATCATTTTTGTTCAAAAGACCCTTATCCATACATTCAAGAACAAATGATGCGATATTACCAAAACCGATTGCATCAAAACCCATACTTTCGATTGTGCCTCCAATCATTTCAGCATGTCTTTGATCAAAAATACCGCAATTTGGTCCGAAGGCCTCATATGCTTCATAATCTTTTTTCTTATCCTTATACACTTTTTTACAAAGTGCAGGACATGGCTCACCACACGTTTTCCATGAACGTGTCTTTATAATCTCATCATTGAATTGTGCTAAATAATTATCTTTTACAAATGTGTCATACATATACTGTCTTTTTTTTCGATCCATATAGACTGAAGACCAATTAAACATAGGTAACCAAGTATCAAGACTAGACATATTAACTCCGAAAGTTCCACCTGTGTTATCTTTCTTTACAAAACGGTATTTTTCTGTCACTTCTGTTGCCATCAATGCCATACTTTTTGAAAATTCTTTCTCAAAAAGCAAATCAACAGCTTTTCTATTTTTTAAATCTACTTTTGGAAATACTTTTGAATCTGAGACGCCACCATAAATTACTGCAACAATGTTATGTCCTTGTGCTAAAAGAGAACCAAAACCACCTCGTCCAGCCCAACCATCTACACCTTCTACAAATTCACCATTTTTTACAACGGTTGAACAGATTGCACCCATATTTGTAGTGAGTGCTGAAGGTCCGACAGCAAGTATCCTAAAATCAGTATAACCTGTATCTGTCTTAAATCGGTCTTTATAGGTAGCCATCACATAATTCTGAAGATTGTATATACCCCCATTGTTGTTTTTCTTATACAAATCCATTAAAGTATCAGATTCAATTGATTCAAAATTTACTTCAATACCCAAACCCATATTTCTTATTACAAGTATTTTTGGTTCTTTGGATTTTCCTTCAATTTTTACAAAATCAATACCTGTATGATAAAGTGGTAATCCTGCACCACCAATTGTGCTTAAAAATAATGTTTCTGTTAAAGGTGATTTTGCGATAAAGACTAATCTTGCAGTCCCTGGTATTATGCTTCCTGCAAGAGGTCCTATACCAAAAATAAAAGTGTTCTTGCTATCAAATGCATCTACAGTATAAGTTAAATTACGATTATGTTGATTAATACCATAATCAATGACACCTATAATATTCTCTTTATCTTCTTCAGTTACAGATGACATACTTTTACTTACATTAATGTCTAAAATAATCTTTTTCATAGTACCACACAATAATTAATCGTTAAAATTAACAATCTAGTATATATTAAATATTATTATGTATCAAAGTTAATAAAAATAATCTCACAATTAGATTTATGAGACTTAAAAAAAGTCAAGAAACAGAGAAAACACTTAGTCAAAGAATTGAGGATGCAAAAGAATACTATATGCGTGAGGATATAACAAATAGTCTTTTTGCAGTATCAGAACACAGAGAAATATCACCTATTTTTAATGCTACATATCACGGAAAAAGACCTAATATAATACAATTTCCTGGAGATATAAGTTATTTTGCTAAAAACGGCGCAACAAGTTTTCATTCATCTGTAGAACTCTGGAAAAATCCGCTTAGTCTTTCAAATTCAATGAAACCATCCGATATGGATAAACTTAGAATTGGTTGGGATTTTATACTTGATATGGATTCTAAATATGGTATGGAATATGCAAAAAAAACAGCTATAATCCTTGTTGATGCACTTAAAAA
Organism: Nanobdellati archaeon; assembly: GCA_019429005.1. GTDB lineage: Archaea > EX4484-52 > EX4484-52 > EX4484-52 > GLR71 > JAHYJR01. The sequence continues at coordinate 16,529 of JAHYJR010000002.1, read as the reverse complement.
TGATTTTGATGTCAATAATATCTCAATAAAATTCAGTGGAAGCCGTGGTTTCCACCTTGGTATGACATACAGAATGCTTCCAGATAGTGTTGATATGGTACCTACACGAAAACTATATCCTGATTTACCAAGAAAGATTGCGTCATATTTAAGAGAATTTACAAAGAATCGACTTACTAAAGAATTTTTGAAACTAGATAAAAGATTTGAACAAAAACGTGAAACTGATAACGAAGAGAAAACGGAACGTGAAAAATCTGAAGAAAGTGGCCTGGTTTATAACCCATTCCAAGTTGTTGATGTCGAACAGAACTGGGGTTCAAGACATCTATTCAGGATGCCTTACAGCTTGAATGAAAAGACCTGGCTTGCGAGTAAACCTATATCTCAAGCGCAGATACAGGATTTTAAAATGAATGATGCAAGAATGTCTAAAATTAAAGGAGACAAAGGATTTCTTGATAAAGGCGATGAAGGTGAGATGAATCTTCTTGTGACTGTTGTCAATGAATGGTCTTCACAAATTGAAGAAAAAAAAGATAAAGAAGAAGCAGGTATGAAAAAAACAATCTTTGAAAATCCAACTGAAGCAATAAGTAAAGAATATTTTCCACCTTGTATAACAAGTATACTTAATGGTATTCATGATGGTCGGAAACGATCTGTATTTATATTGATTAATTTTATGAGAAGCTGTGGTTGGGGGTTTGAAGCAATAAAATATGAACTTGCTAAATGGAACAAACTTAATCCAGATGCATTACCTAATGTCTATATTTCTACACAGCTTAATTATGCAATAAGTCGCGAAAAAATAATTCTTCCTCCAAATTGTGAAAATAATGGTTATTATAAGGATATGACAGTCTGTGAACCTGATGGATTCTGTAGACGTATCAGAAATCCTGCACAATATGCTATTAAAAAAGAAAAAAATATTACTGAAGTGAATAAGGCTAAAAAGAAACCTAAAACAGAAAAACACAATTAAATATATAAGCCTTCCGCTTAAATAATTAATATAATTCTATTTTCAAAGTGATTATTTATGGATACAAAACTTATTGAAGCAAGAAATGTAAAAAAAGGTACATATATACTTGTTGATGGTATAGTCTGCAGAGCTACAGAAAACATAAAATCAAAACCCGGTAAACATGGTGAAGCAAAATGTAGAATTGATTGTGCTGGTGTTCTTGATGGCAAAAGAAGAATCATAATGAAACCCGCAGGTCATAATGTTATATCACCTATGATTGCTAAAAGAAAATGTCAAATCCTTCATATACAAGGTGAAAGTGCAAATGTTATGGATCTTGAGTCATTTGAAACATTTGATATAATAATTGATGCTGATCTTAAAGGTTCAATAATCGAAGGTGGTGAATCAAGTTACTGGATTGTTGGCGATGAAAAAGTATTCAAAGGCGATAATGAATAAATAGGATATTAAATATCCTTTATCTTTTTCTTAAATAATTTTATTTTAATTGATTTTTTATAAAATCTAAATTTTAAATGTTTCTAATTCAGTAAAATGCAATAGTTCTTAAGAAAATCGTTCTAATTTAAATACATGCATAAAACCATATATTAAAAGAAATAATCCAATTAAATTAATATATCAGATGATAATAATACAGAAATTTCACTTATGGAAATTTAAATAAATCCTACAAAGGTTATTACAATACCGAGAATTTTTATTTCTTTTATTGCACGTTTTGTTTTCATTATTATACTTTTAAACAATACTATTTAAATATTATATATAGTTTATACGACTAATTAAACCTTTTAACTCAAACAATAGCATTAATTGCGATTTCTCCAAACAATCCAGATATAACAGGTATTGATACATTATCATTTATACCTGTAAGATAAGTCTCAACAAATGTTGCAGTAAAAGACATAATTAATGCAATATATATATTCTGTACAATTATAATACCTATAAATAAATTAACAACAAATTCAGTGATAACACCTTCAAACGTTTTTGATTTTGTTTTTGGCATCAGATTTTTTCCATAAGCTTTCCCAACTATTGCAGCAGAAGCATCACCAAACGCAGCCATTAATATCGCGGCAGAGGCAATAGGCATGCTATAAAGATAAATTGCAATAATTGTTCCAATTATACTATATATATGTGCGGCCAGCTTATTCTTTTCACTATCGCGAAATGTATTTGTCAGATAAAAACCTTTCTTTATCCGCAAATATTCAATTGAAAGTGATACTGTGAGTGCAACAAAAAGCAATCCTAAAACAGCACCCTTTCCATAAATATAATAAAAAACAATGACAAGAGATAACATTATATGGACTGATTTACGTATCAATTCATCTTTTAAAGAAAAATCATCTTTTATAATATACACCCTTTTTTTTGAAAAAAATCCTAATAATTTAAAGTTAAACAAAGAATTATTAATATGTTCCTACATACAGAGAGACTTAATCTTTTGTCTGAATTCCAAGATATTAAAAAAGCTAAATTCTCAGTTATAGGCGTGCCTTTCGATTCTACAGAGACTAATATACCAGGTCAGAGACTTGCACCAAATAGTATACGATCTAAATTCCTTGCACTTGAAGCAGACGGAATCGATCAAATTGTGTATGATTCAGGAAACTTGATTGTAGTACATGGTAATGCAAAAGCAACAATCGAGCGGTTTGAACAGACAATCGAAGATATGTTAATCTATAATGAAAATATCATACCAATTACTTTAGGTGGTGAGCACACAATTACACTTGGAGCTGTTAAAGCATTGAAAAAAACATATGAAAATCTTCAAATTATAAGCCTTGATGCACATTATGACATGAAAAATGATTACCAAGGTGAAAAATTATCTCATTCTAGTGTAATGAAACGAATTTGTGAACTTGGTGTTAAAACTTGTGTTCTTGGTGTTAGAACAGGTTCTGATGAAGAGATTAAAAATGCAAAAAACATAATAATTACAGATATCGAAGACCTTGATAAAGATGCACCTATTTATTTAAGTATTGATATGGATGTTCTTGACCCTTCAATTGCACCAGGTGTCTCAGATCCTGAACCATCAGGTTGGACATTTGAAAAATTAGTTCAAATACTTGATAAACTTAAATTGTATAATGTTGTAGGAATAGATATAGTTGAAGCGAATCCACTTCTTGAAGAACACATAACTTCAACTATTGCATCTAGAATTTTATTTAGATTACTTAAAAATTAAAGATAAACACAATTTATTATTTTTTATTTAATTTATTTTTATTTAATTTGTTTTTTCTTGGGTTTATAATTAATCCCACAAAGATTTATTTTTTCAATAACTTTATCTATATTTACAGCTGTGTTAGAGCAACCTGCTTTAAGGAGGGGCACAACTTGAGTTGGTACTTTACCCATAACAAGTCTAAGACCTAAAATCAATTCAACATTACAACCTACTGCTATAAGGGCTTTAGGTCTTGCTTTTGTTAATATATCCTTGACCATACTACCACCTGGAACTATATATAATTTGAAATGGTTAATTTCAACTGCTTTTTTAAGTTTTGCAATATCACATTTCCCACAAGCAGTACAGATATAACCTTCTTTTAAAACAAATGAGGCTTTACAATCTGTATTTCTCATACAATGAGGAATAAAAATTGCCCTAGGCACTCCTGCACTTTTGAACTTATCAAGCATCACAATATTTGAAGCCTCAATAAAACTCTTATCAATTAGAGATGAATCTAGTTTCAAAATTTCAAAAAGCCATTTCGAAGGTGCATAAAAAATATCAAGTGCAATTGATACAAAAGAAGGAAATATTATCTTTTTGGTCTTATAAAAATACAATACAAACAAAAATGTGAATGTTACTCCTAATATTAAAAATGAACCAACACCCATAATTAAAAAGAAAAATACTTTTCCTAAGAACTCGTAAGGTATATAGACCATTACCTTATTTGTAAGCGAAGATATAAATAATATTGATTTGAGATAAAATAATACCTTTGGATAAAATAATACCTTTGGATAAAATAATACCTTTGGATAAAATAATACCGTTTGATAAAATATAATAGGCATTTGGATAAATGAATTATTGTCAAAAGGTTTATTTCAAAAAGGTTTTGTCATCAAAATAGATACAATACATTAAGACTTAATTTTCTCTAATTCACCTACAAGTTTTTTCAAAGATTTTTCAGTATCGTATTTAGGTTTATAACCAAGCTGTTTTTTTGCTTTTGAAATATCAAAATACCTTTCACGCACAAGACGTTCAACACTTGAGACTCTATATGTAAGAGATGGTGTTTTACTAAGGAGTTTACAAATACGCCCATAAATATAAAAAATTGTTTTAGCTACAAAAACAGGTACTGAATATTTTGGAGGTTCTACATTGAGGATGCGAGAAAGCGTTTCATAAATCTCCTTATATGTCGGTGCATCTTCTGATGCTATTATATAAACCTCATTTTTACCCTTATCATTAAGTGCTAGAACAAATGCATATACAGTATCTGTGATATCGACAAGATGCCAATGATTATTGCCTAAACCTAAATATGGATAACCTTTCTTGACAGCCTTAATAATCTGACGCCAGTTATCATTAGGTCCTACAACAATTGAAGGCCTTAAAATTGTAACTTGAAAATCATTCTTTAAAGAATATTTAAGGACTAATTTTTCAGCATCAGCTTTTGTTTTCTCATAATTTGTTATGGGGTTATATGGATAAGATTCATCAGCTGGAGAATCTCTTATATCACCCATAACACCTACAGAACTTGCAAAAATAAACTTTTTTACATTTGATAACTTACAAGCTTCAAGCACATTTTGAGTTCCATCAACATTAACTTTGTGCATTTTATCATAAGCTACACTTTCATCAAGTATTGCAGCAAGATGATATACTGCATCGTGACCTTTCATTGCTTTTAGAAGTGATGTCTTGTCAAGAATATCTCCTTTAATCACCTTAACGGTTTTAGGCATATCTACATTTACATCCATAGTAAATGTTGTGATTTCATGATTTTTTTTGAGAAGTTCAGTAATTATAAGACGACCTAGAAAACCAGTGCCACCTGTAATAAATATTTTCATATAACCACTTATATAATCTATATAATCACTTGATTTAAAAAATAGTAACGGTTAAAAATATTTTACCAATATGATTTTTTCTGATGTATAGCTTCTTCAAATTCTTTGATTTTCTTTTCTGGATCTTTAGCATCTTCTATCTTTGTTCCGATGTGAATACCGGTCGCACCGCTTTTGATAAGCTTAAATGCTTGCCTTGGTGTTTTTACACCACCTGCAACAACTATATTTAAATCTGTATATTTTTTAATAGCAGCAACAATCTCAGAAGGAACTGGTTCGGGTGCACCTGAACCTGATTCAAGTATAACAAAACGCATACCCATAAATTCTGCAGCCATTGAATAAACTACAGCAAGATCTGGTTTTGTCCTTGGAAGTAATCGTGATTCTCCGACCCAGCCCACAGTTTGACCTGGCTCAAAGACAAGATATGCTGTAGGTATTGGTTCAAGACCATATCTTTTTATAACAGGTGCTCCTAAAAGAGGTGCTCCCATTACCCAATAAGGATTTGATGAATTTAAAAGACTCATAAAATATATTGAATCTGCATATTTTGTTACAGTACCTGTATTTCCTGGAAAAAGATGTACGGGAATATCTATATTTTCTTTAATTAATTTTGCAGTTTTATCAAGAGCGGCGCCTTGTGCACCAATTGAACCACCAAGAAGAACAAGATCCGCTCCACCTTCATAAAGTTTTTTTGCTAAATCTAAAGATTTTTCAGGAGTTTGTTTCATTGGGTCTGGGTCTATAACACCCATAAAGACACCTTTCTTAGTCTCCTTGATTTCATTTATATATTTCTCAACATTATATTTTATCATAAAATCAACAATCAATAAATATTATATTCGTATTTTCTCAATTACATCTTTAAGGTCCTCTCTATAAGGTGTGACCAATATTTTTGCACCAGCATCTACAAGCGATTTAAAATAATCTGATGTCGCATTAGAAGACTGCACAATTATATTTATGTTTGATGTCTTACTTATAGTTTGTATCATTTCAGCAGGAACAGGTATCTTTATTTTTTCTCCAGTTTCAATATAAAGGAACCTCATACCAAAATACTCACCACCAAGAGCATGTATTGCTGCAAGCTTATAATTATCACGAGGTATTGGTTTAACGTCACCCATCCATGATGTTGTTGAACCAGGTTCTACAATTATATAAGCCGTAGGTATTGTTTCAATACCCATCTGTTTAAGAACAGGAGCACCAAGTGCTTGTGCACCAATCATCCAATAAGTATTATTTGAATTTAGAAGCGTTATGAATAAAAGTGCATCTATTTCACTTGTAAGGCCATCAACATTTGTTGGAAGTGATAAAACAGGAATATCTACTACGGATTTTATCGCTTTTAATATATTTTTAATAAGAAGTGGGCTTGTACCATAAGAAGGTCTTACAAGAAATCCATCTGTATCTGCTTCTTTTGCTGATTTTGCTACATTTTTTGCAGTCTCTAAATCCATTTCAGAGGGATCTATGAGTGTAAAATGTAATGCTTTGACTTTATGAAGCCTTTGATTTATATAAGTCTCGATTTTTCCAATTTTAATAGAAACCACAATAATAATTATATATCTTTACATTTAAAAATAATAATCAAAGATATTATTTAATTAAATTAATTTTTAATTTAAACTTTATAAATTTAACCAAAAAATATATGATGTGTGCTATATGGCAAATAAAAAGGAAATCCTCGACGTAATAATAATAGGCGCTGGTCCTGCAGGAACGATGACTGCAAAGACAATTCTTGAAGAAAATAATAATTTAAAAGTATTAATACTTGAAAAACGTACAAATATAGGCGTTCCTGTCGCATGCGGTGGTGGTATTAGCCGAAAGGGACTTAAAGACGTTAATATCCAATTACCTGAGGAATGCATCGAAAATAAAATTGTTAGTTTACGAACATATTATCCTAATCGTGATGTAAAATGGAAATATGGACAGATAATAATGCCTGGTTTTATATTACATAGAGACCGATTTGATAAATATATTGCACTTCTTGCAAGAAAAGCAGGTTGTAAGATTAATAAGAACGAACCTATGGAAAATATTGAAAAAGATGGTGATTTATGGGTTGTAAAGACAAAAAAGGGTAAATATTATACAAAAATCGTTGTAGGTGCAGATGGACCTGGTTCAAGAGTTGCTGAATTGACAAAAGTTGTCAGTAAAGAGGCTATTAAACAATGGAAAGATGGTTATGTTGTCGGTCTTGAATATGAAGTTGGAGGTGTAGCTACAGATAAGCTTAATTTTTATTTTGATAGTGAGCTTGCACCTGAAGGTTATATCTGGGTGTTTCCTAAATCTAAAACATCAGCTAAAATTGGTATTGTAGCAAAGGGTGTTACTAATCTTAAAGGTCGTATTGAAACATTTATACAGTCTAATTTTTCAAATCCAAAAATTATTGAAAATACAACTGTATCTGGTACAATTCCAGGTTATGGATGGCTTGAGAAAACCTATGGTGATGGTGTTATTATAGTCGGTGATGCTGCAGGACAGACAAACCCTGTTTTCTATAGTGGCATACGAAATTCTCTAATGTGTGCAAAATTTGCAGGTGAAGCAATATCAAATGCACTTCTTAAAGATGATTTTAGTGAAAAGACCATGTCTTTATATGAAGATTTATGGAAAGGTTATAAGATTAAAAAAGGTAAAGGTTTTGCGATTGCGGATCCCTCTGTTATTGAAATTAAAAAAATTATTAAAGAACGTGGAAATGATACTCTTGAAATACTTGGAAATATGCTTGATAATAAAGAGCTTTCAGAGATTAAATTTTTCAAATTCAAAATGGCAATAAAAGGTATTTTACATATACGAAATATAAAAATTAAAGATATAAAAACGGTCTTTAAAGCGTTTTATATCAGTAAAGAATATGGATGGTAAATTAGGTTTATAATAATAAACTATATAAAATCTACTTTATGCTTAAATATATCTATAAAAAGTGGATTTGATGATTGACAAAATAAAGCTATCTTTATCGGCACAAAGTTCAAAAATCTTAAGTGACAGAGGTATTGGAAAAGCTATTTTAGATGGTGACATAACAATAAATACAAACTATACGAACGACCAGTTACAACCTGCTACATTTGATGTTCGAATGGGTAAAGTTCGAGTTTATGATGATGAATCAGTGGCACAAAATGTTGATGCGTTCATTAAACAGCCACAATCTTTTGAATTTGAACCAAGCACAGATTTTGCGAGAATTTATGAAGATGAAAAAGATATTCCTATAATAATACCACCTAAGTCTTATTTTGAAGTATTTTTACATGATGATATCTCATTTAATAAAGATAAGTATCTTGTAGATGTTGATTTACGAAGTAGTAGAGGGCGGTTGGGTTTACGACTTTCAAGCAATTCCATCCAGTATGAAAATGGTATGCCATATCTTAGCCTACAAAATTTGAATTCTAATCCAATCAAATTATATGGTCAAAGTAAATTTGCACAAATGTTTTTCTATCCAAAATATGAACCCTCTGATGGTTATATTGTTAATAACCCTATCGAAGCTAAAGATATTGCTGAAAAAATCATACCTGATTCGGATTTTGAGATGATTGGACCATATATTATATTTAATCTCTGCGATCATATCTTTGAATTTAAGGATGGTTTCGGAGAAATTGATACCGAACAAAAATATTCTGAAGATGACCTTTACATATTAAGAGATACAACAAATCCGGTACAATTAGAACTTAATAAACCCGTTATTGCTCAATTACAACCAAGAATCGAATTACCAGATAATGTTGGACTGCAAATACTACAAAATATTCCATATAGTCATAATAAGCTTAGTTTAGAAAACTGGATAACTTTTGAAAACCAATCTGCAAACGCTGGATGGGGTGATCCCGGATATATGGGAAATATTACAGCACATTTATATCTTAAAAGATTTCCTCGAACATTAAAAAGGGGTGATTCAATTGCAATTGCAAGAATATTCAGATATAATCAACCTGTAAAAAGACCTTATGGATATAAGGACTTAGAAAGTCATTATCATAAATCAAATGGTTCGGTATCTAAAAGTTAGATATAAATGTTTTAGGTTTTACTTTAGATAAATTATTAAACAAGTCTAATTATACTATTTATATGGTTCAATTTCGAAAATTTCAAAAAAAAGATACTTAAATGGTCGCATTGTTAATTGTGAATACGTATATAAAATTTAATGGTAATGAATTTATTCTAAAAACATCTAAGCAAGAATATATTAAGCGTTATAACCCTAAGAAAAATACGATACAACAACTTTTTGATAATTTAAAACAATCGCCGATTATGTATCCGGCTGAAGAATCAATCAGATCCCAATTGTTTATATATTGCATATTATCAAGATAAATATCAAAGATATCTTTTTTATTTGGTTCATCTGAAACCCGATATTTAATGATTAGAATGAATAAAGCGATTAAACGGTGTTCATGGATTTTACTTGACAATAAGAGTTTTGTTTCGTCAAGCGATATGTCTTTATACTTTTTTGCGATTTTACGTAAATTTGGTACTGTTATACCAATAAATATGTCCCCTTCACCTTACTCACCTGGTCAGGTCTTAAAATATCTTAAAAGATTTTTTGCACGGTCTGGGTCTGCTAGGTTATTTAAATTAGATTTCAAATTATTAATCATAATTTAATTTGATTACAGAAATATAAAAAAGTATTTTTGCAATAAGAAAAATAGTGCGGGGGACGAGATTTGAACTCGCGTAAGTACTAAACTACAGGGCCCTCAACCCTGCGCCATTGACCAAGCTAGGCTACCCCCGCCTAAGATATTATATATTTAAGAGATAATCTTTTAAATGTTTCAATTATATCAAAAAACAATCTATATAAACCTAAAAAATACTTAATATATTATGAATTCTGCACTCCCTAAACCTTTCAAAGATGCGATTATTTATGAGGACAATAAATTATATGCACCTCTTGCAAACTTTCCGATTACTAAAGGTCATACCGTTATTGTGTGGAAAAAAGATGTAAGTGATTTACACCTATTAACAAAAAAATGATTATGAGTTTCTTATGGACAAGGTTGGTGAGGTTCGAAATGCACTTCTTAAGACTTTGGACATAGATAAAGTATATCTTATATACATGGATGAAACAAAAAAAGTCCACTGGCATCAAGATGCATACTTATTATTAGGCTATTGTCGTTAATATGCGTTTTGATGAATGTCTTTTCGGAAACTAATCTTTTGATATATTAATAAAACTATTCTTTTAAGAATCAAAAATAGGGGCTAAACTAAAAAGTCTCAAATCAAAAAAACATAAAGATCCAAAACAATTAAAAACATTTAAATCTTATTAATTAATAATCATAATCAAGATAATAGTTATAACATCTATTTTTTAAAAAAAAATTAAATTTATAATTTATTTTAAGATTTTAAACAAATCTTATTATAACCTAAATCTTATCGTTGATACTGATTAATCTAAAAAATCAAATACTGATATTTATGAATCAAAAGAAAATTGAAAACAATGCTAAACTTATTAATGGTCCTGTTGAATCAAGAATCCTAAAAATGACAATACCAATGATATTTGGTATGTTTGGGATGGTAGCATTTAACCTTATTGATACATTCTTTGTTGCAAAGCTTGGTATAAACGAACTTGCAGCTTTAAGTTTTACATTCCCTGTCATAATGGTAATTGTCAGCCTATCTCTTGGGCTTGGTATAGGAACATCTGCAATGGTTTCAAGAGCTATTGGAAAAGGTAAATACAAGGCAGTACAAAGACTTACAACAGATAGTCTTATTCTTTCGTTAATTATTGTTATTTTTTCAGCAATTATTGGTTTTATGACAATTGAACCACTATTCAAATTAATTGGAGCAACAGACACGCTTATTCCCTTAATCAAACAATACATGGAAATATGGTATATTGGTGTAATATTTGTTATAGTGCCAATGGTTGGAAATAATGCAATACGTGCGACAGGTGATATGAAAACACCAAGTATAATAATGCTTGTTGCGGTTGCTGTAAATCTCATACTTGATCCAATACTGATTTTTGGTTTAGGGCCATTCCCTAAAATGGGACTTGCAGGTGCAGCTATCGCAACTATTATTGCTAGAGCTGTAACATTTTTTGTGGCCTTATGGGTACTATATTATCGTGAAAATATGATCTCTTTCGAAAGACCCAAAATGAACGATTTGATACGATCTTGGAAAGGTATATTGTATATAGGTATACCAAGTACGATTACACGTATTTTACAACCAATTGCTATGGGTATAATATTAAGCTTAATTGCAAAATATGGTACTGAAGCCGTAGCTGCCTTTGGTGTTGCAACAAGGATTGAATTTTTCGCAATGACTGCACTTATTGCCTTAGCTTCAGCACTCGGGCCTTTTGTAGGTCAAAATTGGACTGCTAAAAAATACAAAAGAGTTAATAAAGCACTTAACTATTCAAATAAGTTATCGTTAATATGGGGTATTGCACTATTTGTATCAATAATTGCCTTATCAAAACCAATATCTTCAATATTTAGTAACGACCCAATAATTATATCAATAATTGTATTGTATTTAGGGATAGTACCTTTAAGCTATGCTGCTCAAGGCATATTAATGAACGTTACAACAGCGTTAAATGTTTTAAATAGACCTATTATTGCTTCAGGTCTTATACTATTTCAGATATTTGTATTATACATCCCACTTAGTTATCTTGGGTCATATATCTTTGGACTAAAAGGTATATTTATAGCAATAACTGTATCCACTATAATTACAGGTGCAATTGCATATGTAATAATGAAAAAAATTATAGAAAAAATTAAAGAAAAATAAAAAAAGATTGATTAAAAATCAATCAATTATTTTGAAGCGAATTCAATCATTTTTATTTTGAATTTTAAAACTTGTCCTGCAAGAGGATGATTTAAATCAATTTTTACTGTTTTATCGCCGACTTCTGTAATTTTTGCAGGTATTTGTTGTCCATTTGGAAGACCTACCATAAGCATCATCTCAGGCTTAACTTCTTGATCTTGTGGAAGCTGCTCTTTTGGAATATCTTTTACTAATTTATCATTATATTCGCCATAAGCATCCTCTACTTCCAAAGTTACTTCTTTTTCATCACCTTTAGCCATACCAATTACAGCGTTATCAAAACCTGGTATAACTTGACCTGCACCTGCTTCAAATTCAAGTGGTTGACCATGTGTTTTTGAACTATCAAAAACAGTACCGTCTTCTAAAGTACCTGTATAATCAACTTTTATCTTATCTCCTTTCTTTACTGTCATATTATCAACTCAATTTAAAAGTAAAAATAAAAATTTAAAATAATCCTTATTTTAACAATATAACTAAATTAAACCGCCTCATATTTAAATGTTTGGTTAGGGTTGGGATGTTTTATATATAATATTTATATCAAAAAAATCCTTAGATTAGCTGGAAACAAAACAGATTCACCTTCAACATCAATTTTCTTAAGATATGTCTCTCGGTGTTCCATTCCATCTCTATAACTTAATGCTCTATTAATATCACTTATATCAAAAAATCTTAATTTTTAATCATTTATTAATTGGTACATTTCTTCTTCTAAAAAGCCTACAAAATTACCAACTTGTTTAGCTAATCCTACAAAATACCTTAAAACGGTTTCAACTTCACTTTCACCTAAAGAACAATAACCTGTTACAATATTTAAATTTTGCATAATCTCACTATCAGGTTCAATTAGCTCGCCATTTAATTCAAATGTTTTATCTAAAGCTAAAGTATCTTATTTTGATATGCAGTGCTAAACCAATGACCCGGTCTAATCATATCGTATATGTTTATTGTATCTCCATCAAAATCTACAATTAGTCCTTCTAATTGTTCTTCTTCACTTATTTAAAACACAATATAATTTTTGATAATTATATTTATAAATATACAGATTGTTAGTACTTATTAAGTAAGAATATAGAAGAATAAAAACATTTTAAATAGACTTCAAAAATAGATTTTTAATATTGTTACATATTTTTCAATAAACATTATGACTATACAAAAGAGTATAATCATAATATTTTATTTTTATTGAACGTTAAATGAATTTATCATATTTTCAAAAATATCTTCATTCAGATCATACGATTCTTCTTGGCCAGAATATTTGAAAATGTAAACTGTCCCGTTATCTATAAAGACTACCTGTCTTAGTTTCCATCCAGAAGTTCCTGTTAGTGTATCATACCCATATACATTATTTATTGAGATTCCAACCTCACTTAAAACCTCTAAACCAGACATCTCCGCAATTGTCTTGAATTCATTTGTGATAGTTTCTATATTTGTAGCAGACTGTACTGTGAAATCTATTTGTGCCGACCCACTTTCAAACAGAATTACTTTTTTAATATCTTTATTTTCAAAATCAACACAAGTATAACCTTCGTAACCTAGTTCAGAATCACAACCATTAACACCGTCTGCGAGATTTATATAAAATTCCCATCCTTCAGGATACTCAAAACCATATCCAAAGTCCTCATCATAAACATACGCTTTTGTTGTTTGGGGTAATGGTTCTGGTTCATTAGTTATAGGTGGAATAAATGGAGGTTCTACAGTTTCTTTCACAAAAAAGGTACCAGTCCAAAGTGTGCATTTCTGTTCAATTGCATTTGGAACATATTCGGCATAATCATAAATAGTTATACTGCGTAAAAGCCAACCAGCATTCTCGCATTCGTCAAAATTTGTTATTTTTGCACTTTCACTTCCTATAACTAAATATAGAGCTGAAATTAATACAATTACTATAATTGCAATTTGTGAAAATAATTTTTTGTTCATAAATCTTACCTTATAATTATGTTCGTTATGTGTTTAAATAATTTTGATAGTTCAATCCTCAAAAATACTATTTTTGAGGTTCAACATACATAAAAAAAAGTATTTTTATCTAAATTTTAACTCTAAATTAGATAGCAATTGATTTAAAAAACACTATATAATTCTAATAATGAAGAAGTCTAATTATTTTATATATACTTTAATTATAGGAATACTTCTTTACTTAATAAATTATAATTTTCTGAAATGGATGTTTGTCGCATTCCCGCAAACATTAGAACTTACTTTAGGAAATGGAAGCTGGTGGTTATCATCAACATGGTATGTTAAGGTTCTTTATGTAGGATTAGTTGCTCCCATTTTTGAAGAATTAATATTCCACCGAACAATACTAGAATGGTTTAAGAAAAAAAATTTACTTAATATTGGACTTATAGTATCTAGCATATTATTTGGATTCTGGCATATGGTATCTGGTTGGGGTATATTAAAAGCGTTTAATATGATGTTTATAGGTCTTGTTTTTGGACTGGTGTACAATAAATATGAATTAAAAGGGAGCTTGATATGCCATCTAGCAAATAACTGGATGTCGTTTTATTTTATTTTTGGTTTTTAAGTTGTTTATTTTGGGTTTTAAATTACTCTTCACTAACGACTTTAATATTATTTTTTTTGAGAAGTTTTGCAAATACTCCATCACCTTCAGCTAAATTACCTGAGAAAGTTCCATCGAAAACTTTGCTCGAACCACATGACTGCGAGTTCGCCTTTAGAATTGCTTCATTACAATTTGCAAGTTTTGCTATTTTCAATCCTTCTTCTGCACCTTTTTCAAATGGATGAGTTAAATCTTTACCTTCTTTTGTAAAGACTTTATCTCCTCTCTGTTCTGATGCTTCTCGAGGAGTTGTTAATCCACCTAATTGTTCAGGACAGACTGGAATTGCTTTACCTTGTCGAACTAATTCAATAACTTTTTGACACGGTTTTGCTTTGCCATTCCATCTACAATTGATTCCTGCCAGACAAGCACTTACAAGTTTCATAATTATAAGTTCTTATGTATTATATTGTTATAAGGATAAGCCAGACAAGCACTTACAAGTTTCATAATACGATTGAAATTAAGTAATATATAAAATGTTTGTTAATTTTTAAACTGGGATTCAAATTATTTCATTAAATAAAATAAAAAAAACCATTTGTGCTTAATAATACAATCAATGCGGCTGCAATAATACCTGCTGTTATGACCAAAAATGATTTTTTTAAATCAAGTTCTAAAACTGTTGCAAGTAATGTGCCGGTCCAGGCACCTGTTCCTATTGCTGGTATTGCAACAAAACCAAAAAGTGTTAGTTCTTCATATAATTCAAATTTTTCTTTATTTTTTTCAAGTATATTTGTTATTCGTTTTCCTATTACTTTGTGTATCATCAACATTATCGGTTTTTGTCTTAGGAGATATAGAATGGGAATCATTACTAATGTGTTTAAGGCTACTGAAATTATAAATACGCTCAATGGATCAAGACCTTTTGAAATCCCATATATTATTGCACCTCTAGATTCGCTTATTGGCGCCATTGCAAGTAATCCTATAATTAACCATGGATTTTGAATGTTTAATATAGAAATTAAATTGTCAAACATGAATTTTATTAGATTTATACTTTTATATATTGATTAAAATGTTTGTATCTTTTTTATATTAACCATATAGTCATAAATATATACTCTGAGATATAAAGATATTGAGACTATCCAGTTAAGGAAATCCCTTTTAAAGTAATCTCTTTTTTAACGAAGACCTAATTCGAATTATCAACAGTTAACTATATATACTCCCAATTCGAATGGCTCATGAGAAAAGCGATAACAGTGGAGTATTCAGCTGGTGTTTATGTAAAACAAACATTAACTGAATTGACACAAAATGGTTGTACGCTCTTTGAGTATCTTGCACATTTAGATATCACTGAGCTTGAAGATTATGTTCTGAAAAAATATTATCTTCGAACACCAACACACTGTGTTGGTGCAATGATAAGGTTGGCTACTGCTTATTATTTTTATGATTGTGGCTATGAAAAACTATTAAGATCCTTATCAGAATTTGATCAAAAAATATTGAAATTGAAAACGATTCCGTCAGTTTCAACACTTAATGATTTTGTTCATCTGCGATTGAGCGAACAAGTTTTTGAAGATGTTATGGTTTGGGTCGCCCACTACAGTTATGTTTTGGTCTGCGATAAATTCTATCAGTTCAAATTGTAATTTGTTTGTGTCTTGAAATTCGTCTATGAATATGTATTTAGATTGTTCTTTATTTGCACCAAATTCACGAAATAATTTTAATGTATAATAATTGAGGTCTGAAAAGTCTAAGTAATTTTTTTCTTTCTTTAACTTTTCAAAGTCTTCCCAGGCAGTTATGAAATCGTTTAACCTTGAATAATTGTCA
>JAHYJR010000011.1 GCA_019429005.1 Nanobdellati archaeon | reverse complement strand
GCTTGAAAAGTATGGGCTATATGAAAACCGCAATTATTTATCAACTAAAATCGAAGAAATAATCAGGGAATATGATAAAAATGGTCAAGATTAAAAATATTAAAGTAAATGGGCTTAGGGGTTTTAAGAACCTCCCCCTTGACAATATTAGATCCCCTCAAACATTGAATTTTAAGTTAAAAAATGTATTTATTTTAGGAGAAAATGGTACCGGAAAGTCATCATTATATGATGTGTTAGAATGGTGCATAACTGGAGATTGTGAAGAATCAAAAAATAGGAGATGTAATTGTAATGAATTCTTAAAAAACAAAAATACCGATTATAGTTTAGATTTATTAACTGAAATTGAGTTTGAGGATAATAATAAATTATCAAGATGTTTAGATGGAAAAACATCTTTATGTAATCCTATAATCTCTCCATCTCCAAATGGTATAACTCATGATTTCTCAGATGCATCATTTATAGATATAAATCGAATTAATAAATTTGTATTAGATGCTCCCGCAAACTTATGGAAAGCATTCTCTGAACTTTTAAATTTTGAGGAATTACGAGAATTTGATAAAAAATTAATTGCTTTAAAGAATGAGGTTACAAAAAAATACGACCCGTTAAATGACATATTTGAACATATAAAAAGAAAAAAGATAGAATTAAGTGTGGAGATTTCAAATTTAAAAAATAGTATGGATGACATGCTTGGCATTGACTGGGAAAGTAAAATGGATTATTTTTCCAATCAAATTAAAGATCCTAATAAATATAAGTATTTAGAAAAAACGCTGACATTATTTTATAACATACATGAAACTCTCGGAAAATATCAGTTAAAAATAAACAATTTAGAAAATAAGAAAAAAGAGATTAATATTAATATTGATGACTCAAAACTAAAAATAATTAATTCAGCAGACGATTTTTTTAATAAATATTTTGATATTAAAGAATGTCCTATTTGTCATAATACCAATATTGATACTAATAAAATAAGGAATCAACTATCTAAAATAAAATCTCAAAATAAGGATTTCACACAATTAAATGAAACATTGATTGAATTAAATTCTTTGATGAAAAAGGAGAGTCAAGAGTTGAACCTTCAAAAAGAAAATATAACAAAATTATTAACTGATTTGAATTTGTCTGATTTCATTTCTAAAAATAATCTGGATCAAATAAATAAATTATTGAAATTAAAACCAGATTTAATGTCTTTAATTGAAAAAAATTCATCTTCAAATATAATCTTAACAAAACAATATGTTGAAAAAATAAAGGAACTTACTAATATTGAAAAAAAATATAACGAAATAGAGAAAGAATTCAAAACAATTACAATCATAAAAAGGGATATTACTAAATATCAAGACGTATTTTCTCAAACATATAAAAACAAAATTCAGAGTGAACTCGATTCATTATCTAAAGATATAGTTTTTAAAATATATAATGATATTAATCAATCTGAACATGATAAACATATTGAAGACTTAAAAATAAATGTTTCTAAATTAGAAGAAACAAATCCCCTAATTGATTTTAAAGTAAAAATTAATGGAGTCTATGAAGATGCTGTTTCCACTTTGAGTACAGGTCATTTAAAATGTCTTGGTTTTGCTTTACTCATGGCTAATTTTAAAATTAATTCAACAAAAATAAAGACATTATTTGTTGATGATCCAATATATGCAATAGATCATGAACACAGATATAATCTGATTAAATATTTTCATAGTTTATCTAATGAAGGAATTCAATTAATCCTTTTTTCGTCAGATAGATTATTTTTTGAAATTTTGATAACCTCATTTAATTATGAGTCTTATGTTGCGTTAAAATCTAATTGGAATCTAAGTGAAGGTGTTAATTACAAACCGATTAATGGAAGTTGTATTTCAAAAGCAAAAGAACATTTAAGACAAAAAGATATACGTGCGACTGCATTATATACAAGACTTTCTCTTGAACATACCTTATTTAAAATCGCAAAAAACCTAAAATTAAAAATACCGTATGATAAAATAAATAGTATTGGTATGAAGCAACTAATTGGAGATTATAGAATTGAATCAGTTTTTAAGGAACAATATTCGGATTATGAAACTGAGATTGGAAATGTATTTAAGGAATTAAAACAGCCTAAATGCTCAAAAATATTACTTGGAACATTTGGATTAGATCCAGAATTACATTACGTTCATGAATCAAGAGATAGTTATACTCTTATTGAAACAAATGAGATTGTAACTCTTGTTGAACAATTTATAACAGTTACAGAAAGAATAATTAGTGCAAGGGATAGTGAATAATATGAAAAAATTAACTATGACTACAAAGGATTTAACACAGGAAAATATTGCTAAACTAATAAAACTATTTCCTGAAATAATAACTGAAGTTGAAAAAGATGGAAATCTAATCAAAACAATTAATGCAGATAAACTTAAAGAATTGGTCGGTGATTATGCAGACAATAATTCAGAAGTATATGACCTTACTTGGGCGGGAAAGCAAAAGTCTAGACAGAAGATAGTAATGCCAATAAATAAAACATTGCGCCCAGTCCCAGGTGATTCCGTTGATTTTGAAAACACAGAGAATCTTTATATTGAAGGAGATAATTTTGAGGTATTAAAACTTTTACAAGAATCTTACCTGAACAAAATAAAAATGATTTACATAGATCCACCATATAATACAGGTAAAGATTTTGTATATAAAGATAACTTTACAAAATCAAAAAATGCAGAGGACAAAGAATCTGGTGCAATAGACGAAGGCGGAAATAAGCTATTCAAAAACACAACAACAAACGGCAGATTCCATAGCGACTGGCTTTCCATGATGTTTGAGCGGCTGGTTATTGCAAAGGATTTGTTGAGGGATGACGGGGTTATTTTTATTTCGATTGATGATAACGAAGTGGATAATTTAAAGAAGATATGTGATGAAATTTTTGGGGGAGGGAATTTTATATCACAGCTTGTTTGGGAGAATAAAGAAGGAGGAGGTTCATCAGATAGTAAGTTTTTCAGAATAAAACATGAATATATTTTATGTTATGCTAAAGATATAGATGAATGCGGAATTCAAGGTGAAACTACTCAAGAAGATAATTCATATTCTTATGAGGATGAGTTTGTAAAGGAGAGAGGAAGATACAAATTAATAAAATTAAATAGCTTCAGCATACAATATTCTAAGTCTCTTGATTACGAGATTAAACTCCCGAATGGTGAGAAAGTAACCCCGTCAGAAAATGGGAAAAGGGGTTGCTGGAGATGGTCCCAATCGAAATATGAATGGGGATTGAAAAACCGTTTTATTGAAATTCGAAAAAATACCGATGGCAAACTCTGGGTTTATACTAAACAGTATTTCAAAGTGGATCATAACGGAGAACCTATTTCAAGACAAGTACCTTTTAGAGCAGTAATCTCAAAATATTCAAGTACGCAAGCTACTAAACAAATGGAAAAACTTTTTGGGACAAAAATATTTGATTACTCAAAACCATATGATTTAATACAGTTTTTATGTGCCATAAGTTCCAATGAAGGCGATATAATCCTCGACTTCTTCTCAGGCTCCGCCACAACCGCCCACGCAGTCATGCAGCTAAATGCAGAAGACGGCGGCAACCGCAAGTTCATCATGGTACAGCTTCCAGAGCCAACGGCAGAGGATTCAGAAGCATTCAAGGCGGGATACAAAAACATCTGTGAAATCGGCAAAGAACGCATAAGAAGAGCAGCCAAAAAGATTCAAGATGACAACAAAGACAAAGATCTAAAAAATGTAGATTTCGGCTTCAGAGTGTTTAAGACAGATTCGTCAAACATGAAAGATGTCTATTATAACCCTAACGAAATTGACCAACGAACCCTAACTAATTTCAAAAATAACATCAAGGAAGACCGAACCGACAAAGACCTTTTATATCAGGTCTTGCTTGAACTTGCAATACCAATCTCTGCAAAAATAGAAGAACAAAAATTAAATAACAAAACCATCTACAAGGTAAATGATACCTTTCTTATTGCATGTTTTGACAACGATATTGATTTAGAGACCATAAAGCAAATAGCAGAACTTAATCCCTCAAGGATAGTCTTTAAAGACTCTTCATTCAAGGATGATTCAACAAAAGTCAACTGTGATGAATACTTGAAAAATAAAATACCAAATACGATTGTGAAGGTGATTTGATATGGAAAAAGAGATTATTATAAGACTTACCAAAAATTTTGAAGATTATGTGCACATAGAAGACGGAATCGAATTTTGGTTTGCAAGAGATTTGCAAAGTCTTTTAGGTTATTCTAAGTGGGATAATTTTGTAAAAATTATAGAAAAAGCAAAGATTTCTTGTAAAAATGCAGGGCAAGAGGTACAGAACCATTTTCCCGACGTCGGGAAAATGGTAGAACTAGGTTCTGGTGTAGAAAGAGAAATAATTAATTATATGCTTACACGATATGCATGTTATCTAATTGCCCAAAACGGAGATTCAAGAAAAGATGAAATTGCATTTGCTCAAAGCTATTTTGCAATCCAGACAAGAAAACAAGAATTAATTGAAAAACGAATTGCATTAAAAGAAAGATTTGATGTAAGAGAAAAATTAGTAAAATCCGAAACAGAACTATCAAAATTGATTTATGAAAGGGGCGTAGATAATAAAGGTTTTGCAAGAATTAGAAGCAAAGGAGACCAAGCATTATTTGGTGGGTATAATACAAATCAAATGAAAACAATATTAGAAATACCTAAATATAAACCCCTTGCAGATGTTCTTCCAACAGTTACAATGGCAGCTAAAAATTTTGCAACTGAAATAACCAATTTTAATATAAAAAAAGACGATTTACAAGGAGAACCAAAAATTACAACAGAACACATTAAAAATAATCAAAGAGTTAGAAATGTACTTTTAGAAGATGATATTTATCCAGAACGATTACCTCCTGAAGAGGACATTAAAAAGCTCGAAAGAAGAATAAAAAATGATGAAAATAATCTAGCTAAAGTTTCAAAGAGGTTATTAAAATGAAACTAAAATTCAAAAAACAACAGTTCCAGATTGACGCAATGAATGCTGTCTGTGATGTATTTGAGGGTCAAGGTAAAGAATCATACAAATACCTATATGGTAAAAAACAAGGTGGTCTGACATCTTTTGCAAAGGATTCAAACATATATGCATGGAAAAATGGAAAAATAACAATCCCTGAAGAAACAATACTTAAAAACATCATAAAAATACAAAAAAATAATAATCTGCATCATTCAACAAAACTTGAAGGAGATGGTCTGAACCTTACAGTAGAGATGGAAACCGGAACTGGAAAAACATATGTATATATCAACACAATTTTTGAATTAAATAAAAAATATAATTGGACTAAATTTATTATAGTTGTTCCAAGTATTGCTATAAGAGAAGGTGTTTTAAAATCATTTCAAATTATGGAAGAACATTTTGCCACATTATACGGCAAGAAGATTAGGCATTTCATATTTGATTCGTCCAAACAAACTCAAATTGAATCATTTGCAACAAACAGTAGTATTAATGTTATGATAATTAATAGTCATGCATTTAATAAAAAAGATTTTAAAAATGATATAACTAATAAAACGAGTAATAATATTTATAAAAAAACAGAACACGGTGCTCGTCAAATAGATTATATTGCAGGTACAAATCCAATAATTATAATTGATGAACCACAATCCGTTGAAGGACCTGCAACTAAAGAAGGTTTAAAACATTTCAATTCTTTATTCACTTTAAGATATTCAGCAACACATAGAGAAACATACAATATGGTTTATCGTCTGGATGCAGTTGACGCTTTCAATAAAAAACTAGTAAAACAAATTAATGTTAAAGGAATAAACATCAAAGGAACTACAGCAACACACAGCTATTTGTACATAGAAGGAATTGACATAAGCAAGAATAATTATCCATCAGCAAGGATTGAGCTTGAAGTAAAACAGATAAATAGTATTGTAAAAAAAACAAGAAGAATAAATAGGGGCGATGATTTATTTTCAATATCTAGTGAATTGCCACAATATAAAGGATATAAGGTATCTGATATAACCTCAAACTATATCGAATTTACTAATGGAGTCAAAGTCTCCGTAAGTGACATTGTAGGAAACATAAATGAAGATCACAAAAGAAGAATACAAATAAGAGAAACAATAAGATCTCATTTGAATAAAGAACGAAATCTTTATAAAAACGGAATAAAGACAATATCTCTGTTTTTTATAGATGAAGTAAAAAATTACAGAGAATATGATGAGCAAGACAATAACATTCCCGGAAAATATGCAAGAGTCTTTGAAGAAGAATATACTACATTAATTGAAGAATACAAAAAAGAGGAGGCTAAATATAATGCTTATTTAGAATCAATAACTTCAAACGAAACGCATAAAGGTTATTTCTCAATAGATAAAAAAGGACACTTAATAAATCCTGATGAAAAAGGCAGAGGTGAAAATAAGACCTGTGATGATGTCAGTGCTTATGATTTGATTATGAAACAAAAAGAGTTACTTCTTGATTTAAAAGAAAAAACAAGATTTATCTTTTCACACTCAGCACTAAGAGAAGGATGGGATAATCCAAATGTATTTCAGATTTGTGTATTGAGAAATACAGATCCTAAAGAGGTAAGAACAAGGCAAGAAGTTGGAAGAGGTTTAAGGCTTTGTGTGAACCAACAAGGAGATAGAGTTGATGAGGAATATGAAGGCTTAGATTTTACACAAGCAAATATTTTAACAATAATTGCTAATGAATCCTATGAAGATTTTGCTCATGGGCTTCAGAATGAATTCAGCCAAAACCTAAGAGAAAGACCATCAAAACTAACTGTTGAATTTTTAATGAAGAAATCAATTAATGGTGAGAGAATAAATGAACCTGTTGCTAAAGCTATTATATATGATTTTACAGTGAATAAGTATGTTGATGAAAACGGGTCATTGACTGAAAAATATCATAAGGATAAAGATGAAGGCACACTAAACATTAGAGATGACCTTAAAGATAAAACAACTGATTTAATAGATATTATACGTGAATTATATGAAAATAACGTCAAAGTACATAATGAGGATAATGAAAATAAAATAACAAATAAAATTAATGAAACTAATTTTAATAAAGAAGAATTTAGAGAATTGTGGGATTATATAAATATAAAAAGTACATATACTGTAGATTTTAAAACCGAGACTCTTATAACTAATGCAATTAAAGAGATAAATGAAAAATTATCAATTATTAAAATCGAATCAGAAACAACCGAGGGTAAAATGAAAAATATTGGATTGAATGCAGAGGATTTAAAAAATAAAACTGCGTTTACAAAAGAGACAATCAAATATGATAATTTAACTGAAAGTATATCTGATTTTGTAAAATATGATTTAATAGGTAAAATTGTTTCTGAAACAAGCATGACTAGATGGACTATTATTGAGATAGTATCAAAGATTAATCCGGATAAATTTGATTTATTTAAACAAAATCCTGAAGATTTTTTAATAAAAATCTGTAAAATAATAAATGATGAAAAAGCAGAAATAATTTATCATAATATAGAATATCATAGAACCTCTGAAACTATTTCGATTGATATCTTTAAAAAAAATATACTTAGTGTTGGTAAATCTATAGATGTAGAAAGATACATTTATGACTATCTTATCTATGATTCTGATATTGAAAAACATATAGCCGAAAAAATAGATGCATCAGTAGATGTTTTAGTCTTTTCTAAACTTCCTAAAGGGGAATATGTAATTAACACACCTGTTGGGAAATTTAGTCCAGATTGGATTATTGTTTTTGATAAGAAAAAAATCCAATATGCATATTTTGTAATTGAGACTAAAGGAAGTGTGCAGGATAAAGATTGGCGTGGTGTTGAAAAAGTAAAAATTGATTGCGCACGAAAACATTTTAATGCAATTTCGGATGGAAATGTTATATTTGATGTAGTAAGTAGTTTTGATGAATTGCGAAATAAGGTTAAATCTGTATAATTTAACATTGACAGTTTAAAAACCCCTCAAATTTTGAGGGGTCTATTATTTTGCAAGATGTTGTTACACAAAATTAGTCCGTGATTATCCCATATTAAAAATCCTCAGGATTTCTAATATATAGTGGGTTGAGGGATTATGTTTTTTGTGATTTACATAACCTATTTTGATGTTTCAAAAAACTAGCATAATTACAGGAAAACTTTGCAGACCCAAAATATAATAATATAAATACTCCTAACACAATATCAAGGTGTATTCACTCATGATAAAAGCTATCCTTTTTGACTTGGACCAGACATTAATAGACTTCATAAAACTTAAGAAGAACGCATCAAGAAGTGCTGCGCTCGCCATGGTGTCTGCAGGACTCAATTTTGATAAGAAAATCGCAGGAGATGAACTTTTTAAGTTCTATCTTGAAGATGGGATAGAGGGCAATACAGCATTCTCAAGGTTTATAAAAAAACATAACGGCACTGTTGATGATAAGATGCTAGCTCTTGGATTAAATGCATATCTTTGCGCAAAAAAGAAATATTTAAAGACATATCCAGGAGTACCAAAAGTTCTAAGAGGTATTAATAAAAAAGGCATTAAGCTCTGTGTCATAAGTGATGCACCAAGAGTAAAGGTGTATCAACGACTAGATTTAATAGGTATCCTTAATCTTTTTGATATCGTTGTAGGTTTTGAAGATACAGGAGAATTAAAACCATCATCACTTCCTTTTAATAAGGCGCTTTCATTACTAGATGTCAATCCCTCTGATGCCTTAATGGTTGGAGATTGTCCCGAAAGAGATATCTTAGGTGCAGCAAAAGTAGGTATTAAGACTTGCTGGGCTCGTTATGGCGCATTGGACAAGACCCTTGATTCTGGCGCAGATTTTGTAATTAATGATATCAAAGATGTTTTGAAATGTATTGAGGATTAAGATTTATTGGATATTATACAAATAGTAATTTATTAAAAATAAAATACTTGTTTAATTGAAGCAAAAACAGTTGTAACATTCAGCTTGTCGGAAATTCCGACAAGCTCAAGACAAAATAAAACAAAAAACAATCTACATCAAATCAGTATTATTACTGACCTCAAGAATCGCTTTTTTGATTTGTTCTTTTAAATCACTATACGTGCATTCTAATGTTTCAATATTCAAATCAAACTTAAAAGATGCTCTTTTCTTTTTATATCTTGCATACTTCCAGTTATTTGGCGCATTACAAAACACTTCAATTTTATTCCTAATTTCGTCAAAGTTTTCTGCTGGATTTTGGTTAAAACTTAAACGTATGAGAGTGTCTCCCATAATGTATATTTGAATGTATGTCTTTTTATCCGGTAATTCTATCCAATAGTAAATAGCATGGCTATTATTGAATGGCCCCACATTATAATTATCTAATTTTGAAAGATTTTGACTTGTCTTTATAGAATTACCAATTTCATCTAAAATCTTAATTTTTAGTGATTTTTTATAAATAGAACTATCTTTCTCCTTCAGTTTTTCAGATATATTTGTAATCCCCTTTACATCTATACCAAAAACAGCCATAGATTTAAAATATGTAATCCAATCATTCAGTAAAACATTATAAGTCCTAATTGGCATAATTATATCTATATTGTCTTTTTGGTTTAAATGATTAACAAAGAAATCAGAAATCTCTTTTTGAGAAAATATAACTAATGAATTAAGTTTTGTTTTAAGTGTGTTTAAACTAGCTTCTTCTTTCTTTGTCATATAAGTGGTCTTAAAATAAACGGGGATTACTTTATTAAAATCTTTATCCCTCAATTTATTAAAATATCCAGTTATTTGACCATCACCCTCAGAACTATTAACTTTATCCTCAAAAAATATAACTAACTCTTTTATTGGTTCTCCCTTATCATCTAAGAAATAAACAGTCACATCTCGTTTGTCTTCTTGTAATCTAATATCTATTTTTGTTTTTGGTAATTTACTATCTATATGTGATTCAGTAACAATCTTATTTAACAATTTTTCAGCAATTGGGTATAACTCATGATCTTTATCATTATAATAGTTCAATAACCAAGCAATAAATGCATCTTGTGATAATTCTTTTGTTGCATAGTTAAATATATTATACTTTAAACTTTTATCAGAATCCATAATTAATAACCTCTAATAACTCTTGTATTTTTGAGTTATATATATATATCTGTTTAGTAATGGGGTACACAAAATAATTCCGTGATAACCAATTTGTAAGGCAATCTTTATTCCCCTGAAATGTTGATTATTTCTTTACCAAACAAGTACGATACTCTCAACAAAGTTATTAAAGTTGTCTTTATATACTAATCTTAATGGGAATTATATTAAGAGAATGGCAAAATGATGCGTATAAAATCTTCAAAAATAATAATTATAATGGAATACTGAAAGTAGGCACAGGAAAAGGAAAAACCGTATTTGCAATATATTGTATAAAGCAATTTATGAAAGATAATCCCGATTATAGAACTTGTATAATCGTCCCAACCATAAACTTAATGTTTCAATGGAAAGCGGAACTACTTAAATTTCTAGATTTATAGTCAAAGCGACAAATAATTAGAGAGTTCATGTGTGAAAAACCCATTTTCCCATAATTTACCTAAATTACTCAATAACTCTGTTTTTTTAGAAAATGAATAAAATTGTAATAATTCTTGTCTTGTTCTTTTCCAACAAAATTCTACTGGATTTTTATCTGTTGATGCTGTTAAAAAATATTCATATTCTAACCA
>JAHYJR010000015.1 GCA_019429005.1 Nanobdellati archaeon | reverse complement strand
CCTGACCTCCCTAATTTTTAGGCATATAACCCTTTAATTTTTATTAACTCATTCGTTTTTGGTCTAAAAAGACCGAAAACTATATATGCCTAAATAGGCATATAATATGTATGAAATCTTTTGAGCGAATAAAGACAATAAATGGTAAAGAATATGCGTATTTTATTACCCCCTATTATGATAAAGAATTAAAGAAGATAAGACATAAAAGCAAATATATCGGTAAATCTGTAGATGGAAAAGTAATAAGACCAATTAAACCATTACCAACCGTTGTTTATTCTTATGGGGAATTTATTCCATACAATCATATCCTAAAACAGCTTGAAATAACTAATATTCTCAAAGAGATCTGTCCTAAAAAATGGAATATAATACAGTGTCTAGTTCTTAATCGTGTGCTTAGACCACTTGCAATACAAAACATTCAACGATGGTTAGATGGTACAATACTTTCTGAAGAGTGTAAATCTGGACTAAGCTCACAATCTCTTAGTAATTTTCTTACTGAGATTGGTAGCTCGTCATTGCCACAACATTTTATGCATAGATTTGTAGAAAAAACTGAAAAAATAAATTCAGTCGTATACGATTTGACTTCACTTTCATCATATTCAAAACTAAACTCATTGCTTGAGTTTGGTCACAGTAAGGATGGAGATGGTCTGCCTCAATTTAATTTGTCTCTTGCAGTAGATAAGGAACGAGGGATACCACTAGTATATGACATATATCCAGGAAGCATAAGAGATGTATCTGTAATTGATAACACAATAAAGAGAATGAAAGATACGGGTGTAGAGTTTTCTGCATTAGTGCTAGATAGGGGTTTCTTTTCAACATCAAATATAGACGGACTTGTATCTAATAAACTGCCGTTTATAATAGGAGCACCATTTACGCTTAAAGAGATAAAATCGATTATATCGAAATCCCATGAAGTAGTTGAAGACCCAAATCTAGTCCATATGTACAATAAGAAGTCAATTTTTGTTAAAGATGTAAATTTAGATATAGGTTCTCATAATATTAAAGGATATTTGTTCTATGACATAAAACGAGAACAAGAAGAGAAAAACTCATTTTATGTAAGGCTTCATGAAACGCGAGATGCACTTTTGAAAACTACAATTCAAAAATGGATTACTCCTGAAAAGAAATTTGAAAGTATTGCAAAAGATATGAAATCCTATTTTGAATATAAAATTAATGGAAATGCTTTTGAAATAACCCTTAAAACAAAAGCAATTGCACAGAGAATTAACAGGATGGGTAAGATGATTATTCTATATAATGGTAATTTTTCATGGGAACAAGTATTAAGCATGTATAAAGAGAAAGATGTAGTTGAAAAATGTTTTAGAACCTTGAAAAGTGATATTTTGGCATCACCATTAAATGCACAAAAAAGTGATGCAGTAAAGGGTATTGTGTTTATTATGTTTGTTGCACTCATATTGCGGTTCAAACTTTTTGATATGATGCGGTGTGTAAAGCTTGAACAAAAATATAATGTCAGTGCTTTAATGTTAGAACTTGAAAAAATAAAGAAAGTTAAATTGCAGAATGGAGAAATGGTAACAACTGAAGTGACGAAAAAGCAAAGAGATATTTTGGATGCGTTAAAACTATGTGCCTAAATAATGGGAGGTCAGG
>JAHYJR010000010.1:12237-24640 GCA_019429005.1 Nanobdellati archaeon | reverse complement strand
ATTATATTTGATATATTATATTTGATATATTATATTTGATATATTATATTTGATATATTATATTTGATATATTATATTTGATATATTATATTTGATATATTATATTTGATATATTATATTTGATATATTATATTTGATATAGTATATTTGATATAGTATATTTGATATAGTATATTGTATATAGATATAACTTTATATAGTTTATGATATAGCTTATAAATAAGATATAATTGCTGTGTTATTATGTTTTTTTAAAATTACACTTTTTTACGAATTGTATTAGGATTTTGTCATATATTTATCTTTAATTGTGCCTTATAATTGTGTTTTAGTTTATTTTTTGTTATCTTTATCTTTTTTTATATAAATAGTAACATTTTTTAAATTTAGTTATCATTAGTATTATATGTCTATTTGTGACTCAAGTATAATTACGGATTTGTTAGGTAAAAATGGATGTGGAGTTATTGTTCTTTTTGAGACCTCTTTATTTTTTGATAAAGAAAAATCTAGACAGATTGAACGGAAATATCAGGCATTTAAGGATAATCTGTATTATGGTCTTGATTCTAAACAAACCAAAAAAATAGATGATGATGATATTTTGATTTTGAAAGGACTTAATTATTTTAATAGTAATACAGATATCAAAGATATTCCTTTTATAGATATTGCTATAAGTCATAAAAAAATACCTAAAAATGTACTTGTAACATCACAATACTATTGTACACTTGATTTGTTAGAAAGGTCTATGTTAAATGTTATAAATGGGAGTACTAATGAATCAAAAGAATTACATAGAATGATTAAGAGGGGTATAGGTAAAATTTTTATTGAATCTGCAAAAGAGGATAAGAAAACAAAAATGTGTGATTTTTTCCCTTATGTAATGGATAAGCTTAGTCCCGAAGCACGTACAATCTTTCTTCTTGAAAATAATGTTTATAAAGGTTCTGATAGTCCTGATATAAAATATCTTACAGAGAGTTTGGGTCATGATATATTAAGTATACATGTTCCAGAACCAATTGATGATTATAGGGTTTTTATTAATCCAAATTTATTTATTGGAAGTCCTTATGTTAGAACATCAGGAGGTCAGAGACTTACAAAAAAACGTGAAGAAGAGATTGATCTTGCAATGTTTTTTCCATGTAAAAAATCTGATATGCCTAATCCTCAAAATTTTGATGTATTTATACAGAATCTTTATGAGTCTTCATTTTTAGATATACAGACAGGTAGTAAGATATCTAAATATCAATGAAATGTATTTTTATATTAAATATATATCTTAAGATGGTTTTTTTTGGCCGATGCTAAAAAATCTTTTAATAAGCTCCTAAATGGAGTAAACAGATTAAATTCGTCTGTCTTAAAAGAACGTTTGGATCTTTCAAAGGATTCTGGTTTTTGTGTTATATCAAATGTTGAAAAAGACGTTGAGTCATTGTTAAAGATTAGGGATAAGATTATTAAAAAGCGAAGTAATCTTATGTCTTCAGGAAAAAAACAGGCTTTACATTGGATTGATGGTGGAACACCACTTCTTGAATTTTTGAAGACTGATAAAAAGATGACTTCTGAAAATATTAGTTCAATAAACAAGTCTGATTCAATACTTTATTATGATACTAAGGCAATTGAAGATTTAGAGAATAATGGATTATTATCTTTGCATGGAACGGCATTTTGTGATTTTGATGGGGTTTTTACTAAGAATGGATGTAATTTAACGGTTAATCATTTTAATCCGAATAATTCATTTATGGGTTTTGCAGATGTTGGTTTTACTCACGGCAAATTTGATTCTATAGTACCTCTTCTTGAAAAATATAATTTAAGTGAAATTCCAAAATCAAATAGTAAGGATAGTATGATAAATGATTATGGTATTATAAATAACGATTTATTATTTAAGGTGTCTGAAGAACTTAAAAGTGGTTTTTTTGATTATTATAATTTTGGAGAGAAAAATTCAGATATGAATTATCTTTCTATTGTGCTTGATATGGTCTATAATAATATGAAACATCAAGATAAATGTCCGATTTCAGATTCGTTTGCATATAATGTATTTATTCAATCTGTACTTGGTGTTGATGTTTTTTTTTTCACAACTCTTTCTGAGCATTTGAGTGCAAAATTACTTATTAATCCTTTAAAATCTGTTTTATCTGGTTTTGGTCTTGATACTGAAATAATAGTAAAAGGTACAAAATTTGATTTTGATAATAAAGGACGGTGTATTAAAGATAATATCATTGTTAATCATGGATATGAAAAAATATCTTTTTTTAAACCACTTGTTGAAAAATTAGATGGCAATCTTATTAATTTGTGTAAATCTTCAGAAGCACATATTTTAGATACACCTTCTGATATGATGATCTTGGATTCACAAGGTGTTAGTCGTTATGATATGGTTTCAAGACCTACCGCGTTTATAAAAATTGTGACTGATGGCGTAGGTGATCTTGCTATGTTAGATATTTTGAAAAAAAAAGCAGGTTTGCAGGATATTGATGTGTACACAATTTCGATGGAAACCTGGCGTTCTCAGATAGATAAAATGTCAACAATG
This sequence comes from Nanobdellati archaeon, assembly GCA_019429005.1. Lineage (GTDB taxonomy): Archaea > EX4484-52 > EX4484-52 > EX4484-52 > GLR71 > JAHYJR01. The sequence goes on along the minus strand of JAHYJR010000010.1, from coordinate 22,053 downwards.
TCTGTACCAATTTATATTGTAAATGATATATCAAAATTTACATATGGTCTTGAGCAGGAACAAGATGCTTTGCTTGATCTTTATTTTATTGGTACAACAGGTGTCTGTGAGTTGTCTAAGATATTTATTGAATTGAAAGGTTTGTTAAGTAACAATGTATCTTTTTCAAATTATAATATAACTTGTGTGAAAGATTTTCTTGATACGCAGTGTAAAATATTTTCAGATAAATATGATTTTGCAAAACGATCAAAATCGTTTAATATTTTAGATATGTTTAGGCGAGGTATTATTGAAGAGGATGGAGAATATTTATCTATTTTAGATTATAAAAATTATTTGTCAGGAAGTAGATTGTTTGGTACTAATATTGAAAAATTAAATAAGCTCGAAGTTATAGATAATGAACTTTCACAAATTTCGTTTGATTCAAATTCAAATAAAATGTTGAATATTCCTGGTTACAAGATAACAGGTTATATACCTCACAATAGTGCACAATTTCAAAATAATTTTACAAAAATAATTGAAAGTGATCTTAATTTAAAAAAGTATTTTGGATTATCATCAAAATTGTTGAAGCAAGAAGGTTTTTTAAAAAATATTGTTGGAAATGAAATCGTTATAAATAGTGATGTTATAGAGTATATGGCAGGTATTTACGAATCTCGATTAGGGTATGTGGGTGATAATTGATATGTTTTTAGATGAATCTGATATTAAGTTTTTTTTAAATAGAAAGAATTATTATTCTGATATTGATCATATTTTTAGGCTTATTGATATAATTTTAAATATTGAGAACAATATTTTTCAATTAAAGAAAGAGATTAATAGGGATGTTAAATCGAATTCTCTTAAATATGATTATGATTATGTGAAACTTCTTGATGGTTGCAAAACAATTGCATTGAAAGGTGATCTTCCTTTAATTTTTCCGATACAGATGGAACTTAGAGAATCTTTTGAACATAATATAGATTTGTCTTCAGACAGGATTTCAGATATGCTTGGTTTAGTAGATGATCCTGTTCTAAGTTATTTGAACGTTAAAAGTTCAAAAACAGTTAATTTATTTTATAAAAAATATCAAGAGTTAGAGTCTTTTAAACCTGTAATTGATAAATATCATAGATTTAATTATGTATATGTTGATTGTCTTGGCAAAATTCTTAAAAAAGATTTATCTGAAAATGAGCGTAAGAGTATTTCTCTTGAGAGGGATACAATAAGTTGCATGAATAATATATCTATTTTTGCTTATGGTTTTTATAATGAGATGTTATTTAATCTATTTTTATATAATGGTATTATGGCTGGTATAGATGGTGTTGAAATCTGCAGAACATTTGCATATGAATTTAATTCCCTTGATATCTTAAAGTCATCAGCAAGTCTAGTTTCAAGTGTTAATGATACAAGAGATAATATTGTTTTGGAAGGTCTCTATGATCATATTCCCGAATATGTGCGTCATGCCGTTTCTGATGATGATTCTTATAATAAAATTATGTCGATTTTAGATTGATTTTTAAATACAAGTTACAATATTTATTTATGGCAATGATTTCTAAAGATCTAGATTATATTGGTAAATCTCTTAAAGATTGGGAAAAATCAGTTTTATCTGTAGTTGAAATTATAAGGTCTAAAAAAGATAAATTGACATTAGAAAATGATTCTCAAGTGATAAGTAAATCGCTTTTTAGGACTGTTTTACCTGACGATCTTAAATCTAGAACATATATTGGTGTAGATGGTGGTTTAATCAAGAAAGAATATCATGGTATTGATATCATATTAACACGAGCTGTTGCAGTTAAATTTGATTTTAAGGATGGTAAACTTTATGATACTCAGTATATTCCTGGAACATTTAACGAACCAAAAATATCTGTAATTAATAGACCAATGTATGAATCTGATTTTTCAATTAAAGCATCACTTTTTAGAATTAATGAGGAGATTTCTATTGCAGTAGAGTCCCTTAGTAGGTCTCCCGACATATTATTACTTGACGGTTCTGTTGTACCTCACCCTCAATCACGGCCAAAAAGTGATTCTGAATTATATACTGATTATCTTGAGATTGTACGATTGTATAAAACATTATATGAAAAGTCAATTAAAAAAAATATTTATTTAGCAGGTGTTGTTGAAGATAGTCGGAGTACTACTTGTGTGGATTTGATAAAATCTTGTTCTACTGAATTAAGTATCAATATTTCGATACTTGAGACTGTTAAAGATACACATTTTCTTTTTTATCTTCTTAAACAGGGTGAGATGTCTTTTGTATTTAGGTATTCAAAAAAACCAGACCAAAATCTTGTTTTAAAAGATATTGGTCAGAATGGAAATAATATTTATTCATTTTATATGAAGACTGTTGAATTTGATCGTCCTATTAGGATTGATTTTCTTTCAGAAACAAATGATACTGATATTGTATTAAACTGTGCTAAAGATATTGCATCATATGTTTTAGCAATATCTACACATAATACAACATATGGTTGTCCATCTGTGATAATTGAGGCAGATTTAAGAGCAAAATTAAATGAACAGGAAATATCTTTTGTTGAAAATAGTATATTTTCATCTGTTGGTAATTTACCTGGAATTTTTGATTTAAGACGTAATCGTAGACCTTTGTAATGGGTTTATGTTATTTTTAATTAACATAAGGTTTATAAATTTGCTACTATATTGTATTAATATTGTGTGGTTGGTTTGATGGTGTCTGATAATACTAAAGATCTTTCTAAATATTCAAGTGAAATGTTAAGTTATATAGATAGTTCTTTATCGGAACGTTCTAAAGATGAGATTGCTTTACTTTTTGAAGTTTCAAGGTATATGGGTGTTAAAAAGGATTTTAGAGATTTTATTGCTGAAAAATATGATATGTCTAAGAAAGATATTAAGAAAGCACTTAATAAGTTACAAAAAGAGAACCTTATTACAAATGATTATGTTATAGATGGGGTTGTTGCGACGAAGATTTTATCATTTGTAGAGAATCATGATGATTATAAAATATTTTTGAATCTTGAAGATCCGTCAATTAGTTCTAAATCTATTGTTGATTATTCAGACAAATCTAATATTGATATAGGGTCTTATTGTGCGGTTTTAGAGTATTCTAAGGATAAAGCTGTTTCTGATGATAATGATTCTGTAAGTGGTATTAGTTCTGAAACATATACATTGGATCGTAATTTAAAAATAAAGTCTTCACATTTTTCAATAAATCCAACCAAACTAAAAAATCATTTTGAAATTGTTGGTAATGGTATGTCTTTTAATGTTTGTTCTAAAACAAGTAGACCCTTTGATAATCATGACCATATTGTAAATTTAATTGAGGATCCAGAATATTTTACAATACGCTTAATTAAAGAATTACTTGAAACACATGAAGTTGTATATGTTCGTGATGTAAAGAAATTTATTCAAAAGCATCTTAAAGGAAAGGTTAGTAAAAGTGTATTAAACATTTTTGATAAAAATTTATTTGAAATGAATGGTAGTGGTTCTGTAATAAAAGGAATCTCTGAAAATGTAATTGAGGCTTTGAATTATATTGATGGAAATATGAATGAAATGAAGGTTTTAGTTGATGATGCAAATATAAAATCTTTTAGTTATTCTGGGAATCATCTTTTTAAAGATGTTGTAAATAAAAAAACGCATCATAAATTAGATAATATAATTCCACAAAAGTCGCCTAAATCTTTTATAGATTATCAAGATGCAAATCGTCCGAAAAAAGATACATGGTCTGAAACTGATTTAAATACAATTTTAGATATTTCAGGTGAATCTGTCAGTCTATCATTAATAGATAATTCTGATTCAGGAAAATGTTTGGGTATAAATGGTCGTATTCTTGAAGCACTTGATAATAAATTTAGTGTTACTAAAGGCCATAATGATCAGATAATTATTAATTCTGGAGATGATAGTTATTTGATTTCAGCATCAAAATTCCGTGAGATGATGCGTCGCGGTTATTTTAAGAAGGAAGGTGTAGATAATTTTTATTTTACAGAGTCTGGTATTAGATTTAGATCATATCTTTCTGAAATTAAAAAAGAGAATCCTACTGTTATAGGTGATACAGAATCGTTTGGTGTGTCTGAATCTGATGATACTTCTTATAATATGATTGATATTAGTGATGATAATGATAATGATAATTATAATGATAATGATAATGATAATTATAATGATAATGATAATGATGATTCTATTGAATATATTTTAAAGGCTTTTAATTCAAAAAATATGGATTATCTCAATATAAATGTAGGAAATAAACGTGATGATTTTGGTCTTATTTTTAGGAACAGTAAGGGTAAAGTTCAGCTTGATAATGAACTTAAAGCTGTATTAGGCTATTATTTTTTGGCTTCTAAAGGCCCAGTTTATAAGGATGATTTGAAAAAATATCTCAAATCAATTATGACATTACATCAGGTTTCATATATTATAGATGATTTGTTTTCAAAAGGTGTAATGGTTTTACATAATGATTATGAATTGGTTCTTAGAAATCGTGGTGAAAAATATATTAAAATTTGGATGGAACAGACTTTAGGTAAAGAGCAAGTAAAGGATTTGGATTTTAAATCGGGTGATTTTTTAGAAAAATCGGGTTTATTTGAAATTTCATCTGAAAAAGATGTAGTTTATACTGACACTAAGGGGAGCAAATCTTTTGTTTTGAAACCTCGGTATATACTTTATCTTAAAGAGGTGTATGATAATTATGAACGTAAAACTTCGTCAGTTAAGGATTATGATATTGTAGATGGTATTGTTGTTGAGACTGAATCAATTATTGAGCCTTATGAAGTCTAACTTGATCTTTTTGTTGATGAAGATGTTTCAGAGCCTTTTGAACCAGAGTTTGTTGAATCAGACGTTTTTGAACCTGAGGTTAAAGTTGAACCTGTTATAAGTAAGGTGTCTACTAAAAATAAGTATTCAAATCCAAAAATGTATACACGTAAAGATACTAATAATTTTAAATATGTAGATATACCGGAAGATGTTTTTGTTGAAAGAGCTGTATCACAATCACCTTTTGATAAATATCGTGAAAGTTATAATGGTGATAGTATGTTACCAAATATGGATGAGTCAAATGAGTTTTTGTTGTATTTTCCGTTAAATACTGGTGATTGTTCTGTTGATATTGATTTTGTTAAAAAATATTTTACTGGTGCAGACATAAAATCTCTTGAAGATAGAAAACTTATTGATATAAAGAGGAAGGATATAAGTTCTGTTGCTAAAATAACTAAACATGGAGATTTTTTGCGTAGTAATATTTTTAAGAAAAATAACGAGTTTATAAGTGGTATAGAGATACCTGAAGAGTTTATAAGTAAAAATGGCCCAAAAACTATTGGTGAACTTCTTAAAAACGAATATTCTAAAATGTAATTATAATTATTATTAAATCATTCGAAATGATTATATAATTTCATTCAGATAAATATAGTTATGGATAAAAATGATTCTTTAAAAATTTCAAGTGGTATTGGCACAGTTATTTCAACTGTTGATGGTCCATCTTCTATAAATTTTAATTTTGTGATTAATTCAGATTCAGATATAAAAAAAGGTCAGTTTGTTGAGGTTCAAATGTTGTCAGGTACACTTATGGCTCGTGTTGATGAAGTTGTAAAAGCAAATAGATATTTTGAACGTGCTGAATCTGTAAGTGAATTTAGTAAAAATAATGTTTTGGCTGAGGATGTTTTTCCAGTTAAACGATGGGAATATTTTATTGCAATGGCTCAGATTATTGGTGTTTATAAGGATGGCATTATAAAAAGGGTAGTATCACCCTTATCACCAGGAAATGTTGTATATCTTGCTAAAAAAGAAATGGTAATTAAGTTTCTTGGTTTGAATATGGAAAATGGTTTGAATTTAGGTACGGTTGCATATCAGGATATTGATGCTAAAATTGATATGACACGTCTTCTTCAGAAACATTTTGCAATACTTGCTATGAGTGGTGCGGGTAAAAGCTATTTAACATCTGTTATTCTTGAAGAGCTTGTAGACCGTGATAAACAGCAAGGTTCTGTTGCAGTTGTTATTGCAGATCCGCATGGTGAATATTCGTCTTTTGGTTCTGATCCTAAATATGTGAATAAAGTCAAAGTTATAAATGGTAGTGATATTAGACTTCCTGTTGATTCTTTGGGTGTATCTCAAGTTTCTAGCTTTTTTTCATCTATGAAAGAAGTACATGAACATGTTCTTCAGAAAGCTTTAGGTAAAGTTCGTGAAGCGTTCAAGGAGAAAGGCGGTTATGATATTGATAACATAATCTCAACGGTTTCTTCTGATGAGTCTGCAAGAGATTCTGTTAAAGATCTTCTTACTCTTTTGCTTGGAAATCTTAAGCGAATGAAACTTTTTGCTAAAGAGCAGTATCCAGCGTTTAAAGATATTAAGCAAGGAAAAGTTCTTGTCCTTGATTTTGGTGATATTTTTGATACTAGAAAAAGACAGATAATTGTTTCAAGTATTGCATCAAGAATGTTTGATTCAAGACGGTCTGGCAAAATTCCACCATTTCTTTTTGTTGTTGAGGAAGCACATAATTTTGCACCTGAAAAGGTCAGAAAAGAATATGCAATTTCAAAATCCATAATTGAAAAAATTGCAAGGGAAGGTCGTAAATTTAATGCATGTCTCTGTCTTGTTACTCAGAGACCAGTTCATCTTTCAACTACGGCTTTATCGCAGTGTAATACGCATATAATACTTCGTGTCACAAATCCGTATGATTTAGATCATATTGGAAAAACTAGTGAAGGTCTGACAAGTAATGTTGTAAGGACTATACCGTCACTTCAGACGGGGGATGCTATAATTGTGGGTGCTGCTGTTAATCATCCTGTATTTATTACAGTTCGTGAGAGGAAATCAAAAGAGTCTGTGCATTCTACAACCTTAGAAGATGCTTGCATTGAATTCAGTGATAAGAAAGATAAGGATGATAAGGATGTTGAGGCATTCTTGTGATTCCGGTTTTGATTCTTATTTTTATTTTTTTATTGAATTATTTATATTGCGATTAACATCATTTAAAATATTTATCAGTCCAAATCTTTTTTGCTTTGCTGATGTTTTTGGATGCAATGTACAATATGAATAATGATAATGGAAGAAGTATCATGGTTGTGTTGTCAAGGTCTGCTAGTGTTATTACATATAATGTCACAAGAACTGGCAGATTATATGCGAGGTATTTTACAAAAATCTTTGCATCATATATGGCTATATTAGGTGTAAGTCCTGCGACATATATCAATACTGAAAAGACATAGATTGAGCTTGTAATCATTATTATAAATGCATCAAATATTAGGTTTATCTTGTTCATTGAAAGCACTATTGTAAGAAGTATTATTGATGAAGATATCAGACTGATTAGAAGATAAAGGTTTATCTTTGCATCCATTATATTTTTGATAGATACTGGTAAAAAACGATAGTTTTCCAAGCTGTCAAATTCATTGAGCCAGTTGTATATGCTTGTTGATACTATACCGATTATTAGAGCGAATGTTAATATTGAGTATTTAATAGGTACTAGGGTTTCCGAAATAAACCATAACATGAACCATACAATAGAGATTGGTATTATAAAGCTGAATATTATTTTTGAAAAGCCTGCTATAGATCTATGCATATCTATTATATCTTTTGAAATTATGCTGGATGTTTTTTGGAATCTTTTTGAGATTTGTTTTTCTAGATTTTTGAATAAATCTTTTGCATCTCTATGTGTGTTTTTTTCGTCAGTTTCTAATAGAAATATTGAAATTGCGAATAATATTAAGGGGGTTATTAATGAGTAGCCTAAAGTTTGTGTAGATTGTGTTGTGAAATATGCAATTGGATGAAAATAAGATATTATGGTTTCAGGATTTAACCAAATATTTTTTGTGATTATAAGTGCAAGAGTTAGTATGCTTGACGCAATGAGAAATTCTTGTCTTGATCTGCTGTATAGGACAGATATTAAAAAGCTTAATGAAAGTCCATATAAGAATGAAAGCGTAAGCGATACAAATAGTATTGGTATAAGTTCTGTGTATATGTTGATTATCAAAGATGTGATGGCAATTCCTATAATAACTGGAATTATTGTGAATGCGAGATAAAATAATATGTCTTTTATTGCAAAAATCATGAAAACTTTTTTAGGGCTTATAGGAAGTATCTTTGATGAATATGCCAAGAAACTTATGTTTCCCAAGCGGATTTTTAGAGCATCTTTTGCATTGAGTCCGAAAGATCCTACAGAAAGGCCGTAGAATAAAAAGGCACCATGTGCAAGTAGAATAAGGTATTGTGTTGGTATATCAATCGTTGATATAGAGATTGATATTAGAACGCTTGCAAGTGTGATGATTAAAGGAAATATGAAAAATAGCCATTTACTGAACATTGCAGTATGTATCCTAAACTCTTCTTTTAGCATGTTTTTCAAAAGAGTTAGCATGATATTTCCCTTTATTTATTTTTTTCTACAAGTGATATGAATGCAGTTTCAAGATTGCCTTTTGATTCCTTTGTTAGATTTTTCAGTGAGTCACATGCAATAATTTTTCCTCTGTTTATTATGCATATTTTATCACAAAGTTCTTGCGCTATTTCAAGAACATGTGTTGATATAAAAATTGAGTTTCCTTTTTTTGCATAATTTATTATGTAGGTTTTTATCTTTTTTTGGATCATAGGGTCAAGGTTTATCAGTGGTTCATCTATGAATACAAGTTGTGGATTATGAATAAATGCTTGTGCAATCATGAGTTTTTGTTTTGTGCCTCTTGACAGGTCTTTACATAAAGTGTTTTTATGTTCATTAAATTCAAGAAAATCGAACCAGAAATCTATATCTTTTTTGTTTTCTTTTAGATGTCTTATCTTTGAGATAAATTCTAGATATTCTACTGGTGTAAGGAAGCTTGGTGGGTTTTCTTGTTCAGGTACAATTCCTATGTTTTCCCTTACTTTTACAGGGTGTTTGTTCACATCAATGCCTAAAATTTTTGCAATACCATCTGTAGCTTTCATCTGACCTGTCAGTATGTTTATGGTTGTTGTTTTTCCTGCACCGTTAGGTCCGAGGAATCCAAAAATCTCACCTTTTTTAATCTCAATTGAGATGCTGTCAATCGCTTTGAGATTTCCAAATTGTTTTGTGAGATGTTCGGTTGTTATCATTTTATCGGTCATGTGTATTTAATGGTTTTTTGATTATAAAAATCTTATATATGTTTAATTGTAAAGATTATGATTATGTTTTGTCATTGTTTTCAAAAATGCAACAAATATTTTTCAAAGAGTTTTACATATTCAATAGTTTGGTCGTTCTTAATTATAATTGGAAGTCTTATGCCTGGATCCGTGCTTGATGCATATCCTGTGATAAGTCCATTATCAAATCCCATCCATTTGTTTGAGTTCATGGTGCTTTCTGTATTATTATTGTTTGCAGCAAAGAAGTATTCTTTATCTAATTATTTTTTGATATTTACGTTTTTAATTGTGTTTGGTACATCTTTAGAATTTTTGCAAGGTTTTGTTCCAGGGCGTTTTCCTAGCATATATGATGTTTTTGCAGATGGATTAGGTTCAATTATAGGTCTTGTATTTTTCTATACTTTTTTGAGATTAAAAGAATCCTCTTTTGAAGGTACTAATAAAACAAAAATTTAAGTGATTAACTTAAATGATGATATTGAGGATATATCTTTTGTGATATTATTTTTTGTG
>JAHYJR010000010.1:0-12137 GCA_019429005.1 Nanobdellati archaeon | reverse complement strand
ATATTATCTTTTGTGATATTATCTTTTGTGATATTATCTTTTGTGATATTATCTTTTGTGATATTATCTTTTGTGATATTATCTTTTGTGATATTATCTTTTGTGATATTATCTTTTGTGATATTATCTTTTGTGATATTATAGTTTAGGATTTTATAATTGTAGGGTTTATTAATATCAAAACAAATGGTTGTTACTTATGAAATTAAATCCTCATATTGAAGTTATTTTTGCAGCAATCATTTTTGGATCAACTGGAGTATTTGTTAAATATCTTAATTTTCCTCCTACAATCATGACTTTTTTAGGATGTTAATACCTACATTAATACTTTTTCTTTTTTTTAAAATTGAAAAGCGTAAATTATTACTTAAATAAGATAGGCCTATGTTTTTAGCTTCATTTTTGAATGCTTTACGCATGTTTCTTTATTTTGTAGGATTCACTTATGCTTCTGTAAGCAATGCAGTTATAATGCTTTATACTTGGCCTATTTTTGCGCGATTTTCAGTATTTTTTTTAAAAGAAAAAATTGAATGTATGAATATCTTTCTTCTTTTTGTATCATTTATAGGTATTGTTATTGTGTATATGGGAAACGGTTTTTCATTTTTAAGCAAAGATTTTATAGGTATGTCTGCTATGCTTTTATCTGCATGTTTTTATTCTATGACTATCATAATATTTAAGAGCGAATCAAAAAAATATTCACAATTTGAGATTATCTTTTATCAAAATCTAGTTGGTAGTTTTGTATTTTTACCTTTCCTTTTTAGGGGTTGGTCTAGTTTAAGTTTTTTTAAGGTTGATATTGTTTCAGTTCATGCAGTTCTTGTTGGAGTTATTGGTTTTGGACTTTTTTTTTCAGCTTTAAAGAACATAAAAGTATCAACAGCATAATTTTTGGCTTATATTGAAGTAATTAGTGCCCTTGTGTTTGGTGTTTTATTTTTAGGAGAAGTTGTAACTTTGAATCTTTTTATTGGTGGTATTCTTATTGTGGGTTCAACGTTATTGTTGAAAACGGAATAAACTTTTTTATTATTTGAAGTTAGTAGTTTATGGATTTAGGTTTATTGTTTATATTTAAAATTATTTTGTATTATTATTATCAAAAACGAAAAATATATAATAATCTTTTAGTCATTATTGAATTAAGGATATTCAATATTTTACGGTGAATAGATGGCACAAGATATGAAAGCTCTTAATTTAAAGGCAGAGGAATATGCATCATTAACTGATAAGGTTATTGGTGAGGTTAAAAAGGTTGTTGTAGGTAATGATGATGTTTTGGATAAATTAATGATTTCTCTTATTGCAGGTGGACATACGCTTCTTGAAGGTCTTCCAGGTCTTGCTAAAACTCTTATGATTAAAACATTGTCTGACACAACACATGCTGATTTTAGACGATTACAGTTTACACCAGATTTACTTCCATCTGATATACTTGGAACAAAAATATATAATCAGAAAACTGCAACATTTTCGACAAAGAAAGGTCCCGTGTTTTCGAATTTTATTCTTGCAGACGAAATAAATCGTGCACCACCTAAAGTACAATCCGCTTTGCTTGAAGCAATGCAAGAGTGTCAGGTAACAATTGCTGGTGAAACATTTCCACTTCCAAAACCATTTCTTGTTCTTGCAACACAGAATCCTATAGAGACAGAAGGTACGTATCCTTTACCAGAAGCTCAGCTTGATCGGTTTATGTTTAAGATTCCTGTTAAATATGCATCTTTAAATGATGAGAAAGAGATTGTGAGGAGGATGACTTCGGGTGTTATGCCTTCTGCAAAAAAAGTTATTGATATTGTTAAGATAATTGAGATGCAAAAATTTTGTCATAGTATTTATGCAGATGAGAAAGTCATAAATTATGTGACAGATATTGTTAATGCTACACGAAATCCAGATGTGTATGGTCTTGATTTCACTAATTTTGTTGCATATGGTGCATCACCGCGTGCGTCTATTTGGTTAACTTTAGGTGCAAAAGCTCATGCTCTTATGAATGGTCGTGCTTATGTTATACCTGAAGATATAAAGGGGATTGCTCCTGATGTATTAAGGCATCGTGTTTTGATGACATATGAAGCTGATGCAGAAAATATTGATTCTAGTTATATTATAAATAAGGTATTGAATGTAGTAAATGTTCCATAGATTGGTGTTATTTTGACTCTTATTGAAAAAGATATTATTAAAACTGTACGTAAAATTGAACTTAAGACACGGTCTTATTCAGAAGGTTTTATTCAGGGTTTTTATCGTTCTAAGTTTAAAGGTTCGGGTATTGAATTTTCAGACTATCGTAAATATAGTTTTGGAGATGATATAAGGAATATTGATTGGAATGTTACTGCAAGAATGAATAAACCCTATGTTCGCGAATTTGTTGAAGAGCGTGATATGACAGTTTATATTTTACTTGATGTTTCGGGGTCTTTTGATTTTGGATCAAAAAAGAATATTAAAAGGGAGATTGCAGCAGAAATTTCAGCGACACTTGCTTTTGCAGCAGTGCATAATAATGATCGTGTTGGACTTATTTTATTTTCAGATAAGGTTGAACATATAATTCCACCAAAGCGTGGGCGTAAGAATGTGTTACATATGATTAAAGATATTTTGTCTTTTAATTCTGTAAATAAAACAACTGATATGTCATCAGCATTAAAATATATAAATAATATCACAAAAAGAAAAAGTATTATCTTTGTTATATCTGACTTTATGAATCTTCCACAAAATCTGGATAAGTATCTTAAGATTGTTTCAAGGAAACATGATCTTATATCTATTCGTGTTATGGATGAGCGTGAGATAGATATACCCGATGTAGGTATGATATATCTTGAAGATATGGAAACGGGTGAACAGGTTCTTGTTGATACATCAAATCCAGAGTTTTATGAGGATTACCATAGGCTTGTTGAATTGGATCTTGAATATATAAGAAAGAAGATAATATTATCCGGTTCAGATTATATAGGTATACAAAATGGTTCGGAATGGTTTAAGTCTCTTTCAGGATTTTTTAAAAGTAGGATTCCAAAAAATATAAGAAATGTGTGTTAAATTTATGACATCTGTATTATCTCAAATACCCTATTTTATGATTGTCTTATCTTTAGTACTGTCTATAGTTTTGATATTTTTTTATTCTATTAAAGTTGGTCGAAAATTATCTGTTGAAATTATTACTTTTATTAAAGGCCTGTTTATTGCATCACTTGTGATTGTATTATCATTGTTGACAATTTTACCTTTAAAATACATAAGTTATCTAAAGCTGGATCTTTTACCGTTATCAGATTTGTTTGTTAATTATTTTCTGTTATTGATTATATTGTATATATTAATGTCTGCATTTTCTGGACTTTTTATGAAAAAAGAAACTATTTTGAAAAATTATGTATTGAAGCAGGTATTTATTTTCCTATATTTTTTATCTTTTTTTAGTTATTCGAATAAAGATGTATCTATAATAAATATAATCTTTGCAGCATTACCTGTGAATGTATTATATCATATTTATTATAAGGGTCTTTTGAACCGAATGGTGGCTTTTTATATTGATTTATCTCTAAGGATAAATGTCTATATCGATTCTTTGAAAGATAAATATCTATTTAGGTTGATTGATAAATTTTCAGAATCCATTTATAAAAAAGAGGAGAGGTCTTGATATAATATGTATTTTGAAGAACCTTTTTGGCTTTCATTTTTAGTGTTATTGCCAATAATCTATTATATATACCATCTATCTTTAGAAAAAAATAGATTGTCTGCTATAAAATTTAGTGATATTCGCCTGATAAAGACAACAGTTTCAAAACATAAAAATTGGTTTAGAAATAATATACTTTTATTGTTAAAATTCTTGGCGTTCACATCAGTCATATTCGCATTAGCAGATCCGCAAGTGGCTCTTCTTCATCGTGAGGAAGGTGTAAATATTGTTCTTGCAATTGATATTTCGGGGAGTATGGTTGCTACAGATTATACGCCTAACAGGATTGAGGCTGCTAAACGAAATGCTGAGCTTTTTGTTCAAAATTTGAATCTTAACGATCGTGTAGGAATTATTGTTTTTTCAGATGGTGCAACAGCTCAATCATTCTTTACAACATCAAAAGATAGGACTTTAGCAAGTCTTAAGAATATCAAAGTGTCTCAAGGGATGACAGCAATTGGGGATGGTCTTGCACTTTCAGTTGATATGGTAACATCGAACCCTAGTAAAAAGAAGTTTGTTATATTATTAAGTGATGGTGTTAATAATGCTGGTGTAATCAGTATTAATGAGGCTATAGAGTTTGCAAATTCTCAAGATATACAAGTATTTACAATCGGTATGGGTTCGAATGGACAGGTTGTACTTGGATATGATTTCTTTGGACGGCCTATGTATGCTGAGTTTGATGAGGTGGCGCTTCAGTTAATAGCACAAGAGACTAATGGTGAATATTTCAAATCTATTGATGACAATACACTTGAAGATATTTACAGTTCACTTTCTGAAAAAATTGAGCGTACGAATGATGAGACAAGTACAAGAATGTGGTTTATGTTTATGTCTTTTATTTTTATTTTGTCTGAGTTTTATTTGAGGACTGTAAAGTATCGGGTGTTATCATGAGACGATGGTTTTATGTTTTTATGATACTTATGCTTTTTGGAACATCTGTGTATGCTGAGTCTTTATCTATTGAAAAAGCTGTGGATAATACAGTTGTGAATGTTGGCGAAACGGTTAATATTTTTCTGAAAATTAATAATCCGTTTAATCAGTCTCTTTCATTTATGGTTAAAGATTATAATGATATTGGTGGGAATATTATTGATACCCAATGTCAATCTGCACAGATAAATGAATTGTCTGGCGTTGCTGAGTATATGTCTCTTCAAGCATATGCTCCTGGAACTTATACTCTCGGCAAATTAAAAGTTAAATATACCAATCTTGAGACTGGAGATGTTGAAATTGTTGAAAGTGTTGAAGATATTAGTATTGAAGTTGTGGGTGTAAGCAATATTCAACAGACAACCACACAAGTCATAGTACAGTGTGAGTTTGATGAAACCGAAGATGAAGAACAGCAACAACAACAACAGCAGCAACAGCAAGAAGAGCAACAAGAAGAAGAGAAATCTATGACTGAGAAGCTTAAAGAATCTTTAGATAAGATGCTTGAAGAACAAAAAAAGGAACAACAAGCACCAGCACCTGAGCCTAATCCTATGCAAGATAAGCTTGATTCTGTGAAACAGCGATCTAAGCAAGATATGAGTTCTGTGAAACAGCAGCTTTCTGATGAAAAGGCAAGTATTGATAAGGAAAGAATGGAGTCTCTTGATAAGGCTTTGTCAGAGGATAAGGATTTCCAAGATATGCAAGAATCTCTTGAAGATAAAGGCTATTTATTGGATGAAAAAAATATTGAACCAACTTCTGGAAATGATAGTGAGTTTAGTTATGATTATAAGAAGCCAGATGGTAGTAAAGCGAGCATTAAAGGTAATATTGAAGATGGTTCTGTAAATGATTTGAAAAAGATGAGTCCTGAAGATGAAAAAGAACTTTCTGAGGCGTTAGAAAATACAGATGAATTTAAGGAGCTTGATGAAAGTCTTAAAGAGGATGGTTATTCTTTGAAATATAAAGAGTTTGATGGTTTGGATAAGGATAATATGTCTGATTTCAAATATGAGTATGAAGGTCCAAATGGAGAGACGGCAAATATTACTGGAAAAATGGATGATTTTGATCCTAAAGATTTAGCTAAATTGTCTGATAAGGATCTGTCTGATATATCTTCAGCTTTAGAAAGTGATGATGATTTTTTGAAGAAGGATGCGATGCTTAAAAATCTTAATTATACGCGAAGTGATCTTAATGCTGAACCTATAAAATCAAATTCTACAAAATTTAATGTTGAATATTTTAAAGAGGAAAACGGTACAATGTCTTATGCGAATATAACAGGTACAGCTGATTTTTCTGAAAATTCTGTTGAAGTTGATAATCTAAAAGTAAAAGGTCTTGAAAATTCTTATTATAAATATATTTTGTTCTTATTTGTTTTATCTTTGATATTGTATTATTACCATTTATCTAAGCGGGTCAGTGGTTCTTTAGAAAAATCATTCTTTTCAGTGCCAATTAATCCTTCTAAAGAAGCAATTAAGATGCTTAAGAATGCTGAAAAAATGTATGATAAAGGTGATAAGAAACAGGCATATATCATGGTATCAAAAGCTGTTAGATTTTATATCTTGAGTGAGAGTGATACAATAGATAAGGTTGAAACGCATATCACAAGTACTGAAGCCTTGAAGGTTGTTAAATCTCTGATGCCTGAAAAATTAAGCGTTGTACGTAAATGTTTCTCAACATGTGATCTTGTTAAGTTTGCAAAGTATAAGCCTAATACAAAAGATTTTAATCTGATCTTGAAATATGGGTTTGAGATTGTTGAGTGAGTAAAGAATGTTTTATTTTGTTGGTTGGATTGTTTGATTATTTTTATAAAATTTAATTTTAATTAATCAAATCCCAAATCTATATATTCAACCTTAACAAAGATATCTATAATGATAAAGACTGCTCTTTTTAGAATTAAAGATAAGATATTAAACATTGCAAGAAAGAAATCGCCTTGGGTCTTACATTACGAGTGTGGTGGATGTAATGGTTGTAGTATTGAGACTTTTGCGTGCCTTAGTCCGAGGTATGATGTTGAGCGTTTTGGAATGCAAGAGAAAGGCAATCCTAGGCATTCAGATGTATTTGCAATAGCAGGTACAGTTACTGCAAAGAATAAGGATGTGGTCGATCTTATATATCATCAGATGTCAAAACCCAAAGTTGTTGTTGCAATAGGTGCATGTGCGATTTCAAAAGGTATATTTCATGATGCATATAATTCTGTAGGGCCTGTTGATAAAATTATACCTGTTGATATTTATGTTCCTGGCTGTCCGCCTAAACCTGAGGCTATAATGGATGGGATTATTAAAGCGATTGAACTTCTTGAGACTAATTAATTGATTGATAATATTTTATAATAAAAGTGATAACTTATGAAAGCTGTGTTAAAAGAATTGGGAAATTTGTATAAGCAAGATAATAGCGGTTATTATATTTTAGTTAAAGATCTTGAAGAGGCTCTTAGCGTATTAATGAAATTGGGAATCTATAGGATTTCAAATATTACTGGTTGTGATACGGGGGAAGTAATTGAAGTAATATATACTTTTATTTGGGATAATATTCCAATTAATTTAAAAATTGAGATTGTGCGTGATAATCCTAAAATAAATACTATAATTGGGATGTATCCAGGTGCAAAATTGTATGAGCGAGAATTGTCAGAGATGCTTGGTGTGAAAATTGTTGGTAATGATGAACCTGAAAATTTGTTTCTTGCTCACGATTCACCAAAGACACCATTAAGGAAGTGATATTATGGATGATAAGATACCTAAATGTAATGTGAATTCAGATATATCAAATTCAATTCCAATAGGTCCACAACATCCTGCACTTCTTGAGCCTGAATATTTTAATATTAGGCTTGATGGTGAGACAATAATAGATGCGGATATAAATGTTGGTTATCTTCATCGTGGGATTGAAGCAGCATTAGAGAAAAAAGATTATGTTCAAAGTGTATTTCTTACAGAGCGAATTTGTGGTATCTGCAGTTCTCATCACACTATAGCATATTGTGGTGCGATTGAATTGTTACATGGTGCTGAGATTCCTATGCGTGCTAAATATATTCGGACAATTATTGCAGAGTTAGAGAGGATTCATTCTCATATGTTATGGCTTGGTGTTGTTGGTTATGAGATTGGTCTTGATACGCTTTTTCAACTTGTTTGGCGTGATAGGGAACATGTAATGGATCTTCTTGAAAAAATATCTGGAAATCGTGTCAATTATGCAATGAATAAAATCGGTGGTGTACGGCGTGATTTGGATCCAAAAATACTTTCCGAAATATCAAAGACAATGGATATCATAAAAAAACAAGTTATTCATTATATTGATATTGTGTCAAAAGATAATATTGTTATTTTAAGGACTAAAGATATTGGTATATTAAGCAAAGAAGATGCAAAGAAATATTCTGCAGTAGGTCCTGTAGCAAGAGCATCAGGAATAAAATATGATGTGCGTGATACTGGATATGAGGCTTATAAATATATTCGATTTGATGTTATAACTGAAACTAAAGGTGATGTGTTTTCAAAAGTTGTAGTACGTGCAAAAGAACTTATAGTGTCATCTGATATTGTAAAACATTGTGTTAAACATATACCTAAAGGGGATATATACATTAAATTGCCGTTGATTGTTCCTTCAGGTGAGGTTGTAACTCGTGTTGAAGCTCCAAGAGGAGAACTGATATATTATGTTAAATCTGATGGTACAAATAAACCCGCACGTGTGAAAATCCGAACACCTACTTATGCTAATCTTTTATCTGTCAAGACTATGCTTATAGGTCATGATTTAGCAGATGTTCCTGTTATTGTTGTAGGTGCACTTGATCCTTGTTTTGCTTGTACAGATAGAGTTACTATATTAAAACAAACAGGAAATGAAATTCTTGATGCAAGTAATTTAAGATCTATTGCTGATAAAAAATATAATTAGAGGTAATTTGAATGATTGAGACTATGTTTAATATTCTGTTTTATCCTGGTATATTATTAGTTTTAGTTTTAAGTATCCTTTATTTTGGTATTTTGAGAAAGCTTGCGGCAGTTATGCAGAATCGTGTAGGTCCTCCAATTATTCAACCAGTTTATGATATAATCAAGCTTTTTGGAAAAGAGGGTGTTGTCCCACATCAGTCAGGTTATGGTTTCAGTATCTGGCCTGTAATATCTTTATCTTCTGTGTTGATTGTGTCTCTTATAGTCCCTATTGTTTTTTCTGGTTTGATATCTTTTAATGGTGATCTTATCTTTGTGTTATATATGCTTGTATTGAGTTCTCTTGCATATTATCTTTCAGGTTTTTCATCTGGTAATCCTTTTGGTATACACGGTGCGATACGTGGTATTGTTCAAATGATTGCGTATGAGATTGTGCTTGCTATGTCAATTGTTGTAGTTGCAGTTGTAAATAATTCTGCGTCAATTGTGTATAATTCAAATTGGCTTATCAATTCATATCCTTTGGCTGGTTTTGGTTTTTTACTTGCTTTTTTTGCTAAAATTGAGATGCCACCATTTCATATACCTGGGAGCCATCAAGAGATTGTAGCAGGTTCTACTGCTGAATATACGGGTTCAAGGTTAGCTATTCTTGAATTAGCTCATATGATTAAGACCTTTGTGCTTATAGCTTTAATGGTATCGCTTTATTTGGGTGGTGCTTCTTCACTTTTAATTTTTGTTTTAAAAAGTATATTTGTATTGTTTGTAATTCTTATTTCCCGAGTTATTTTTGCACGTTTAAAGATTAATCAGGCGGTAAACATCTATTGGATGTCTGGGATTATTGTATTTATTGATCTTTTCAGGGTAATATTTTTTTAAGGTGTTTTTAATTATGGCTAATTTATTGTTTGATGTTGTGGGAAATCTTTTTAAGAAACCTTTTACTCAGAAATATCCATATGTTAAACCAATAATGTCAAAAGATTTTAGGGGTAAACATAAGTACAACAAATCTAAATGTATCTATTGCAGTATGTGTCAGAGGGCTTGTCCGACTGGTGCAATTGTTGTATCTAGAGATGAAAAGATTTGGACACTTGATCTTGGAAAATGCATCTTTTGCGGACGGTGTCAAGAAGTTTGTCCTACAAAATGCCTTGTTTTAGGGCCTGAATTTGAGATGGCAAAAAAGTATAAGGAAAGTCTTGTTATTAAATAGTAATTTAAAGTTAAATTTTATAATTGTTTATATGAAACCAATTAATTTTTCTAAGTATCTACTTGCATAGAATCTTAGAGCTATTGAAGATATTTATGATAATTCTTGTCCGATATGTACGGGTTTTATAGGGCCTGATAAAGATGATTCAAATATAATTGGAGATAATTTTCTTTTTACTGTCGCATTAAATCCAAGATAGGGTCTATATTTAGGACGTTGTGCGATTATTTCTAAAAGACATTTAGGGGTTGATGGTCAATATGGTCTTAATACTCTTAATCATGATGTCAATAAGGGCGGTATATTTCATACTGCTATAATAATATGGTCTTAATACTCTTAATCATGATGAGGTTCGTCATTTAAGAGGTTTAGTTAAAGCAAGTACTGATGCAATTGAAGTATCATTTTAAGAATATGGTCTAAAAGAGCGATAAGGTCTTCCTTTGATAGATTCTCTTGTTATATCTTCAGTTCATCCGAGTTTGGATTTTTTTCCAACTTATGAAGGGGGGGATTGGATTTGCAGGATATATGTTTTCTGAATATAGTTCTACTGGTATAATTGCAAATTCTATGTCTGATGCTGGAATTTATATTGCTCCAACAATACTTGTATCGTTTCCTAAAACAAATGATGATTTAATTATGTCACCAGAATTGTGAAAAAATATAGTTGATACTTTAAAAAATAATTTTGATTCTAAGTATCTTAATGTGGATTAATCTTAGAATTAAGTGTTTTGACCATCTTTACTAAAATCTAATAATTCGTTACCATCAAATCTACTAGAAACATAAATATCTGCTAGTTTTTCGCCATCAACGGTTATTTTTGGTATTAATGCGTCTTGTATATCTAATATAAAATCAATTTTATTTTGAAGTTTTTCTATAATTTCTTTATTGATTCCAATATATTGATCTATAAAATAAGTTTCGGGGTATGTTACATTTTCGTGGTTTTCTAATATTTCAAATATCTGATCAAATTTATCTATTAAATCTTTAGTTGTGTCTTGAATTTTTATGCCGATAAATACAGGTATTACAGACTCATTAAAATAACCATTTTGATTTGAAGGTAATATAAGTTCTACACATCTGTACATTTCGTTAGTATTATTATTTTTATAAAGTCCCTGTTTTAGAGTACTTTGGCCTGTATGGTTCCATTCAATTTCAGTTATTTCATCATTATATCTATTTGATATTTCGTTTTTTGATGAAATAAATTGATCTGGTTTATTTGAATCCATGATATATTAGATAGTAATCAATTTTATAAATGTTATTATTTTGTAGGTGTAAAAAAATAAGTATGGGCCGAGCCGGATTTGAACCGGCGATCCTCGCCACGTCGAGGCGATGTCATAACCAGTCTAGACCACCGGCCCATAGAGTATTATAATATGGGGTGTTGTAGTTTTATATTTTTAACTGATTTTTTTAAAATTTTTTAGTATATTTTTATAAGTTCATGAGAGTTTAGTTCTATACCGCTTGTTCTCCAGGGTTTGAATTCTATTGGTTGTTCTGTTTTATAATATTTTTTGTTATGATTGTCGTTTTTATAATAATATTTGGTGTTGTACTTTTTTGAGTTATAATATTTAGTGTTATAATTGTTTGTGTTATATGAATTTGTATTTTGGTATGTTGTTGTTGTTTTCGGTTTTATTAAGAAAAAATCTTGGTCAAATTGATCTGGTGCATAACGTTCATCGTGCCAGACTGTCCAATTTTGTGTTATTCCTAATGTGAAATTTGTTTTAGTTGGTGTTTTTGGTGCATATCTTGGATCACTCCAAATAACTCCGCCCATTTGAGATTTAACTGTATTGTTATTGTTGATTTGTGTTGGACTGTATCTAGGATCATTCCAAACAGTTCCACCTATGTTATACGTGACTGTTTTATATGTGTTTTCAGAGTTACAGGAGGGTGCATAACATTTTATTTCTGCATATGCTGTTGGCATTAAGATTAAGATATAAAGTGAGATTATTGTAGTTAAGATAAGTGTTTTTTTAATCATTTTATTTCATCTCTATAATCTAACTGTGACACCAGTTATCTTCATCACACCATACTGTTCCACCGCTTCTTGTGTTTATGCCTATGTTTGCATCTTTATTGTATGTTGTTGCTGAATATCTTGAGTCGTCCCAAACATTCCCGCCGCTTCTTGTGTTTATGCCTATGTTTGCATCTTTATTGTATGTTG